>NZ_KZ627131.1:9715-10175 GCF_001811075.1 Rothia sp. HMSC069C03
GGCGGCTCATCCCCGCTCGCGCGGGGAACACAGGCCTTTGCGCTTACCCCTGGCCGTGACCGTCGGCTCATCCCCGCTCGCGCGGGGAACACCACTTCACTCACTATGGCTGCCGCCGCGACCGCGGCTCATCCCCGCTCGCGCGGGGAACACTTCTTCTCGTACTTGCGGACGCGCTTCTTAGCCGGCTCATCCCCGCTCGCGCGGGGAACACTCTGGGTATCGCTGGTTTGCCCGCGTCGGACGCGGCTCATCCCCGCTCGCGCGGGGAACACCCCTTCTTGCCCTTGGGCGTCTTGGCGCCTGGTGCGGCTCATCCCCGCTCGCGCGGGGAACACACGGGGAAGTTGAACGCTTCGCCTGTCATTTTCGGCTCATCCCCGCTCGCGCGGGGAACACCGCACCGACGGCACCGAAGGCAACCAGCTCCGCGGCTCATCCCCGCTCGCGCGGGGAACAC
>NZ_KZ627131.1:10275-10612 GCF_001811075.1 Rothia sp. HMSC069C03
CGCGGCTCATCCCCGCTCGCGCGGGGAACACTATTGAATTTGCCCTCCGGTTTTCCGGGGGGCAGGCTCATCCCCGCTCGCGCGGGGAACACCAGTAGCGCGGAGCCGATCTTGGTTTTCATGTCGGCTCATCCCCGCTCGCGCGGGGAACACTTCCTTTCGGTTTGGGTGTTTTGTAGGGCTTCCGGCTCATCCCCGCTCGCGCGGGGAACACCAAACTACGGTAAACATTGGGCTCTGTGCTGTAGGCTCATCCCCGCTCGCGCGGGGAACACTTCATTAAGCTCTACCTGCACATGATGGTGCTCGGCTCATCCCCGCTCGCGCGGGGAACACG
>NZ_KZ627131.1:10712-11719 GCF_001811075.1 Rothia sp. HMSC069C03
GCGGCTCATCCCCGCTCGCGCGGGGAACACCCACAGATAACAAGCCACCGCCCCCGCAGCTTCGGCTCATCCCCGCTCGCGCGGGGAACACGACGTCGCACAAGCGTGAAGATGGCAGCTTCACGGCTCATCCCCGCTCGCGCGGGGAACACTGGAGCCAGCGCGGCGAGGAAGTCCGCTACGTCGGCTCATCCCCGCTCGCGCGGGGAACACCGCTGCCTTCCTTCCTCCTGGACCAGCACACCCGGCTCATCCCCGCTCGCGCAGGGAACACGGTGGGGCGCTGTTCTTTCAGGCTCCTACTGACGGCTCATCCCCGCTCGCGCGGGGAACACACAGAATCGCTTTCAATGCGCCGTATTGGTGCCGGCTCATCCCCGCTCGCGCGGGGAACACTACAGTGTGCATGAAGAGCGCACCCGCAATGACGGCTCATCCCCGCTCGCGCGGGGAACACGGTAATGTGGCGGTATTGCCGTGTTGTTATGCCGGCTCATCCCCGCTCGCGCGGGGAACACACCCTTCATGAAATCCATGACTCGGCCAGCACCGGCTCATCCCCGCTCGCGCGGGGAACACGGGCGCGACTGCCAAGGATAAGGGCGGCCTGACGGCTCATCCCCGCTCGCGCGGGGAACACCACCATATATATAAGGGCGCACCCCCGCCGCCCTGGCTCATCCCCGCTCGCGCGGGGAACACCGTGAGAAGTTCTATGACGGCAAGGATGCGGGCGGCTCATCCCCGCTCGCGCGGGGAACACATGACGACGATGTCATGAAGTCTAATCCGTTGCGGCTCATCCCCGCTCGCGCGGGGAACACTGGCACAAGAACGCGCTAAGCGTCTAGAGAAGCGGCTCATCCCCGCTCGCGCGGGGAACACCAGTAGCGCGGAGCCGATCTTGGTTTTCATGTCGGCTCATCCCCGCTCGCGCGGGGAACACTACGGAGAGAATCACGTTTGAGATGTGCGCCGCGGCTCATCCCCGCTCGCGCGGGGAACAC
>NZ_KZ627132.1:0-235 GCF_001811075.1 Rothia sp. HMSC069C03
TTACCGCGTTCCCGCGGCAACTCAATCAACTATACCAGCGTTTTGTATGTCATGCAAATCCGTTTTCCGTGATTCACACCACAATGTTTCTTTCCTAAACTCCTCCAACATCACCATTCAGATGACCAAGAATCTTCTAAGCAAGAAACCAAAACACTATACAATTGAAAGTCATTCAACCGCTTCTGACTAGGAGAAACACCGAAGAAGTTCTTCGTTTTTTCCTCCTCGCCGC
>NZ_KZ627133.1:0-2231 GCF_001811075.1 Rothia sp. HMSC069C03
GTCTTTGGTCGTAGTTAAAAACCATGGTCGAAGACACTAAACCATGGTACAAATTCTGCAGGGGTGGCGCCTCCGTGGACGCAGAGATATTTGATGCATAAAGCATTGATGTGTCCGAATAATGACGTTCAGATACTATTGCACTCAAAGCAACACAAATAGACACAAAGATGCGGTAGGGTGGTAACTGTAGTGTTCCATAACGCATTGATGCGTTTGTTGGGTGCGCTACGGGGCTGTTTTCCTTCCGGTGGTCAGCTTGACCTGCGAATAACGGCCCGACTAGAAACTAAACAACACACCATCACCGACGATAGGAGCGTATCTTCTATGGATTCGACCATCTTTAATCGCCGTACCCTGCTGGGCAGCGGCGCACTTGTGGGCATTGGTGCCCTGCTTGCAGCCTGCGGCCAGCAGGCAAATAACGAGGCGGCAGCCACCGCCTCCGCGGCGCCGAGCGAAACCGCTTCGGCGTCTGCGGCGGCATCCGATGCCGCTTCTGCATCAGCTACTCCGAGCCCGCGAGTCACTCGCGGGTATTCAGGTAATTCCAAAGCCCCGGATGGTGAGTACCGTAAAGCCGATGAGTACGGCCCTGCTCAGAATGTTCCCAAGCCTCGTAATGAGCCTGCTCAGTACCCCGAGACGGAAGAAGGCCTCTACCGGATGATGAAGGACTGGGTTGTTGCGCATAACTATGCTATCCAGACCGGGGACTGCTCCTACGCTTTCAAGTACGTCACGGAAGATGCAGAAGAATATGAGTTCTACCGGTACATTGAGGGTCTTTATCAGCGCGGTGGTTGGACTGTTGATGGGTTGGATAGCTACCAGCCAGAGGGCCCGCTTATCTACGATGAAGCAAAGAAAATATATCGTATGAAGCACCGTCGTTTCTGGAGCACAGTTATGTACGTGGAATCTAATGGCCACCTCACAATGAAGGCTAACACTGACACCAGTGACGATACTTTCTACTTCCTTTTCACCTATTCCGACGGCTATTGGAAAATTGCTGGAAGTAAATCAGAAGAGGAACTGTAGAATAAAATGAATCTAATTCGTTGCCCAAGAATATTTATTTGTGTTGTATTAGCAACAACTTTTTCAGCTATAGATAATCCATCCGCAATAAGTGCAGAGTGTACAACTAAAGACTCTAGTGGACATTGCGTGCAAGTGCCCGGTCAGCCAAATCAGCGTCGCGGTGATTCCACCTCACGTAACCAAGAAAAACAATCCGATTTGCCCTCAAATGATGAGCATTCTGCAAAACCAATAGGTGGATCCTACCATAATTGGATTGATGAAATACATCAAACTCACAGGGTCAACAAAGACAGTGGTGGCGTTGATTACTATGCACCACTTGACGGAAATAATACATGCTATACGGAAGATTACCGTCCCGGAAAACAAAAATACTCGGAATATAAGCTAGAAGATGGAATGGCTGTGAAGACGACTAAAAGAGGGGGCGGGTTTGAACTGTCAAAGTTCTGCAAACCTCATGACGCTAAAACCTTCACCTCTAATGACCCCGCACAGCCCAAGGGTCCCACTATTGAAGAAATGCTCCAAGAGATTGAGGACCAATTCGCTAAAACCGATATCCAGGCCCCTGTTTTGAAGCAGTCCTATAACCTTGGCTCTGGTCAGGGCGAAGACAACCCCAACGTCTATAAGAATCAGGCGGTCAACTTCTACGTTGACGCCCCCACCGCACGTTGGGAAGGCGACCTCATGATTGGCCACGTAGAGATGGAATCCTACCCCACCCAGATGACCATCCAGTACGGTAACGGCGACGAGGGCAGCTTCTACACGATGGGCAAGCCGGTCAGCAGGGCACGTGGTGAAGAGTCACGCAAGACCGCGACCAGTTATGTCTATAAGCGTTCAGGCAATTTCCATGCCTATGCGACCGTGTCTTACTCTGGTCGTTTCCGTGTGAACGGCGGTGACTGGCATGCTCTGGATGTCGTGTTGACGAAGGAAACTGTCGATCCGTTGCTGATCCGTGTGTGGTGGGTTGACGTGGGCCGTGTCGGTGGCACCTGCGATGAAGACGACACTCGTTGGGGTTGTAAGAACGACCCCACGATGGGTAAGAAGGATAATCCGAACCCTCGTCTGCGCAAGGCTGATATTCGTACCGGTCAGCGTTGGCATCTGAACGATAACGGTGACGGGGACACGGAGTATTCGCTGCACCGCGACTGGCCCGA
>NZ_KZ627133.1:2331-61786 GCF_001811075.1 Rothia sp. HMSC069C03
TTCGCTGCACCGCGACTGGCCCGACATGTAAAGCCCGCCGCGGGTCTTACGCTGAGAAGCCACATGTTCGCCGAGAAGCCACTTTGTTTGTGGCTTTTCGAAACGCATGTGGCTTCTCAGCTATCGGGGGTTCTTCCCCTTCGGCTGGTTAGTCTTCCGGTTTCTAGCCAGCCACCTATTCACACTTCACACCGATACGAGGAATGTATTTCCATGACTTCCGTTATTCTTACCGCCGCGCACTGTTGAGCAGCGGCGTGCTTGTGGGCTTTGGTGCCCTGCTTGCGGCGTGTGGCCAGCAGGCAAATAATGAGGCGGCAGCCACGACTTCCGCTGCGCCGAGTGAGACCGTTTCGGCTTCTGCGGCGGCATCGGATGCCGCTTCTGCTTCCGCTACTCCGAGAGTAACTCGCGGGTATTCAGGTAATTCTAAAGCACCCGACGGCGAGTACCGCAAAGCTGATGCATACGGTATAGCTCAGAACGTCCCTCTTCCGAAGGCTAAGCCGCAACAGTACCCTGAAACCTTTGCTGGTCTTCGTGAGATGATGACCGATTGGGTCAGAGCCCGTAACTACGGTATTCAGACCGGTGATATGCAGTATGTATGGCCCTATATGCTGGATACCTACGAGAAGGATATTAAGTTCCTCAAGGATATCGAACGCCTTTATCAGCGCGGAGGCTGAGGTGGTGCGCTCCCCGGGCTGGGTCTGTATTCCTACTTTCTAATTTACTTTTCTGACAGAAAAGATCATAATAAGAAGTACTTATTTTCGGAGGTTTTTATGTCATTTCTATCAAAAAATTGGGCAGGACTGTCAGTCTGTCTGATCATTTCTATCATCTCTTGGGTTTTAGGAGGATTTCTGCCTGTTGTGGGAGCACCTGTTTTCGCCATTTTTATCGGAATGATTCTCCATCCCTTTCTCACTTCCTATACACAACTGGATGCCGGTTTGACTTACAGCTCCAAAAAATTGCTTCAGTATGCTGTTATTTTGCTTGGGTTTGGACTCAGTATCTCACAAGTTTTCGCAGTTGGAAAATCTTCCCTTCCTGTCATCATTTCGACCATTTCTATCGCTTTAATTATTGCTTTCTTTTTCCAACGCTTTTTTAATCTGGATACAAAGCTTGCTACCTTGGTCGGTGTAGGTTCTTCTATCTGTGGCGGTTCTGCCATTGCAGCGACTGCTCCTGTTATTCACGCCAAGGAAAAAGAAGTGGCCCAAGCCATTTCTGTTATCTTTTTCTTCAATGTCTTGGCAGCTCTTATCTTTCCAACTCTAGGTTCTTGGCTCCATCTTTCCAACGAAGGTTTTGCTCTCTTTGCGGTACTGCGGTCAACGATACTTCCTCTGTGACAGCTACTGCTAGTGCCTGGGATAGTCTTTACAATGCAAACACTCTTGAGCCTGCAACTATTGTCAAGCTAACACGTACTCTAGCTATTATCCCTATCGTTCTCTTCCTCTCCTATTGGCAAAGCCGTCAACAAGGCAACAACCAAGAAGTGAAGCTTAAAAAAATCTTCCCCGTTTTCATTCTCTACTTTATCCTAGCTTCTCTGCTAACTACTCTTCTCACATCTTTCGGTGTCAGCAATAGCTTCTTTTCACCTCTCAAACAACTCTCCATATTCCTCATCATCATGGCTATGAGTGCTATTGGTCTCAAAACCAACCTCATTGCTATGATCAAATCCAGTGGAAAATCCATTTTTCTTGGAGCCCTTTGCTGGATTGCTATCATCCTGACTAGTCTTGGCATGCAATTACTCATCGGTATTTACTAAGAAAAAAGGGAGCCTAAAGGCCACCTCAGAACGTAGACAAGCGTCATTTTTGGCGTTTGTCTTATGTTCAAAGATATTTTGTCTTATCATCTACCATTCCATCCAAAAATCTGATTTAAAGCAAAACAAAAAGGGATATCCCCTATCCATTTCACTAATTTTTTGATATTTAAACACGCCAAAGCATATGTGAAGCCGGGAGCTGACAAAGGAAAGTTCTACGGATACATCGAGCGTCTTTATAAGTGCGGCGGATGGATTATTACTGGTCTCGACAAATATCAGCTCGATGGCCAGTTTATCTATGATGAAAAAAACTAAAGAATACACTCTCATGCTGAAACACATTTGGGAATTCGCAATGTACGTTGAACCCGACGGGTCATACACCGAAGACAAAAATACGGCCGAAGGGGACGATAACGGCGCTTACATTCTCAAATATTCAGATGGATTTTGGACTGTCGTTGGCTCGCTTTCTCAAGAGCAGCTGAAGGAAAAACGGCTACTGAAATAACCCCATAACCATTGAGAAGCCACATGTGTTTCGAGAAGCCACCATTGTTGTGGCTTTTCGAAACACATGTGGCTTCTCGGCGTATAGGTATCGGCGCATGGTGACTTCCGTAAAATGGTTGTATGGCTAAGAAAACTAAAGGTAAGAAGAGCGGCGCAGCAACCGCCGCCGTAGCACTGCTGACCGAGACGAACACCCCCTTCCAGATGCGTGAATACGAGCACGTTGAGGGCGTCACCTCCTTTGGTGAAGAGGCCGCGAAGAACCTCGGCGTCTCCGAAGAGCAGGTGTTCAAGACCCTGCTGATTGTGCACGAGAAGGATTTCGCGGTCGCGATCGTACCCGTGTCTGGCAAGCTGAACATTAAGGCTGCCGCGGCGGCACTGGGCTGGAAGAGCGCCTCCATGTGCGACCCGAAGGTCGCTGAGCGCCGCACCGGCTACGTGGTGGGCGGTATTTCTCCGCTGGGTCAGAAGACCCCCTCCCCCACCCTGCTCGATGAGTCTGCGCAGCTTTTTGACACAATCATGGTCTCTGGCGGTAAGCGCGGCCTGGACGTTGAGCTCGCCCCGGACGACCTGCTGAAGCTCACCAACGGCAAGTACGCGGACATCCGCGCTTAGTCCGCACTCAGCGGGAATAATCCGCCCGGCCGCGGCGTTACATATGCCGTAAGAGTCTGGGCATGAGAGCAAACTGAAGGAGTCATGATGGGCAATTCGCTACCCGGCATGGGTGCTATCGCCAAGAACTGGCGTGAGGTTCTCAAGCCTGAAGAGTACGCTGTTCTGCGTGAGGGCGGCACCGAGCGCGCGTTCACGGGCGAGTACTGGAACACCCACACGGAGGGTGTGTATTCTTGCCGTGCCTGCGGTACGGAGCTGTTCCGTTCCGATCAGAAGTTCGATTCGCATTGTGGTTGGCCGTCGTTTTTCGCGCCGCTGGCTGAGGACCGTGTGCGTTACCTGGAGGACACGACGTTCGGTATGCGCCGTGTGGAGGTGCGTTGCGCCGCCTGTGATTCGCACCTGGGTCACGTGTTTGAGGGTGAGGGCTACCCGACTCCCACGGATTTGCGGTATTGCATTAATTCGGTGTGTCTGACGCTGACCCCGGCCGATGAAGCACAGCCTAGTGAAGCACAGCCTGGTGATACTCCGGTTGACGAGGCATCAGCTGACAAGGCGTAAGCCGCCGAATAAACCCCGGCGGTGCTCCCAGCGGGCACGCCGGTGAACCCCTTATTGTGAGTCTCTCTAAATTCGAGGCTTTAAGCTCGGGCGGGTAGAATGGCGTAGTGCCTTCGCGGGCACGCCACCCCGCCCGGGCTCGTGTTTGCTCGGGCATACGCTTACCCGGGCATCTGGCGCATCGTATGGGCGCGTCGAATCAGACAGAGGAAAAGGATTGAGTGCATGAGTACCGCAGCTGAACAGAATGCCGCAGGCACCCCTCAGCTGACCCTTAACGGTATCGAAGTTCCGGACGTTGTTCCTCTGGAGACCCCTTCCGCACCGATTCCGACCCTTATCAACACGGAAAGCGGGTTGCGTCGTGCCGCTGAGCAGTTGGCGGCGGCGTCCGGCCCGGTGGCTGTTGATACAGAGCGTGCCCAGGGCATCCGCTACGGTTCGCGTGCTTTTTTGGTGCAGCTCAAGCGTGAAGATCAGCTGTACCTGATTGACCCTGAGGCGTTTAAGGATTTGCGCATTATTAACGATGCTCTGGCGGATGCTGAGTGGGTTATTCACGCCGCAATTCAGGACTTCCCGAGCCTGGATATGCTCGGTATGCGTCCGAACCGTCTGTTTGATACGGAGCTTGGTGCACGTCTTGCCGGTCTGGAGCGCGTGAACCTGGGTGCGACCGTTGAGGAGCTGCTCGGCTATAAGCTGGCGAAGAAGCACTCGAAGGAAGATTGGTCGCGCCGTCCCCTGCCGGAGTCGTGGCTGAACTATGCGCTGCTGGACGTTGACGTGCTCATTGATTTGCGTGACGCGTTGGAGGATTTGCTCCGCCAGCAGGGTAAGTTGCAGTACGCCTTGGAGGAGTTCGAGTACCTGTGCAAGACCCCGGTGAAGGATCCTGCGGATCAGCCGGAGCGTTGGCGTAAGACGAAGGGCCGCACGATGTTGCGTTCGGTCAAGCAACTGACGGCGCTGCGTAACCTGTGGCTTGAGCGTGACTCGCTGGCGCGTAAGAAGGACGTTGACACGAAGCGTCTGCTGCCCGATTCTGCGATTGTGGAGGCGGCACGCACCATGCCGCGTAACGTGCCCGCTATCATGTCGATTCCTGGTTTTCAGACGCGTGGTTTGCGTCGTGAGGGCCCGCGCTGGGTGCGTGCTATTGCCGCGGCAGCACGCGGTGAGAACGCCGTACCGTTCACTTTGCCGTCTACTGCCCCGCCGCCGTTGAAGGCGTGGGAGTCCAAGCGCCCCAAGAACTTGGCGCTGTTCACCGAGGTCCGTCAGGCAATTGATGAGCTCTCTGAGGAGCTGAATATTCCGGCGCAGAACCTGATCACGACCGATTATGTTCGCCGCCTCTGCTGGGAGCCGCCGGCTCGTTTTGACGAGCAGACCCTGCGGGATGCGCTCACCGAGTACGGTGCGCGTTCGTGGCAGACGGGTCTGGTTGCCCCCGTGATTGCGCCGATTTTTGCCCGCCACCTGGGGTAGATTTCTCTAACGTTGAATAGATGTGTGTGCCGGTTGGGTGCGTTGCTGATGCGACCGCCCGACCGGCATTTTGTGTGCCTCGGTAGTTTGTCTCGGGTTTTTGTCTCGGGGAGTTTGCATGAGGTGCAAACGCGAACCAAGCTTAGCCTGCTCTCATTCGATTTTTGTCCCAAACCGGCATAGGGTGGAGAGAGTACACGAAAGGAACCACTATGCCCGCACCCAACGGATGCTGCCGCTCTCAGAAGGCGTGTGCCTCCCCCGCCGCAGTCGAATCTAATGCCGTCGATGCCGCAGCAGCTACCGCAGAGACGGATTCTTCTGCACACGTCTTTTCCCGCCGCGCAACCCTCATCACCGGTGCCGTCGCATCCGGTGCGCTGCTCGCCTCCTGCGCTGAAGGTGACTCCAACGTTACCGCACCCGAAGGCACCGTTGAGGTAGGTTCCGCCTCCGCAGTGGGCGTGGGCAAGGCGGCACGCCTGACTCACGGCTCCACGACCGTTATTGTGTCCCAGCCGTCTTCGGGCGAGTACAAGGCGTTCAGCACCGTCTGCACCCACCAGGGCTGCCAGGTGCAGGTGCAGGATTCCAACCGCATCGTGTGCCCCTGCCACGGCTCCGAGTTCGCTGTATCTGACGGCTCGGTCGTGCACGGCCCCGCGGAGTCACCCCTTGCCAGCTACCCGGTGCAGGAGAAGGGCGGCAAAATTTTCGTCACCCACACCTCCAACGATTCCTAAACCGGCGGCTCAGAACCTACGTACAGCAAAGCCCCGCCCATCACGACTAATGGGCGGGGCTTTGTGCTGTCTTATGGTGCCCGCTGCTACTGATGCCTGCTATTGCGACGCGCTACTAAGAGAAGCTCAGGCGGGCACTCAGGTACGACCGCTTAGCGGGTGTGGCGCGGCTTCTGACCCTCTTCACGAGCGAACGGAACTTTATCGCCAGCCAGTTGCGCACGCAGGTCCGCGATAATGGTTTCGGCAGTCAGGCCGACCTCCTCCAGAATCTGCTCGCGGGAAGCGTGCGGAATGAACTCCGCCGGAAGACCCAGCTCGCTCAGCGCGGTATCCACGCCAGCCGCACGCATTTCCTGGCGGATGCGCGAACCCACACCACCGGAACGCACGCCGTCCTCAATGGTCACCACAATGCGGTGATCACGAGCCAACTCAATAACCGAAGACGGCACCGGCATCACCCAGCGCGGGTCAACCACGGTGGACTGGATACCCTCGGCGGCAAGCACCTTGGAGGCTTCCAGAGCCACACGAGCCATAGAGCCCACGGCAACGAACAATACGTCACGCTGACCGGTCTCCGGGTGGGGTTCACCGGTGCGTGCCAACACGTCCACGCCGTCGCTGCAACGCTCCAGGGCGGGAATATCCTCGCCCACGGAGCCCTTCGGGTAGCGAATCACGGTCGGTGCATCGTTGATAGCTACAGCCTCACGCAACTCTTCGCGCAGGGTCGCGCCATCACGCGGAGCCGCCAGGTGCAGACCCGGAATGAACTGCAGCATCGCCAAGTCCCACATGCCGTGGTGACTTGCGCCGTCCGGGCCGGTAATGCCGGAGCGGTCCAGCACCACGGTCACGCCCGCCTTGTGCAGGGCAACGTCCATAAGCAGCTGGTCAAAACCGCGGTTCAGGAAGGTTGCGTAGAGGGCAACCACCGGGTGCATGCCGCCGTACGCCAGGCCGGCGCTCATCGCCACGGCGTGCTGCTCAGCGATACCTACGTCAATAACGCGCTCGGGGTGGCGCTTCTGGAATTCGCGCAGACCCACGGGAATGAGCATCGCACCGGTAATACCGACGACGTTCTCCTGCTCATCCGCAATATCTGCGATTTCGCTACCAAAGACACCGGTCCACGACTCGGAGGTGCTGGTCGAAACATCCTCACCGGTCAGCGGGTCAATCTGGCCCACCGCGTGGAACTGGTCGTCCTCATTCGCGCGGGCGGGCGCGTAGCCGTGACCCTTCTCGGTAATGGCGTGCACAATCACCGGGCCGGCGTAGTTCTTCGCCGCGGTCAGTGCGTTCTCCACAGCCTGCTGGTCGTGGCCGTCAATGGGACCCACGTACTTCATACCCAGGTCTTCAAAAATGCCCTTGGGTACGACGACGTCCTTAATGCCCGCCTTCATGCCGTGCAGGCCGCGGTACACCATCTGACCGACGGGGCCGCCACGCTGCAGACCGATGCGCACCGCATCCAGGGCGTTGTCGTAGCGGTGATCGAGGCGCACGCGATCCACCTGCTGTTGCACACCGTGCTTCAGCTCAGACAGCTGGTTCGCGAAACCGCCAATGGTCGGCGCGTAGGAGCGGCCGTTATCGTTGACCACAATCACGACCTTGCGGGTGCGGTCGGCAGCAATATTGTTCACAGCCTCCCACGCCATACCGCCGGTCAGCGCGCCGTCACCAATGAGGACCACGGTGTAGCGATCATCTTCACCGTTGAGCTTGTGCGCGCGAGAAATACCGTCAGCCCACGAAATCGAGCTGGAGGCGTGCGAAGACGCAATAATGTCGTGCTCAGACTCGCCACGATCCGGGTAACCCGACAGGCCGCCCTTCTGACGCAGAGTCTTAAACGCGTGACGACCAGTCACCAGCTTATGCACATAGGACTGGTGGCCGGTGTCGAAAAGAATGTTGTCCTTGGGAGATTCGAAGACACGGTGAATGCCGAGGGTCAGCTCCACAACGCCCAGGTTCGGGCCCAGGTGACCGCCGGTCGCCGACACGTTCGTCACGATGAACTGGCGAATCTCTTTAGAGAGCTCCTCCAGCTGCTCGTAGCTGAGGTTCTGCAGGTCCGCCGGGGACTGAATACCCGGGAGCAACTTGGCAGTGGCACCATTGCCAATGCTGTAGTCGGCGGTGGGTGCGCCACCGGCGGCGCTATTCGGGGTCTCCTCCTGCGGCAATGCGTTTTCAGCGGACATACACCCACACTCCTCAAGGTTGGGGCACGGCTCATTCCGTGCGTTGGTTCTTCAATGATTCTACCGTTTACGGTGCCAAAAAGCAGATTTATGCGCCCACAGAGCAAGACGCACCGGGTTGAGCGAAAACGGCCTGAAATAACTCCTAGTGGGCAGGCTGGTGAACAGCCTAACCTGCCCAACACTGCGATTATTTGCTTCTTTGTTACGGCTACTAGCTGCGCGCTACTTGGCGCGGCGGCGGCGCGGACGAGGCTTCGCCGGGGCACGCTCAAAAAGCGCCACCGACTCCACGTGATGCGTATTCGGGTACATATCAAACGCCCGGAGCTGCACCATGTCCCAACCCAGCTCACGCAAAATACCGGTGTCACGACCCAGGGATGCCGGGTCGCACGCCACGTACAGAATGCGCTTGGGGTCCAGCGCATCCAGGCGTTCCAGGGTGGTTCGGTTCGCGCCCTCACGGGACGGGTCAAGGACCACCGCATCAATAGCGGGGATTTCACCAAATTCAAGGGCGGTCTTCAGATCTACCAGGTGGCGTGCCACATCACCGCGAATCACCTCAATGCGGGTGTCCGCAGAGTTCTCGGTGCGGGAGCAACCATCCGGCGCGAAGTTCGAGCGCGCATCCTTATGGGTCACCGGGGAACCCTCAATGCTGACGACGGTACCCGTCGCGCCCACGGCGTCCGCGAGCGCGGCGGTGAACAGGCCCGCGCCGGCGTACAGGTCGAGGGTGCATTCGCCTTCCTGCGGGCGGAGCATGGTGAGCATGGTTCCGACCATGGTGGAGGGGGCGGCGCGGTGAATCTGCCAGAAGCCGCCGGCGGACACCTGGTAGCTGAATCGACGGGATCCGAAGGTGACTTCTTCGGTGACGGAGCGCAGACCCGCGCCGAGCAGCTGGTCGCCTTCGGGTACGCGGCGGTAGGGGCTGTGGGCGGAGCCGGGGCGGCGGCGCTTGGGTTTGCCGTTGGAGGTGGACTGCGGGGTGAAGAAGAGGGAGATCTTGCGCTTGGCGAGCAGTCCCCAGGCGTCGGCTGCCTGCTGTTCGATGTCCTTGGAGACTTCTTCGATGGAGAAGCGCGGGTCAACGATGAACTGCAGGAGGATCCTGCCGCGGGAGGAGACGGTTGCCTCGACTTCACTTACGCCGCGCAGGTTCAGCCGCTCAAGCTCTAGGTTGCGCAGTTCGAGTGCGGCGAGGGGAAAGTCTACGACCGGTACGGGCTGGGAGGCGCGGTAGGGGTGCATGCCGACGCGCCAGGTGACGGCGGGGCTCTTCTTGCCAATGTTCTTCTGGCTGCCGGGCTCGTTGCTGTTCTGCTGGTCGCTGGGCTGGGTGCGGATCTTGGTCACGTTGTAGCGCACGCGGGTACGCCAGAACAGGCCCTCGTTGTTATCGCGCAGGGGCAGCTCTTCAACGATGAGGTTGGTCAGCAGGGGCGATTCGAGGGGCAGACCGCCCAGTCGGTTGATTTGGGTGCGGACAATATCGGTCTTGTAGCGTCGCTGCTCAGCCAGGCTGATGTGGCCGTATTCCATGCCGCCAAGTAGTTCGGGTACGCCGGTTGCTGCGGCGCGTTCCTCTTCGGTGGCGAGCGCATCCGCCTGGATCCAGGGGTGGGGGCGGCGTACCAGGGAGGGTACGGGTACGGAGATTACATCTGCGAAGTAGAAGCGGCGCTTGGGGCCGATGGCGGTGATGCGTACTTCTGCCTGTTCGCCGACAATGCCGTGACGCACGAAGATGACGCCCTGTTCGGTGCGCGCTACGAAAGCGCCGCCATGCGCGGGTGCCTCACAGGTGACGGTGAGGGTCTGCCCGACGCTGTATCCGTCTACGTTGTTGGAGGCGGCAGGCGTGGTAGCAGTGTGGGTCACAGCATTGTCTCCTAAAGAATCACTTAATGTGAACTATTTTACACCGGATTGTGCCTTCACTCCGGTTCCGACGCCCCACAGGGGGCACCAAATAGGTTGCAAAAGGCAAAGTCCAGGCGCTATGCGGGGTGCTCAAGTAAAGTTGCGGGGCAATTGACAGGGCTCGGCGCTGGGCAATTATTTCTAGGTACCGGGCGATTATTATGGCTGGCGTTTCTTCTCGCGCGCCACAGCGTCCGCCTCGTGCAGGCGGCCGCGGTACACCGCGTGGCGATTGCTCTGAGTCAGTTCACGGCCGCCACCTGCAGAACGAGTAATCTTCGGGGCGACAGCTTCCGTTGGGCCTTCTGCTTCTACCGTTGATTCTTCGCTTTGTAAACGCTGATCAAAAATCTCATCATACACCTCATCCTCGTGCATCGCCCAGGGCACGGTCGCGGTCATGACGCCAGGCTCGTGCAAAAGCGCCTGCTTGAGGCGGCGCACCGTGCGGCGGTGCAGAATACGCTGCCACCAGTGCTTCACCACAAACTCCGGGAGGTACACCACCAAAATATCGCGCGGTGACTTCTTGCGGCGGCGGCGAATATACGAGACGACAGCCTCCACCGTGTCACGGTACGGCGAATCAATCACCGACAGCGGCACCGGAATGCCCAGGGCGTACCAGCGTTTCTTCACAATCTCCAGGGCGGCGCGGTCGTTGTTGACCGTCAGCGCCTCAATCGTGGAGGGGCGGCCGGCACGCGCATACGAGAGGGCACGAACCGCCGGGCGGCGCACACGCTCCACGTACACGATGGCGTGCACACGCGAAGGCAGGGCCGCCACATCCGCGACGGATTCGGCGTTCAGGGGGATGTCCAGGGCGGCATCCACCGCATCGTAGTGGCGGCGAGTCACAACCATACCTCCAACCATCAGGGCAATCATTCCAAGGGAGAGCCACGCGCCGGCAGCGAACTTCGTCACCACGATGGTGACCAGCACCGCGGTGGTCACGACCACACCCACCGTAGATACCGCAATATCGCGTAGCAGGGCGCGGCGCGGCATCTGCGCGAGGGTAATACGCAGCAGGCGCATACGGTAACGCACCACCGCCAGTTGCACCAGCATCATGGACAGGCACATGCCCACAATGTACAGCTGAATCAGCGAGTACACGTCCGAACCGAAAATGCAGGTGAGGAAAATTGAGAATGCCGACAGCGCCAGCACACCGTTCGCGTACAGGCCGCGTGAATCCACGCTGCGGAAGAATACCGGCAGGTACTGGTAATCAGCCAGCGACGAGGCAATCACCGGGAAGCCCGTAAACGCCGTCAGTGAGGCAATAATCAGCACGCCTACCGTCGCAAACACCAGCAGCTGCGCGAAGAACGGCACACCCTGATAAATCGCCAAAGCCACCTGATACAGCGCCGGCTTCTGGTGGAAATACTCCCCCGGCGTGTGCCCGTCAATGAACAAGAAACGGGTCGTATCGTGCACCATGTGCACGCGGGTTGCCGCCGCAAAACCGAGCAGGCTCACCAGCAGGACCGAGGTAATCAGGCCCATCAGCATCATGGTGACCGCCGCATTATATTTCTTCGGGCGGCGGAAATACTTTACCGAATTAGAGATCGTAGAAACACCCGAGAACGCCACCAAGCCAGCAGAGAACGAACGTGCCAGAAGTAGCACCAGCGCCAGGCCTTCCAGAGCATGATCGTGGTATTCGGGGGCAATCACATAGGTCGCTGATTCAGCCAGCGGCAGAGTACCCGTGGAGGCACGAACCCAACCCACAATGAGGGTGACCCCCAACAGCGCCAAGAAAACGTACAGCGGCCAGTACGCGATCTTTCCCAGCAGCTGCACTCCACGCAACGCAAACAGCGTCAGGGCAACAATGAGTAGCACCGCAATGAGGGTGCGCCAATCCTGAATCTGCGGGTACAGCGCCACCAAAAACGAGGATGCCGAAGACATAGACACCGCCACCGTGAGCATATAGTCCATCAGCGAGGATGCACCCATCACGATCGAGGGCAGCGCACCCAGTTTGCGGTACACCAGCTGAATATCGCCCTCGGAAGCAATCTGGTTAATGTTGTACCGGTACGTGCCAATCACCAACAGACCGACCATCGCCACGCCCAAACCAATCCAGGGTGAAAAAGCGAGCGCAGACGCACCCGCAGCGGCAAGGGTCAGGATCATCTGGTCGGCGGCGTAGGCGACCGAAGAAATGCCGTCGGCACCGAAAAGAGGCAGGGCATAGCGCTTCGGCAGCGCGACTGCCGAAAGATTTCGCGTGCTGACCGGCTGACCGGTCAGGGCGATGCGCATCCTATCCCAACGATTCCTCACGCTGTTAAGGCTATCGGTCGCGGCTTCAAAGCTCAATTTTATTCAGCCGAATAGTGGGCATTGCGAGCGGAATATCACGGAGCATCGGCGTGGAGGCTCACCCGCCCATTACACTGGTAGAGGTAGGCGGTAACGCTTTATCACCGTAAAACATCAACACTCGGAGGGATGTATGCCTCACTTCGTCATTATGGGTGCCGGACGCGTGGGCGTCATGTTGGCGCGCACTCTGGAAGCTTCGGGGCATACGGTCGCCGTCATTGACCAGGACGAACGTGCTTTCCAGCCGCTGCGTAAGGGCTTTGAGGGACGTCTGGTGACCGGTGTCGGTTTCGATGAGGACACTCTCAAGCGTGCCGGTATTACCGAGGCGTACGCTTTTGCCGCCGTCTCTTCGGGCGATAACTCGAATATTATTGCCGCCCGTGTGGCACGCGAAATGTTCAAGGTGAAGAACGTTGTGGCGCGTGTGTACGACCCGAACCGCGCCGAATTCTTTCAGCGCATGGGCATTCCCACGGTCGCTTCGGTGCGTTGGTCCACCGACCAGGTGCTGCGCCGCCTGCTACCCGAGCAGGCGCTCAAGGGTGATTTCCGTGAACCCTCGGGCCGCCTCATGCTCACCGAAATTCCGCTCGACGACGGCTGGGCGGGTCACGCCCTGACCAGTATCGAACGTGCCGCCGGGGTGCGCATCGCCTACATCACCCGCTTTGGTGAGGGCATGCTCCCCCGCCCGGATTCCGCCTACCAGCAGGGCGATAGTGTGCACGTCATGATGCGCACCGACGACGTTGCGGACGTAACCCGTATTCTCTCCCGCCCGCCGCGCGTTGAAGACGAAGAAGTGGAGGCGAACTACGCCCCCGCCTCGGGCCACCGCAAGCACCCCCACGCCCCGAAGAAACCCGCCGAGCAGAAGCACAACGACGGCCCCGTTATCGAGCATGAATTTCACCTCGGTGACACTCCCCCGGAGCTGCCCGACCCCCTCGAACTCATCGGCCGCCATCGTGACTCCTCGAAAGGTGAGAAGTAAGTGAAGGTCCTCATTGTTGGTGCCGGTTCCGTGGGCGCCTCCATCGCTAAAGAGCTCATGATGAACGGCCACGACGTGACCATCATCGACTCCAAGCCCGAAGTCAAGAAGCGCGCCGATCTGCCCGGCGTGCGCTGGCATATTGGTGACGCCTGCGAACTGTCCGTACTGCGCCAGGTGCACCCGAACAAGGCGGACGTGGTCGTTGCCGCAACCGGTGACGATAAGGCAAACCTAATGGTCTCCCTGCTGGTGCGCAGTGAGTTTGGTGTGCCGCGCACCGTGGCGCGCGTGAACAACCCGCGTAATGAGTGGCTCTTTGACGATTCCTGGGGCGTGGACGTTGCGGTGTCTACCCCGCGTCTGATGACCGCCCTCGTCGAGGAAGCCGTGGAAGTCGGCGACGTGGTGCGCCTGCTGACTCTGCAAGCTGGCGGCGCGACCCTCGCCGAGTACACCGTGCCGGATGACCACCCCGTCATCGGTTACCGCGTGGATCACGTGCAGTGGCCCGTTGATACGGTGCTCACCGCAATTCTGCGTGACGGCGCCCCGATCCCGCCCAGCGCGGACGTGGCGATTGAGGGCGGCGACGAGCTGTTCTTCATCACGACCATTGCTGGTGAGGATCAGATCCGCGCACTATTTGCATAGCACTGTTCGCATAGCGTTTATACGTAAGTTTTTGAGGAGGCGAAAGCCCCGGTCACCCATAGAGTACCGAGGCATTCGCATACTTCTATGAAGTTCTTCTACGTATGAAGTTGTGGGGTTAGCGGCTTTCTGAACCGTCAACTTCGGCAGTTTCGTCAGCCTCGGGGTCCTCGCTCACCGGTGCCTCCTCGGGAGCCGACACACGCCACGCCAGCCACACGCCCAAAGCGTACAGCGGCAGACCCATAATCAGGCGGGTCGCGCCCAGCGCCTCCACATTATTCGCAAAATACAGGGGCACCTGCACGGCAAGGCGCAGCATCATCAGCACGGTAATAATCCAGGTCGCCAGCATGTACTGGCGCAGGCGCACCGGGTTCTGGCGCCAGCTCAGCGCCTCACCGCGAATGACCGCAAAAATCAGACCCATCAGCGGCCAACGCACCAGCATCGACAGCAGATACGCCAGGATGTACACGCCGTTCGTCCAGAAGCCCACCACAAAGTAGTCGCTCGCATTACCGGTACGGTACGCGGCAAACGCACAAATCGCCACGCCCACCAGACCGGTCAGCGCACTCACCAGCTTAGAGCCCTGCACCAGACGAATCAGCGTGAACACGCCCGCCGCAGCCAACGCCGCAATCAGGGACAGGTTCAGTTCCTTCGTCACGGTGAACAACACTAGGAACGCCACAGCGGGCAGGGAGGATTCAACCAGGCCGCGCCAGCCGCCGATAGCGTGCAGAATATCCACATCACCGTTGGCAGTGCGGCGCATATTCGCACCCATGGAGGCGCTCAGGCTCTGCGCCAGCTGATTCTCCTCCTGCGCCGGGTCAGCAACCGGGCTAGTTGCGGGGTTAGTGTTCGGATCGGGCTGGGTCGAAGACTGCTCAGCGCTCATGTTTTCCCTTCTCAGCAAAGAATTGCGGCACGATTTCATAGCGCGGGTTATAAATCACCGGCTGATGAGCCCTCACCGACACCACACCGGAACAGCGCAACAACGCACCGGCAAGCACACCGGGCACCATCCGCTGCCCCTGCCATTTCAGCAGCACCCTATCCCCCGGGTTGAACGGCGCATACGGCGGGAAAGACACCTCGTGAGGCTCCTGCACCGCCACGGTCGCCAAAGACGCCGTGTTCAGATGGTGCTGCTTCTCGGGGTCCTCGGATTCCTCCTCGAAGTCCTCACCGGGCGGCTCCACGATCGGCATACCAATCAGCGCCAGCGGGCTCGACCACTGCAGGGGCTTAGACTTAGCCACCACCAGCTCGGCACGGTACATCGGCTTATCCTGCAGCGCAGGCAGCCATACCTGCTCCACGCGTCCGGCAAGGCGTACGCGAAAGCGCTCGGGGTACCCGGGAGCAAGAATCTGCTCCTCAGGAACCGCGAGCGCACTCGAGTAGTTCGAGAACTCAGGCATTAGCCAATCTCGGTAATCTCAGGGCCGCGGCGAGGCATCGGGCGCAGCTTGCTGTGCTCGTTCTCGGTTTCTTCCTCCACGGCGGGCTCTTCCTCAGCCGCAACGACCAGGTCGGCGGGCAGAGTCATGGGCAGCAGCTCGCGCGGCGGGCGCGGGTCGTCGCCACGGTCCACCACGACGGTGCGGAAGACTTCCTCCACGGAGGCGGCAGCCTTATCGTCACCGAGCACAGCCGCACCGGAGATGACGCCGCGCAGGAACCAGCGGGGGCCGTCCACACCCACGAAACGGGCGATACGCTCACCGGGCTGACCGTCCGGGGTGACGGCGGGCAGGCGGGTCAGCATCTCGGCACCGAATACGCCGGCGTAGATTTCGACGATGCCGCCCTGGGATGCGACGGACTCGGTCAGGTCGTGACGGATGTCGTCCCAAATGCCGGTGGTGCGCGGTGCGGCGAATGCCTGCACCTGCAGGGTTGCGCCGTCGCGGGTGATGGTTGCGGCGATCACCGCGCCGGTTGCGTCGTCAGTTTCGAGGCGCAGGTTCATGCCGTCGAGCAGCTTGATGCGCAGTGCACCCAGGTCGACGTAGTCTTCGAGGTCTTCGGCGGTGACTTCTTCAATGTCGTGCGGACCGTTGATGCGGTCGTACTTGATGACCTCGGGTGCGTCAGCTTCGGCACCCTCAGCCTCGATTTCCTCAGCTTCAGTGGTTTCTTCGGTCGCCTCGACTGCCTCTTCGGTCTTTGCCTCTTCAACCTCGGCGGCGCGCTTCTTCTTACCAAATCCGAACATGGTATTCCTACTTTCACCGCACGCAGGGTGCGGGGGTTTCTTCTCTTCTCTCGTGCGACAATCGCGGTGAGAGCAGACTAGTGGATTCCGCTAGAGCCGAAGCCGCTGGAGCCGCGTTCGGTCTGTTCCAGTTCATCCACCACGGTAAAGGTTGCGTGCTCGTACTTCTGAATGACCAACTGGGCAATGCGGTCGCCGCGCTGCACGTGAAAGGACTTGGTCTTGTCAGTGTTGAGCAGGGTGACCATCAGCTCGCCGCGGTAGCCGGAATCAACGGTGCCGGGTGCGTTCACAATGGTGATACCGTTCTTGATCGCCAGGCCGGAGCGCGGGTGCACTAGACCAACGTAACCTTCGGGCAGGGCAATTGCCACGCCGGTAGGGACGAGGGCGCGTTCGCCCGGTTCCAGTTCGAAGTCGATGCGGGAGCGCAGGTCAGCGCCGGCATCGCCGGGCTTTGCGTAGGCGGGTGCGGGCAGCTCGGGGTCGAGCAGCTTAATGTGGACGTTTACGGGGGTCATCATGGTCAATACTCTAACCTTTCGCGGGTGTCTGTGCCATCACCTCGCGCTGTGTTGAGGCTCTACTGCGGGGTGTTTTCGTTGCATGTTCGCGTTCAGCACGTGCGGCAGCGTGCCATGGTGTGCCACAGCGTGCCGTGTGGGGTGCGACGCGGCACTGTTCTTGCGTGCGCGGCTTTCACATACTCAACGGGGCGGGTGCACTCGGCACTCGCCCCGTCATGAGGTGTATGTCGGGTGGGTGTTAGCCCTTCCCTAAAGTTTTAGCCCTCGCACTCGATGCAGTAGGACAGGCCGCCCTCTTCGCGTGCGATCTGCGAGCGGTGACGCACCAGGAAGCAGGATGCGCAGGTGAACTCGTCGTCCTGAGCGGGCAGAACAACAACGTTCAGCTCCTCGTTGGAGAGGTCAGCACCGGGCAGCTCGAAGCTTTCTGCTGCGCTGTTTTCGTCTTCGTCCACCGCACCGGACTGCATCTCGGAACGGCGGGCGTTCAGCTCCTCGTAGGACTCTTCGTTCTGTTCTTCGTCCTGCTTGCGAGGTGCATCGTAATCAGTTGCCAAACTTTCACGCTCCGTTGGTTCTGTGGCTGTGTGTTGGACTAGGCCACGCTGGTTTAATGAGTGCTCTAGGTGCCGCTGGTGTGTATTTAACCCCGACGGCATGCCAGGTATTGTTCACCATTGGCACCCTATTTGTCTAATCCTGGGTAGGCTTTGGACTGTTTAGGCGTCACATTCTAGCTTTTTCGGTGCGAAAAGTACATCTTTTTTTGGTGAAAATCCCGCCTCCGCTACTGATTTACCGCGCTTTCACGGTACCCTGGTAGGTAGTTTGCGTTCCGTGCAACACATTCACGAACGCGTCCGGTTCACCTATGGAGGTTCTCATGCTTGAACTGCGTCTGATTGGCGTTCACGATGACGGCGAAAATCTGGTGCTTGAGTCTGCTGACGGCACCCGCTTCTTGCTGCCGATTGACGCGAACCTGCGCACGAGCATCACCAAGGCTCGCCGTATTCAGCCCGCCCGCGGTCTGGGTGCTAAGGGCACCTTCGGTCCGCGCGATATTCAGACCCGTTTCCGTCAGGGTGCCTCCGTTGAGGAAATCGCTGAAGAGTCCGGTTGGGAGCCGGAGCGCGTGCGCCGCTACGAGTGGCCGATTGTTGCTGAGCGTGCCCACATTATTCGTGCCGCTCAGAGCGTGAAGATTGGTCGCCGTAGCTCCGCTTCGGGTACCGCACAGATTCCCGTGACCCTGAGCGCCCGCATTGAGGAAGTCTCCGAGCGTTACGGTTTTGAGGACGCAACCCAGGACTGGACCACCCGCCAGCAGGAGAATGGCCAGTGGCGCGTTGAGGTTGATATTGCGCTGAAGGATTCGGTGCGTCAGAACCTGCCCGCACAGGTCGTCTTCCCCGCACGTTGGGTGTACAACCCGGCGAACCAGGGCCTATACGCTTCGAATGAGGCGGCGTACTTCCTGATGGGCAATAGTGAGGACGCTGTTGCCGCCGCCGCGAAGAAGGCTCCCGTGGAGGTTCCTCCCGCCCGTCTGCCGAAGGCACCCGAGCCCGCACCGGCACCCCTTACTTCCTCTGAGAGCGCTGATGAGCGTAAGCTCAAGGAGCTTCTGGAGCGCGCCCGCTCGGTGCGCCCGGCGCAGGTTGAGGAGCCTGAGGTGTTCGTGCACCGCGAGTCCGCTCAGCCCGCTGAGCCTGTAGCACCGGCTGCACCCGCGGCACCTGTTGCATCTGGTGTGTCTGGTGTGTCTGGTGTGTCTGCGCCGGTAGAACCTGCGGCTCCTGCTGCACCCGAGCCCACCGCAGAAACCACCGTCGAAACCACCGACCCGCTGGCTGTGGATTCGGAAGCACCCGTTGATTCCGTTCCGGTCGAGTCCTTCGCCCTGCCGGCACCCGTCGAGGACGCACCCGCTGCTGAGGCGCCCGCAGCTGAAGCACAGCCTGAGCCCGCCTCCGCGGCCGAGAAGCCCAAGTCTTCCTCGAAGAAGCAGCGCGTGAGCGTTCCCGCCTGGGACGACATCATCTTCGGCGGCCGCAAGTAAGCGATTTGAAACTATGTTAGACGACTTAAAACAACGATGTCCAGATGAAAAGAAATTACATTCGTGTCCAATAATAGAAACATTAACATGAGAGATTAATTAACGAAAGGAGCTTTTTTATGAATAAATTTAAGGTAAACATTTCAGGAATGACTTGTACGGGTTGTGAAAAACACGTAGAATCAGCACTTGAAAAGATAGGTGCTAAAAATATTGAGTCTAGTTATCGTCGTGGTGAAGCAGTATTTGAACTGCCCGATGATATTGAGGTTGAAAGTGCAATAAAGGCGATTGATGAAGCAAATTACCAAGCCGGAGAAATTGAAGAAGTATCATCACTAGAAAACGTGGCGTTAATTAATGAAGACAATTATGACCTTCTTATTATTGGTTCTGGTGCTGCTGCCTTTTCTTCGGCAATTAAAGCTATAGAATACGGTGCAAAAGTTGGAATGATTGAGCGTGGAACGGTTGGGGGAACCTGTGTGAATATTGGCTGTGTTCCGTCAAAAACTCTTCTTAGGGCAGGGGAAATCAATCATTTATCAAAAGACAATCCGTTTATAGGTTTACAAACATCCGCTGGAGAAGTGGATTTAGCTAGTTTAATCACGCAAAAGGATAAATTGGTGAGCGAACTTCGGAATCAAAAATATATGGATTTAATTGATGAATATAATTTTGATTTAATTAAAGGTGAAGCAAAATTCGTTGATGCTAGTACGGTTGAGGTCAATGGGACAAAGTTATCTGCAAAACGCTTTTTAATTGCAACAGGTGCATCGCCTTCGTTGCCCCAAATTTCAGGACTTGAAAAAATGGACTATTTAACTAGTACAACACTTCTTGAGTTAAAGAAAATACCAAAACGATTAACTGTAATTGGTTCAGGATACATTGGAATGGAGCTTGGACAACTATTTCATCATTTAGGTTCAGAAATAACGCTTATGCAAAGAAGTGAGCGACTTTTAAAGGAGTATGATCCTGAGATTTCAGAGTCAGTTGAAAAAGCGTTAATTGAACAGGGTATAAACCTTGTCAAAGGGGCAACTTTTGAGCGTGTTGAACAAAGTGGAGAGATAAAAAGGGTTTACGTAACAGTAAATGGCAGTAGAGAAGTCATTGAATCAGATCAGTTACTTGTTGCCACTGGAAGAAAACCAAATACGGATTCTTTAAATTTAAGTGCAGCAGGTGTTGAAACTGGAAAAAATAATGAAATCCTGATCAATGATTTTGGTCAAACAAGTAATGAAAAGATTTATGCAGCAGGAGATGTGACTTTAGGACCACAATTTGTATATGTAGCAGCCTATGAAGGTGGAATTATTGCTGATAATGCTATTGGTGGATTAAACAAAAAAATAGATTTATCGGTAGTTCCTGCTGTTACGTTTACGAATCCGACGGTTGCAACGGTTGGTTTAACAGAAGAACAAGCAAAAGAGAAAGGGTATGATGTGAAGACATCTGTATTACCTTTAGATGCTGTTCCAAGAGCAATTGTAAACCGTGAAACAACCGGTGTATTTAAACTAGTAGCAGATGCAGAAACACTAAAAGTATTAGGGGTTCATATTGTATCTGAAAATGCAGGAGATGTCATCTATGCAGCATCATTAGCTGTTAAATTTGGCTTAACGATAGAAGATTTAACAGAAACCCTAGCACCATATTTAACAATGGCTGAAGGGCTAAAATTAGTTGCACTTACGTTCGATAAAGATATTTCGAAATTATCTTGTTGTGCAGGCTAAGGGAACTTTTTTACAACTCCCTATTCAAGTGAACCAGCTAATGCTTTAAGGGATTTTCTAAGTGCATTTGTGGTCACAAAAATAATTTAACACTGATGATTTCGACATCAAATCTATAATTGATACCTTAACACCGCAGAGTAATAAAGGATGAATAATATGTCAGACTTATTATCCCTACCAGACATTAAAACAATAGAACCGCCACAAGAAAATGAAACCGATATGATGTTTAAAGTTGAAGCAGTCGGACCATAAGAATTTGGAGAAGGGTGATTTATAAGCCCTTTTCCACCATAAAATCCGAATACCCGACATACGAAAACCGCTGGTTATTCACCCGAATAACCAGCGGTTTTCGTTTATCCTCCAGCGCTTTAGAAAGTCTTGAGCATGCGCAACGGCACCAGACGCTCAGCGTCCGTCAGCGAACCGTGCTGACCAACCATGTGCAGGGCACGTTCCTGATAGTGGCGCATATCGTACAGCGCCCAATCATCGCGAGCGCACACCATCAGGTCGCCAATGCGGCCGCGCGCCGCATCCGTGATGACCGGGCCGAAGTAGCCGGCACGCATCAGCTCACGAGAGTCAATCACCCAGGCGCGCTCGCCCCAGTACTGCGCCCAACGCTGAGCGGTGGCGGTACGTGCCGCCTCCGAGGTGTCTTCCAGGTACAGGTGCACGGCGCGCGGTTCACCGGCGGTCATGGCGATATTGCGGGTCAGCTCCTCCACGCCCGAGTAGTCGATGCGCTGGTGCTCGGGCACGTTCACCATGCCGTGATCGGCGGTCACGAAGAGTGCCGCCCACGCGGGGGCGCGCTCCGCCAGACGCTTCAGCGCCGAGTTCAGTTCCTCCAGCTGCTGCAGCCATTCGTCGCTGCCCACGCCGTAGCGGTGGCCCGCCGCGTCAATCTCGCCCCAGTACAGGTACACGGTGGTCGGGGTGCGGCTGGAGAGCGCCTCCAAGGCGTAGGTGACGCGGGCGTTATAGCCGACGGCATCCACGAAGTCGCCGCCGCGCAGCGCCGCCTCCGTCAGGCCGGTACCGCGGTACTTACCCAACGAAATGGTGAGCACGCGGCGGTTCGTATGGTGGCGTTCCAGCACGGTCGGCAGCGGCTGCCAGGCGTGCGGGTCCACCGTCTGATCCCAGCCGGACAGGTGGTTCATGACCGAGCCCGCTCCCCCATTACCAGCCGGGTTGCGCACCTCGTAGCCTGCAATGCCGTGCGCGCCGGGTGCCGTGCCGGTGCCCAGCGAGGTCAGGGAGGCGGCGGTCGTGGTGGGGAACGCGGCGTCCAGCGGGCCCAGGTTCAGGGTCTTACGCAGGGCGGGCGCGTAGCCGCCGTAGCTGTTGAGCAGCTGCTCGCCCAGGCCGTCCACCATGATCACGCAGGCGTGACGGAACGACGCCGGATCAACATCCTGCTCCGCGAGGCGGCCGGCAAGGTTCAGCGGGTCGGCAACAGAGTTGAACGCCGGGTCGGAATCCAGGGCGTGCGCGGGGCGCGCCAGGCTTCGCTGAGCCACCAGAGAGGAGGCGGACTCCAGCACATCGGCGATGCTATTGCTGCCGTAGGCGGGCGCGGGAGGCAACGGCGCGCCCAGAACATCGTGCAGGGTGGTCTGTACCGTCATAAGGTCCTCTCAGGGGTGTGGCGGGTGTGTGAAAGTACGGGGCACCACGCGGGATTTATACTGCGCGGGCTGTTATTGTGCGGCGAGCGCTACCACCGGTGCTTATCGGTGGTGTTTATCGGCGGGTTGCGTACATGCGGGCACGGTGCAGAGCCCGCGCAAAATGCTGTGCACGCTGAACCGACTCCGGGCCGTCAGCAGTCGCAGAAACACGCACCGCAATATCCTCGCGGCGCGCATCGCCGGTGAAGCCGTGGTCGGCATTGCACTGCGGATCCTGGCAGCCGGCAGGAGCCAGCTCCATGTGCAGCGAACCGGTCCACGCAATCTGGAAGGAAATCTCAGTCGGGGCGGTGCTACCGGCGTTGTACGCCTGCGGCTGGCTGAAACCGTAGCTGATGGTGACCGCGTTCAGGGCGCTCAGGTGCACCGCCTCCACGCTCACGTGCGCCACGGTGCCCTGCGCGTCACCTTCAAGGTGCTGGTCGTCCAGGTGCGCAAAGATGACGTGCTCGCCGCAGAGCACCATCACGGTGATGTGGCGGTGAAAATCATCGCGTGAGAAGTGGGTTTCATGCTGTACGAAGTGCGCGTCCGGGTTCATGCCCGCCAGCGCGTCATCCACCACTTCCAGCACGAGGTCGGGGTAGAAACCGGCATGCTTAATATCTGCGACCAGTTGCTCGCGTTCAGGGGTGGTGGCGTACATCGTACCTCTTTCGTGCGGTGCCCTCATGAGGCGACGTCGGTCGGCGCACACGATGAAGGCGGTTAGGTATTACTACCATCTACCTTAGAGGGTTCCAGCCGGGCTGTGCTACTTGACCACGCTAATACAGGCTCATATGACGGCGTGCGCTCCCCCGGTACGCTTCGGTTACTGCCCTGTAACCGGCTTGGCGCACCCCACAGATGACGCTGACCAGCCAGCCCGTCTCCTCCACTCCCACCCGCTAAAATAGGAGGAGCGAAAACACACCGACACGAGGAGATATATGGCTCGCCGATCCAAATCCGCCGTCAGCGACTACCCGGTGGATGTGGTAGAGAATATCGTCGACATCGACGTATCCGCCGAGATGGAAACCAGCTTCCTGGAATACTCCTACTCGGTGATTTATTCGCGCGCCCTCCCCGACGCCCGCGACGGCCTCAAGCCCGTGCAGCGCCGCATCCTCTACATGATGCAGCAGATGGGTCTGCGCCCCGACAAGGGCCACGTCAAGAGCGCCCGCGTGACCGGCGAGGTCATGGGTAAGCTCCACCCGCACGGCGACGCCGCCATCTACGACGCGATGGTGCGCCTCGCCCAGCCCTTCGCGCTGCGCCTGCCCCTCGTTGACGGTCACGGTAACTTCGGCTCCCTCGACGACGGCCCGGCAGCCGCCCGATACACCGAAGCACGCATGGCACCCGCTGCGCAGGCACTCACCGCGGACCTCGAAGAAGACGTGGTTGACTTCGTGCCGAACTACGACAACCAGTTCATGCAGCCCTCCGTGCTGCCCGCAGCGTTCCCGAACCTGCTCGTCAACGGCACCACCGGCATCGCGGTCGGCATGGCGACCAACATGGCGCCGCACAACCTGCGCGAGGTCATCGCCGGTACCCGCCACCTCATCGCCCACCCCGAGGCGACCCTCAAAGACATCATGAAGTTCATCCCCGGCCCCGACCTGCCTACCGGCGGCACCATCGTGGGTCTGGGAGGTATCCGTGACGCTTACGAAACCGGCCGCGGCACTTTCAAGACCCGCGCGAAGGTCTCCATCGAGCAGGTCAGCCCCCGCAAGCAGGGCATCGTTGTCACCGAACTGCCGTACATGGTCGGCCCCGAAAAAGTCATCGAAAAGATCAAGGACGGCGTCAACTCCAAGAAACTCACCGGCATCTCCGACGTGGTCGACCTGACCGACCGCACCAACGGTCTGCGCCTCGTCATCGAAATCAAGAACGGCTTCAACCCGGAGGCGGTGCTCGCTGCCCTCTACAAGCACACTCCGCTTGAGGATTCCTTCGGCATTAACAACGTGGCGCTCGTGGACGGTCAGCCGCAGACCCTCGGTCTGCTCGACCTGATGCGCGTGTACATTGACCACCGCCTGAACGTGGTCCGCCGCCGCACCGAATTCCGCTTGGGCAAGCGCACCGACCGCCTGCACCTGGTGGAGGGCCTGCTTGTGGCGATCCTCGACATTGACGAGGTCATCCAGATCATTCGTGAGTCTGATGAGACCGCTCAGGCACGCGAAAAGCTGAAGGTCGTCTTCGACCTGACCGACACGCAGGCGAACCACATTCTGGAGCTGCGCCTGCGCCAGCTCACCAAGTACTCCCGCCTGGAGTTGGAAGCAGAACGCGACACCCTGCAGCAGGAAATCGCGGAATTGCAGCGTATCCTTGGCTCCGATGCGGCGCTGCGCGAACTGGTCTCCGAGGAGCTCGCCGAGGTCGCCGAACGCTACGGCACCGACCGCCGCACCCAGCTCAAAACCAAGGACGAGATGCAGGTCGCCATTGAGGCCGTCACCGCGCAGTCCAAGGCGAAGAAGAGCCTGGGCCTCACCCTCGAAATCGCGGACGATCCCTGCTGGGTGCTGCTTTCGGCATCCGGCATGATGGGACGCACCCCCGGCAAGCCCATCCGCGAGGCGCTCGTGGATCCCGGCAAGCGTTTCAAGCACGACGTGTTCACCTCGATTGTGCCGACCACCGCGCGCGGCGAGATCGGTGCCGTGACCTCCGCAGGACGCATGGTGCGTCTGTCCGTCATGGACATTGCGGTGCTAGACGAGAACGGCGGTACCCCCTCCATGGCGTCGGCGGTGAAGGCCGCCGAGCTGGTTCAGCTCGCCAAGGGTGAGAAGCTGGTCGCCCTCGTACCGCTGAACACGGTGCTGGCACTGGCAACCGCGGGCGGCGTAATCAAGCGCCTGAACCCGGATTACCCGCTGAACCAGACCGAGTGGGACATCATGAAACTCAAGGACGGCGACGAAATCGTAGCCGCCGCCCCCTGCCCCACCGACGATGCGGTGCTCACCTTCGTCACCCGCGACGCGAAGCTACTGACCTTCGACGCGGCAAAGGTCCGCCCGCAGGGACGCACCGGCGGCGGTATCGCAGGCATCAAGCTTGCCGACGGTGACCGCCTCATCGCCCTGGGTGTGACCGCGCCCGGCGACGCGGCGGAGGTCGTGACCGTCACCAACGGCAAGGACGGCCTGGCGAGCGCCAAGGTCACCGCCCTGAGCGAGTACCCGCAGAAGGGCCGCGCGACCGGTGGTGTGCGTGCGCACCGCTTCCTCACAGGTGAGAGCCAGCTGGCTCTGGCGTGGGTGGGCGTGGGCCCGGCGAAGGCGGCGTCCTCCGGCGGTGTGGCTCGTTCACTGCCGACCGAGCACGGGGCCCGTGACGGTTCCGGTGTGATGCTCACTCAGAGCATCGGCATTGTGGGACCGAACTATGCGGCTGTTTCTGCTGCGCTGGCGGTTAGCCCGGAGGGTGAAAAGCTCTTCTAGGCGCGCCGTTCACGGCCTTTCGGCCTCAGGTTGCTAACGAAGCCTGGGGGAATCCGCGCAGATATAACATGCAGAGCAATGTGCCCAGAAAATTTTGCACACAGAAATGCCCCGGTACTTTCACGAAGTACCGGGGCATTCCTCGCAGTTTCTTGCGTTCAATCTCGCCCGTGGTGGCTACGCTCAGCGGCGTTTAGAGGCGAACCACCTCATCGCAGCGGGCAATATCCTCAGGACGGTGCGACACCAGAACCGTAGCCACGGAGCTGGAGCGGGTCGCCGCATCCAAGTCAGCCATCAGCGCGCGGGCAGACTCAGCGTCCAGGTGCGCGGTCGGCTCATCCAGCAGCAGCACCGGCGAGTTCACCAGCAGGGCACGAGCCACCGCCAGACGCTGACGCTGACCACCCGACAGGAAGGAGCCGCCAGCACCCACCGGGGTGCGCAGGCCCTGAGGCAGAGCGTCAAACCACTCGCCCAGACCCACACGGCGCAGAACCTCAATCAGCTCTTCCTCGCTCGGGCGATCCGAACGGTCACGAGCCAGCATCAGGTTACCCTCAAGGGTCGACTCGAAAATGTGAGCCGCCTGCGGGCACCACGCCGCGTAGCCACGTAGCTGCTCATCCTCCAGGACCTCACCGGAAGCCAGCACACGGCCGGACTCCAGCGGCAAGAAGCCCAGAACGGTTGCAAGCACCGTAGACTTACCGGAACCGGAGGGGCCAGTCACCGCAGTCCAGGAGCCCGCACGGGCGTTCATGTTCAGGTCGGTGAAGACCGGGTGATCCATGCCGGGCCAGCGGGCGGCAGCGTCCTGGAGGCTCAGGGCGGGGTCGGTGACCTTCACGCCAAGCTCCTGCGGGGTACCGCAGCTGACCAGGGTGGGTTCGCCGGGCTTCGGCGGGCGCGGGGTATCGCTCTTAGAACCAGCCGCAGATTCGGGGCGGGCAAAACGCTGGGCACGCTGACGGTCAGCCTCCAGCAGCTCCTCCATCTCTGCCTCCGCGCGGGCACGCAGACGCTCAACACGACGCGGCAGAACGTGGGTGTCCACCTCAGCCTCGGTCGGCACGGAACGCTTCAGGGTCGAGGTGGCAACAACACCCTCCAGGGATACGTCGCGCACGCTCGGGGCAATCGTAGCGAGCAGGCGGCTGAACGCGGGCCAGGAGCGGACCGCCTCAACATGGCCCAGGGAGCTTTCCAGCATGCCGGTGCACAGCAGCACCACAATCGCCGCTTCGGGGGCACGCACGGTGCCGTCAACAGCCAGCGGGTACGCAATGACTGCGCTCGCCAGAGCCGCACCGAACCAGCTCAGGGTCACGAGGGTACGGCCCACGCCCTGAGCGGTCGAGCCCTTCTGCAGGGCGGACAGGTTCTCGGCGTCCAGAGCGCCGTTAGCCTTCTCAGCGGTGGTTGCCACGCCGTTAGCGCGCAGGTCCTCAGCCGCCGAGAGCATGCCGGCACCCAGGCGCAGCATCTGCGCGGTGGAGCGGCGAGCCAGCGCCTCCGCACGGGCATCGGCGCGAAGCACAATCCACGGAGCCACAAAAGTGCTAACCAGCACGGCAAGCAGAACCGGAATCAGAGCCTGCGGCAGAATGCACGCGGTCGTAATCAGCGCCGCGATCATGACCAGCAGGTGCGCAGCCGGCGGAATAATAACGCGCGGCACGCCGTCCCGCAGCTCATCAATACCGCCCACGAGGCGTTCGAGCAGCGCGTCACCACGCAGCAGGGCACGAACGCTGCTCACGCTCTGCCATGCGCCAACCCAGGCGCGCAGACGCAGAATATTTGCGGCGGCAAGAACCTTCGAATGGGTCATCAGACGCTCAGCGTAGCGGGCGCAGGCACGACCCAGGCCGAAGAAACGCACACCCACAATGGCGACCATCAGGTACATCATTGCCGGGCCCTCGGCGGCGCGAACAATCAGCCAGCCGGACAGCGCGGTCAGTGCCGCAGCCATCAGGGAAGTAATCGCAGCCATGATCACCGGGCCGGTTGCGGCGCGAACACCGATACCGGTCAGTTCCTTCAGGGTGCGCAGGCTTGCGAACAGGCCGGCAGGCTCGGCTTCCTCGGCCTCGGCAGCTGCGGAGGCGCCCGCCGGGGCGGTGCTTTCAGCCTCGTACTCTTCCCTGTCCTTGAGCAGGTGCGCGGGGGCTTGCGCGGGAACCGCAACGCGGGCGGTGTTCGCCTCGGCAGTCCAGGTGTAGCCCTGGGCGGTCTGCACGGCACGAACGAGGGTATCGCAGCCAGCGGCGAGCTCCTGCTCGTGGGTCACAATCAGCACGGTTGCGCCAAGCTCCGCCAGGCGGTGCAGGGCGCGGGTCACCAGGTATGCCGAGTAGGCGTCCAGGTGCGCGGTCGGCTCATCCACCAGGACCGTCAGCATGGTCTGTTCACCGCCGGCACGGTAGATAGCCTCGGCACGAGCCAGGGTGCGTGCCACGGCGAGGCGGCGCGCCTGACCAGCACTGAGGGCACCGGGTTCAAGGGCGGTCAGCTTCTGCATGCCCAGCTGAGCCAGCGGGCCAACCAGCAGCGCGGACTCGGCATCGGTGACGGACAGCTTCTTGGAGTCCATCGCTTCACCGAGCAGAGCGGCTGCACGCTCACGCTCAGCCTCGGTAGCGCTGAGTGCGTAGAGAGCCATTTCGGTCTGCACGGTCGGCGCGGTGAAGACCGGCGACTGCGGAATAACTAGGGTGGTTCCCAGACCGGTCACGCTACCGGTCAGGTGTACGGGCTCCTCCGAGCCGGTGGGCACCAGACCCTCGCGCACGGCACCGGAGAACACGTTCAGCAGGGTGGACTTACCGCAACCGGACTCACCCATCACGCCGATAACCGCACCGCGCTCACCGTTGCCGGTGCCAACGCGACGGTCCAGGTTCAGGGACAGGTTAGTCAGCACGGCAGGACGCGCCGGGTAGCTCACCGACAGGTCCTCAACAGCGATGGTGGAAGGCTGAGCCTTCTGAGCTGCCGAATCCTGTGCAGACGAATCCTGCGCATTCGAGTCCGCAGCGGCGGCGGGCAGGGGCGCATCAATAATCTTCTGGGCGCTACGCAGGGCGGCAACGCCGTCCTCCGACTGGTGGTAGGCGGCACCCACATCACGCAGCGGCTGGTAGCATTCGGGAGCCAGCAGCAGCACGAGAATTGCGGTGTCCAGGCCCAGGGTGCCGTTGACCAGGCGCACACCAATCAGCACAGCGATCAACGCCACCGAAATGGTGGTGATGAGCTCCAGCGCAAGCGAAGACATGAAGGCGCTACGCAAAGTCTGCATGGTGCGTTCACGGTAACGCTGGCCGAGGGCGTTCATGGAGCGGGTCTGTGCACGTTCACGGCCCAGACCGATAATGACGGGCAGGCCGCGCACCAGCTCCAGAATATGGTCGGAGAGGCGGTGCAGTTCAGCCTGAGCTTCTGCGGTTTCGTCGCGGGTGTTCTTACCAATCAGGATCATGAACACCGGAATAAGCGGCAGGGTGCATGCAAGCACCATGGCGCTCATCCAGTCTAGGGCCGCCACAACAACCCAGAGGATGAACGGCACAATCGCGGTGGACACGAACGCGGTCAGGGTCTTGGTGTAGTAGTCATCCAGAGCGTTCAGGCCACGGGACAGCAGCACAGCGGTCGCGCCGGTACCTTCGGGGGTGTCTGCGCCACCGGTGGCGAGCACACGCTTGAGCAGGGCGGAACGAATCTGAGACTTCGCTCCGGAGGCGGCACGCTGCGCGCTCACAGCCAGCAGGTAGTCAGTACCCGAGCGGACGAGCAGGGCAGCCACGGCGACCGCAATCAGGCCGGGGGTAATGGTGTCTGTGTCACCGAAGAGCTCGCCGAGGCCGAGCAACCAGCCGCCGTGTGCCTCCAGCTGTGCCTGCGCGGAGCCCGAGAACTCAATGTAGGCGCGGTACACGTCCGGGGCGCTGGTCTCTTTGAGGCGCGCGTGCTCGGCGGCAACAGCGGCGAAACCGGCGTGTGCCGCGCGGGCAATAATCACAGCCAGGGCGGCGCTGAAAAGCACCGTCGCGAGGGTGTGCACGGCGGTGATGACACCGAACGTGCTGAGGGTTTTACGGGCGTCAGGGCCCAGGGGTGGGCGGCGGTCAGCGCGGTCGTTGCGCTTTCCCTCGGTCATCTCTGGTGCCTCAGTGTTCTGATGTTTGTCAGCATGACGCGGTGTGTGCGTTCGACTCACGTGTTGTCCTTAGTCTTCTGCTGTTTTTACCTCCCATCAGTTTAAGGGGTGGGCTATCCAATACCTATTTGACCAGTCAAGTTTCGGATAATTGGCTGGTCCTCACCCAGCACTAGTTCTAACCGCGCATCGCATCGGCGGGGCTCTTGCGGGACGCCACCCACGCCGGGTACGCCGAAGATACCAGACCGGTAAGGGCGCCAACGCCCACGCCGAGCACCACGAATCCGGGTGAGAGAACCGCCTGCCAGCCCTGCACGAGCGAAAGAATAATCGTCGCAATCATGCCGGAGCAGGCGCCGATGGAGCCGCCGAGCACGCCGAGCATGACGCCTTCCATGAGGAAGATGCGGGCGATCAGCCATTTACTCGATCCGATGGCGCGGCGCAGCGCGATCTCTGCGGTGCGCGATTGCACGGACAGATACATTGCGGTTGCCGCCGAGAGGGAGGCGAGCACCAGCAGAATACCGGAGAGCACACCCACGTACAGACCCAGATCCGAGGCGATAGACGCGCGCAGGCTCTGCAGGTCGGAGGGGGTTTCCACGTTGATCTGGCTGGGTTCAGCGGGCTTGAGGGTTAGCGGAATAGCCTTGGCGACCGCCTTGCCGTAGCCCCGTTCGGTTTCGGCAATGTAGGTCACCTGGCCGCGTCCGGTGCGCTGAAGTGTGCCCGGCGAGACAATGACCGTGTTCCTAAATTCGTAGCCGCTATTGCCGGGGTCGAAGAGGCCGATGACCGGCATCAGCTGACCATCCACCCAGATGCTCACACCGGGTGCCACCTGCGGCAGTCCGCCGAGCTTAATGCCGTACTCGACGGCGGGTAGCTCGCCGGGGCGGGGCTCGGTTGTGGCGTTATCTGCAGCCTTATCTTCGGGAATAATGCCGAGGGCACGGGCAGCGGAGACCGAGACAATAGCGCCGGAGAGCTGCTCGGAGCGTTCACGGTCGGCAACGTTCTGCTGGGTGAGGGTCGAGTTCATCTGTTCGAGCGCACGCAGGGTTTCGGGGTTCATGCGGGCACCGATTTGCTCGAGCCGGGTCTTTGAGGTGGAGCTGAGGCCAATCGCCGTTTTGGGTTCGTCCTCGTAGGGGCTGAATCGGGTGATTCGCACGTCGGCGGGTGCCACGCTGCTGACGAATCCGGTGTTCTTCACGTAGTCCAGTGCGCTAATGCGGTCGGCAACATTCTGCGCGGATTCGCCCTGCCGGTAGGTTCCGAGCATGTTCTGGTCATTGTCCCTGTCGCTGATGTAGAGCGTGGATTGTTCGGATCCGAGCAGGCGCTGGTTCACCTGGTAGCTGGCGGATTCGCTCATGCCGGAGGCGCTGATGAGTCCGCCCACGCCCAGTGCGAAGGACAGACCCAGCAGCAGGGTGCGTAGCGGTCGTGAGGTGAGCGCCGAGATTGCCTCGATGCTGTCGTCGGTGAGGAAGCTTCCGCGGCGATGCGTAGCGGGCTTCTCCCCCGGTGCGAGGCTAGCGGGAGCATCTACCGGGGCACTTGCCGGGACTTCCGTCGGGGTGTCCCCTGCAACCGGCACAGCCTCAGCGACCGGTGCCGTAGCGGAATCGGCGCGGCTCTGCTCGTGTAGCCGTCCATCCTCAATGCGAATCACACGGCGGGCGGCGGCGGCAACCTCCGGGTCGTGGGTAATAACCAGCACGGTACAGCCGGTCGCGTTAATGCGCTGCAAAATCTCAATGACCTTGGCGCTATTGTGGCTGTCCAGGTTGCCGGTGGGCTCGTCGGCAAGAATCAGCGGCGGGCGCGTGGCGAGGGCACGAGCAATGGCGCAGCGCTGCTTCTCGCCGCCGGAGAGGTAGCGGGTGCGGATGCTGGCGCGGTCGCTCAACCCCAGAAATTCTAGGGTTTCTTCGGTGCGTTGCAGGCGCTCGCTGTAGGGTACGCCCTGCACGCGCAGACCCATGGAGGCGTTGGTCGTGCTGGTTTCGTCCAGCAGCATGTTTGAGGATTGGAAGATGAAGCCGAGGTGATCTCGGCGCATTTCGTCGCGTTCTCTGTCGCTGAGTCCTTCCGTGTTTTTGCCGAAGAGGCTGTAGGTTCCGCTGGTGGGAGTGTCGAGCAGACCAATGGCGTTGAGCAGGGTGGATTTACCGGAGCCCGACGGACCAATAATGGCGAGGAATTCGCCGCGTTCGACCACCAGGTCGAGGTGGTCGAGGACTGCTCGTTCGCTCCCCTCGAAAACACGGGTAATGCCGTGCATTTCGATAGCGGGCGCGGTACCGAGCCCGGCGGCAGGTGTAGCGGCGGACGCTACGTTGGGCGCAATTGTAGGCGCACGTCCTGGGCTTGTGTCTGGGGTTCTCTTACGGCGGCTCATGAGACAAGCACCTTCTGTCCCGTGCTGAGGTTTGCGTTGATTGCGGCGTATCCGCCGGCGGTGCGCAGGACCTCAACGTTGACTCGTTCGGTGGCGGGCGCGTCCTTGCTGGTCGAGGTGGAGCTTCCGCCCTTTTCAACGAGCACGTAGGTGCCCTGGGAGTCCTGGCGTACCGCGGTAGTCGGCACGGCGAGGGTGGTTGAGGTGTTGCCCTTACTGGTGATGGATGCGCTCTGCCCCGGAGTGAGCTTGCTCGGGTCGTCGGCGCTGAATCGCACGCTCTTTGCCGCACCCTTGGAGGGGTCGTTCTGCAGCTCACCAATGCTGGTGATGGTGCCCTCCACGCTGCCGGTGGAGGTACGCAGGCTAATGCGATCACCGACCTTGAGCTTGTTCGCGACGGCGAGTTCAACGCTGGATTCCACGTAGGGTTCGCTGGTTTCTACACTCGCGATGGGGTTGCCGTCGCTGATGAGCTGGCCGACTGCCGCAACTGCGGTGACGGTGTGGCTACCGGCGGGCAGAATCGCGTAGTTGCTTCGGGCAATGCTGGTGACCCCCTCGCTGGGCACGCCGGTCAGGTGCGCGCGGTGCAGGCGCGTGACGGCGTCGAGGGTGTCTTCGGTGACGGTGCCGCTCTGAGCGGTGGCGTACCCGGCGGAGTTCAGTGCCTTCTGGAAGGCGAGCACGTCGTCGCCGTTATCGCCCAGGTTGAGGTCGCGGTACAGCGGCAGCGGCCCTTCCAGCACGAAGACGGGGTCGGCACCAATAATGCCGATGAAGTCACCGGCTTTGAGCACGTTACCGGGCTTCTGGTTCTGGTAGACGAGCACCGGCTCACCGTTGGTGCGCGCGCTAATCGGGGCGGTCTCTCCCGCCTTGGTGGTTCCTGCAATGGCGAGTCCCTCGCTGACGGTGCGTTCTTCGACCTTCGCCCAGACCGGGATCACGGTTTTCGCTTGCACGGTCGGGTCGGGGCCTGTTGCGGCGTAGCGGGTGCCAAGGTAGAAGGACAGCATGAGCGAGCCGATGGCGAGGATTGCCAGCAGCAGGAGCACGCGGGGTCGGGCGATGCGCTCGCTAAAGCGGTGACCGCTGTTTTGGTTCTGTGAGTGAGTGGTCATGGCGGTGTCTTTCTAAACTGTGTCAGCGTTGCCTATTTCTTAGCGCTGTCTTTCAGCGTCCCGGTTTACTGGTGCTCCATAACGTACTGCTTGAACTTCTCGTCACGCTCACGTTCTGCCTTGCGGTCCTGCTCAAGCTGTGACTGGTACTTGCGGATGAGCGGCATCTGGTACTGAGCTTCCAGGTCGTAGAGCTGCTTGCTCATGCCGACCTGCTGGTTACATTCGGCCTGGATGGTGGCGATGCGAATCTCTTCTTCGGAGGCGGGCTCGTTGAATCCGTTGTTCTTGCTCAGCTGCTCAGCCAGCGGGGTTTCCTCGGCGACGGAGCCTGCCGAGCGAGGGGTGAGGCCGCGGTCTGAGACGCACTGCTTCCACTTCTCTTCGAGCTCGCGGTGCAGTTTGCTACCGTAAACGGCGTTACCCGCCTCAGTAGAGATACGACTGGATGTGGACTGCCCTTCATTCTCGGGCCTCTTGCCTTCGGGCACCGCGGCCTCCAGGGTCTCGCGGGCCTTGGGGTAGCATTCGGTGCGAAGCTTGTCCTCGGGGCTCATGCTCTCCCCCGAGTTATAGGAGATGGGGGCGGCTGCGTTGTTGGGGTCTCGCTTCTGAAAACCGTACTTCTGGGCGTACTCGACGTTCCAGGGACCGTACTTTCGTCCCAAATCACCGCGGGGTGCGCTTTCAGAATAGGGAGCCTGGATGGTGTAGTTCTGCCCGTGTTCGGCGAAGCACTGCTTCATGGCAATCTGCAATGCCATGTACTCGTAGTTGGTGCGCTCGTAGTAGAGGTAATCGTCCAGGGGCATCTTCACAATGTCCTGCTCCGCGTCGAAGACGGCGTGGACGCTTTCGTCGCGTTCCAGCGGCGGGTTGAAGAGCGAGCATGCGCTCAGCGGGAGCACGCCGATGGCCAGCAGGGCACCCGTGGCGAGCAGGCGGCGGCGCGTGCCGGTGCGAGGGGTAGTTCCGGTGCGAGGAGCGGATGCAGTGGAGCTACGGTTGAGGGACTTCATCGTTGAACACCTTTCATAAGAGTGAGTTGCTCACCACATTACACTTTTTGCTCCTTGCCGCGCTCGAATTTCGGGGGGGTGTGCACCAAAAATTTTTGCGCGCCCACTCATCTGCCGAGAGCTGCAGCCTCTGCGGGAATATCCTCTGTAGGAATAGTCCTCTGGGGGCATAGAAAAATCCCCCGAACTTCTCAGAAGAGAAATTAGGGGGATTCTTCAATCAGCTACATGCTACTTGGTCGGCAGTTCAGCCAGTTCGGTAGCGTCGTGAGCCTCGGGGATGTGATCCACGTGCAGACGCTTACGGAAGACCCAGTAGGTCCATGCCTGGTAGACGAACACGACCGGCAGACCAAGGCAGGTCACGAAGGTCATAACGCCCAGGGTGTACTCGGAGCTGGAGGCGTTCGCAATGGTGAGCGAGTATGCCGGGTCCAGAGTGGAGGGCAGAACGTTCGGGTACATTGCGGTGAAGATTGCCAGAGCGCCGAATGCGAGGAACACGGACAGACCAGCGAAAGCGCGACCCTCACGGCCACCCTTTGCGGAGATCCAAGCAATCAGAACAGCAACCACAGCCAGGATGGTGCACAGCCAGGAGATGCCGTTACCGGTGGTGAAGTCCAGAGTCAGAACCCATGCAACGATCGGCAGCAGCAGGACGGGAGCCCAGCGTACCAGGGTGTTGCGGGCACGGTCGCGGATATCACCGTCGGTCTTCAGGGCGATGAAGGCAAGACCCTGAACCAGGGCGAAGCCAACGAAGCCCAGACCGCCGAGCAGAACCGGCAGGGAGACCCATGCGAAGGCGCCGCCGACGCGGTCGCCGTTCTCGTTGATGGGCAGACCCATGGAGGTCAGACCGAGCAGAGCGCCGACGAGCAACGCGATGAAGAAGGAAGAAACAGACAGAGCGATGTTCCAGTTACGGATCCACTTCTCATCGTTCTTCTTACCGCGGTATTCAATGGCGACCACGCGCAGAATCAGGAAGACCAGCGCGAGGGTCAGGGGGATATACAGAGCCGAGAAGAGGGCTGCGTACCAGATGGGGAATGCTGCGAAGATAGCAGCACCGCCGGACACAATCCACACCTCGTTACCGTCCCAGACGGGGCCGATGATGTTCAGCAGCAGACGGCGTTCCTTCTCGTTCTTGGTGAACTTGGAACCCATCAGCATACCGACACCCAGATCGAAACCGTCGAGAATCATGTACATGATGAGGAAGACGCCAATGGCGACAAACCAGAGGGTGGGCAGGCCAGGCTGACCGGCAAAGATATTGAAATCAAAGTTCATGGTGAATCAATCCTTACCCGCCTAGTAGGCGAACTCCAGCACATCGCGCTTGGACTTGTCGTTGGACTCGTCCTCGTGGGGCGACTGAACCAGCTCGGGCATTGCTGCCACAACACCGGCCTTGACGTACTTGATGAGCAGGTAAACCTCAACCACCATCAGCACGCCGTAGAGCAGGCCCAGGGTAAGCAGGGAGAAGAGGATTTCTTCACCGGAAACACCCGGGGAGATAGCTGCTGCGGTGAACAGGTGGATCGAGGGATCACCCTGAAGGTTCGGAGCCACAACGAAGGGCTGGCGGCCCATTTCGGTGAAGATCCAGCCCAGTGCGATTGCGAAGAAGGGAGCCATGATGGACCAGACAGCAACGTTCTTGAGCAGCTTGGACTCGGGAACGGTGCCAACGCCCTTCTTACGGGTTACCCACAGTGCGTAGAGGTAGAGGGGCAGTACGACTGCACCCAGACCAATCATGCCGCGGAAGCCCCAGTAGGAGACCTCGAGGGAGGGCAGGTAGTCAATCTTCTGACCTGCACGCTCGCCGTAGAGCGGGTTGTTGGGCAGGTTGGTGCCGAACTTAGCTTCGTACTCGGGCAGCAGGGTCTGAATACCCTTCACCGGGGTATCGAAGTTGTCGTGTGCCAGGAAGGACAGCACGCCGGGGACCTCGATGATGGGGGTGATCTTGTCGCAGCTCTGAGCGCCGAGCTCGCCGATGGTCAGAACAGAGAAGGCGGTACCGTCGTGGCACGCAGCTTCTGCGGCAGCCATCTTCATGGGCTGCTCGTGGATCATCATCTGTGCCTGCAGGTGGCCGGATGCACCAACACCTGCGAACGCGAGGAGACCAACGACTGCGCCCAGGCGCAGGGACTTGATCCAAACCTGGAAGTCCTTCTTGTCTCGTGCGCCCTTGTCGGACTCACCAACGACGACCTTGCCGTCAACGACCTTGTCGATGCCGTCCTTGCGGCGACGCCACAGCTTGTACCAGGCAATACCGACCAGGAAGCCACCGGCAACCTGGATGGATGCGGTGATGACGTGAGAGAAGGTCACCCATGCGAGGGGGTTCATCAGCACTGCGCCAATGTCGGTCATGCGGGGACGACCGTCAATCATTTCTGCACCGACGGGGTGCTGCATCCAGGAGTTTGCAACCAGAATGAAGAATGCAGAAATCCAGGAGCCGAGAACTGCCATGAACAGACAGAAGGCGTGGACTGCGGGCTTGAGGCGGTCCCAACCGAAGATCCACAGACCAAGGAAGGTCGACTCAACGAAGAAGGCGAAGAGGCCTTCCATTGCCAGCGGAGCGCCGAAGACGTCGCCGACGAAGCGGGAGTATTCACTCCACGCCATGCCGAACTGGAATTCCTGAACCAGACCGGTGGCCACACCCATAGCGAAGTTAATGAGGTACAGCTTGCCCCAGAACTTCGTCATGCGCTTGTATTCGTCCTTCTTGGTACGAACGTAGCAAATGTACAGGTAGGTCACCACAAGGCCCAGACCCAGAGTCAGCGGAACCATGAAGAAGTGGTAGACGGTGGTAATACCGAACTGCCACCTACCAAAATCAAGGGGATCCATTGATAGGTCCTTACTATGTGTGTACTTAATGTGCGTTTGTGCCAGATTTCGGGTAGTCCACCATCGATGGAGGGCATACGAGAGTTACTGACACAGTGTCTCTCATGCTTCTAAGGTACAGGGTTTTCCTAAGAAGCTGTGAGTAGGCTGTGCATAGTATGGACGTTTATTGTTTGACGTTTCGCTAAAGGTACCTTGGACGTTATCCCTCGACGCAAGGGTGGTGAGAGGAATGAGACACGATGGTGCCTTGCGGGGTTGAGAAGCAGTTTCGGAACCTTGGTGAAATATTGCAGTTTTTAATATTTTCTGCAAAATTTTGGTGACAGATTTCGTGATTGTGACAGGTGCTTCAAGTAGTGCTCAAAGCTTAAATTTGCCTGTTTCATGCGGAATTTACGCGGAATCTCCGAGAATTGCGTGACTATTCTCACACAAAATTCATGGATTGTGACACGCCAGCCACCACTGCCCCGCAAGGCACCGCAATGCCCCGCAAGGTACCGCACGCTACATATCGATGCTCTACATATCAATGCTCTCGGCATCCAGCTGATGAGCACCCGCAATAATGAATTCCTTACGCGGAGCCACCTCAGAACCCATCAACAAGGAGAACGCACGCTCGGCAGCCTCCGCATCCTCAATGCGAATACGGCGCAACATGCGATGACGCGGATCCATCGTCGTCTCAGCCAGCTGGTCAGCGTCCATCTCACCCAGACCCTTATAACGCTGAATGGGTTCCTTATAGGACACCCCCTGCTCCCGCAGAGAATCCAGAAGCTCGTGCAGCTGCTTCTCCGAGTAGGTGTACACCATCTCGTTCGGCTTGCCGCGGCGCACCACCTCCACACGATGCAGAGGCGGAACCGCAGCGTACACGCGACCCGCCTCAATCAGCGGACGCATGTAACGGTAGAACAGGGTCAGCAGCAGGGTACGGATGTGGGCGCCGTCCACGTCCGCATCGGTCATCATAATGACCTTGCCGTAGCGAGCAGAGTCCAGGTCAAAGGTACGACCCGAACCCGCACCGATCACCTGAATCAGCGCCGCGCACTCAGCATTCGCGAGCACATCAGTCACCGAAGCACGCTGAGTGTTCAGGATCTTACCGCGAATCGGCAGCAGAGCCTGATACGAGGAAGAACGCGCCAGACGCGCCGTGCCCAGCGCCGAGTCACCCTCCACAATGAACAGCTCAGAATGCTCAACATTGGTCGAACGGCAATCCACCAGCTTGGTGGGCATGGACGAAGACTCCAGCGCGGTCTTACGGCGCTGAGTTTCCTTATGGATGCGCGCCGAGACGCGGGTCTTCATCTCAGAGACGACCTTCTCACACAGAGCGGTCGCCTGAGCCTTCTCCGCACGGGCGGTCGACTCCAGGCGAGCCTTCAGCGCATCGCCCACGACCTTCGACACGATCTGGCGAACCGCCGGGGTACCCAGAATCTCCTTGGTCTGACCCTCAAACTGCGGCTCGGCAAGACGCACGGTCAGCACGGCGGTCAAGCCGGCGAGCACGTCGTCCTTCTCAATCTTGTCGTTACCCACCTTGTACTTGCGGGCATTATCGGCAAGGTGCTTGCGCATCACGCGCAGCAGGCCCTGCTCAAAACCGGTCGTGTGAGTACCGCCCTTGGGGGTGGCAATAATGTTCACGAAGCTGCGGACCGTCGTCTCGTAACCAATGCCCCAGCGCAGCGCAACGTCCACTTCGCAATCGCGCTCCACGTCGGTCAGCTGCGAGCGGCCGTCCTCACCCAGCACCGGCACGGTCTCGGTGAAAGATCCGCTGCCGCTAAAACGCCAGGTGTCGGTAATACGCTCATCGTGCGCCAGAAACTCGACGAACTCGCTAATGCCGCCGTCGTACTGGAAAACTTCCTCGTGGGGTTCCAGCTCGCCGGGGGTGCCGGGCAGTCGGCGCTCATCACGGATGCAAATACGCAGACCCGGAATGAGGAACGCGGTCTGGCGCGCACGAGCAGCCAAGTCCTCGTAGCTGAACTTAGCGTCGGGGGTGAAAATCTGCGGGTCAGCCCAATAGCGCACACGGGTGCCGGTCACGCCACGCTTAGCGCGACCCACAATCTGCAGGGCGTCAGTGCCCTCGGTTGCGGGAGTGAACGGATCTTCGGGCTTGGGGGTGCGGCCGGACTCGAAGAATCCGGGAATGCCGTGGCGGAAGGACATCTGGTAGGTCTTCGAGCCACGGTCCACCTGCACGTCCAGACGGGAAGACAGCGCGTTCACCACGGAAGCGCCCACACCGTGCAAACCACCGGACGCGTTATAGGAGCCGCCGCCAAACTTACCGCCGGCGTGTAGCTTGGTGAATACGACCTCGACACCGGACAGGCCGGTGCGCGGCTCAATGTCGGTGGGGATACCGCGGCCATCATCGCGCACCTCAACCGAACCGTCACGGTACAGAATGACCTGGATGGACTGGCCGAAACCGGCGAGCGCCTCATCCACCGAGTTGTCGATAATCTCCCAGAGGCAGTGCATCAGGCCGCGAGAGTCGGTGGAGCCAATGTACATGCCCGGGCGTTTGCGTACAGCTTCCAGACCTTCCAGCACGGAGAGGTGACGGGCAGTGTAGTTCGAAGACGCCACGGGAATCCTTTCGGGTGAATATGTCTGCGGTGGTGAACGCGTGCCACCGGGCGGAGTGCGAGTCCGGCTCAAGTGCTACGGGGGCAGAACGACAGCGGGGCACGACGCGTGTCGTGCCCCGCAGAGCGTTCAACGTTCGGAACTCTATTCTAGCGTGGCTTGGGGAAAAGAGTGATTAAGACAGTCACCGCTAATGCGCTGCTCTGCTCCCACGTTCCTTCCCCTAGTGTGCCTCACCCGAGGCGCGCGAGGAACTCTCGTGACGGTTCGTGACCATGATATTGGACTTGAAATAGAACTCTTCGGGAAGCTCATTCGTAACCGGGCCGTGCGGGAATTCGCTGAGCTTCGGCACAAAGTACCAGTCCATCAGCTCGCCGCTGCTCTGCTTGAGTACGCGGCGTTCCCTCATGGCGTGGCGTACCTTGCGGCGCAGGCGCGGGCTATCTTTCAGGGTGGTGGTGAAAACCCACGGAGTCTCGTAGCCCTCGGTGACCATGCCGAAGGTGATGCGCAGGTTGCCGTTCGTATCGGCGTCCATCGTGAAGTCGCCGTCTGCGATATCGGTGAAGGCGAGCATCCAGCTGTGTCGGCGTTCGTAGCTTTCGCGGGTGGTCTGCAACGCCGCAATGATGCGGTGGTCGACCAGCAACTCCACCTTGCGTTCGGTGATTTCACCCAGACGGGCGTAGGAGCCGAAGGCGCGGTTCGCGCCGCTGCGACGAGGCCACTTCGTCACCGCACCGTGCGGCACCTCCCCCGCAAAGGTAAAGGGGCCCGTCATGGTGCCGGGCAGACGCAGACGCTCGAACGGAGCGGTCGGCAGGAAGGTCGTCAGCAGCTGATCGGAGCTTACCGACTTACCCCAGCGCGCCATCTCAAAAATGGTCGGTTCGGGGCCCACCGGGTAGAGGCGCGGCATCTTGCGACCGAACTCGTCAAAGCCCTCAATAAACTCGCCGTTGGAGCTGTACCCGGGCATGGTCGCACCGAGCGGTCGAGTCCACGACCCCGAATACGGCTTGGTCAGGTGCGGGTTCTGCACCGGCAGGATGCTGGTGCGAGCACCCAGGTAGGCGGGCATGCGGGAGAGGTTACGCCATGCGAACTTCGCGGCAACCGCCTCGCGCCACCACATCGGGCGTTTGCCCGGGGTCTGCCCGCCCAGGCAGTGCATGAGCAGCCAGAATCCAGCCCAGCCGAGGCACCCTGCGGCAACCACGCAGAAAATAATCGTCAGCACAGTGTGCAGGGTTCCGGTCGCCCAGATATTCGTGGCGATCAGAGCCATGAACGCCACCCACGCCGCCATGACGTACGGGCCAAGCGTAATCATCGGATCGACTACCTTCACGGCGGCAATGACGCGGCGGTTCAGTCCGCGCCACACGTAGGAGTACGCCCAGCATCCGGCGGCAAGGGCGAGTGCCATCAGCAGAAGAAGGATGAGCATCGGTGTGTCTCTTTCGCTGCAGGTTTTTCTACCGCGGTCGGTGACAGCAAGCGTCGAGCAGACGCCCCGCTGAAAGGCTCTTCAATAGCAAAACTCGTCTGCCGAAGGTACCTTCAGCAGACGAGTTTCTTTGGTGTCACTAACCTTGAGGTAAAAGCTTCTTTACCTATTGTGCCTTTAATTGGTATCCCTGTGGGGGATTTTAGGGGGATGCACGAAAAAATCGTACCCAACCCCGCGTTTCCACCCAACAGAGCGGCACAGTGAGACCGGTGCAGTGAGACCGGCGCTACGAGACAGGTACAGTGAGTACGCTCTGGCGCCTCAGCGACGGTTTTAGACAGCGATTTTAGGAGGTCAGCGCAGCAGCAATCTGAGGAATCAGCGCCTCAAAAGCACGCGCACGGTGGCTAATCGAGTTCTTAATCTCGGCGGGAATCTCAGCGCAAGACTTGCCAGCGTACTGCCCCTCATACAGGGCGTTCTCACCGTTCAGCTCCACGGGGCGCAGAATCGGGTCGTAACCGAAGCCGCCCTCCCCCGCCGGTGCGGTCAGCAGCTCGCCGGGCAGCTCGCCGTACTCGACCGCCTCAAAACCGTTCGGGGAGGCAACCGACGCCGCGCAGCAGAACTTCGCGCCGCGGTGCTCGGCAGAAATATCGCTCAGCTGAGCCAGCAGCAGGTTCAGGTTCGCGGTATCATCGCCGTGGCTACCCGCCCAGCGCGCCGAGAAAATACCGGGAGCGCCGTTGAGCACATCCACCGACAGGCCGGAATCGTCAGCAATAGCGATCAGGCCGGTTGCCTCGGCAACAGCGCGCGCCTTCAGCAGGGAGTTCTCAGCGAAGGTCACGCCGGTCTCGGGAACATCGGGAGCATTCACGCTGGAGGCGTCAACCACCTGGGTGTCAACGTCCAGGCCGTCAATGCGTCCGCGCAGAATTTCACGCAGTTCCTTGAGCTTGCCCTTATTGTGGCTTGCCAGAACAATCTTTGCGTCTGCCATAGTTTCTCCTTGTCGACGGAACTAGTTACTGGGACGGGTTAGTGTGCCAGTGCTTCACGCTGAATCTGAGCCAGCTCGGCGGTGCCTTCCAGCGCCAGGTCGAGCAGGCTGTTGAGCTCGTCCCGGTCGAAAGGCGCGCCCTCGGCGGTGCCCTGAACCTCAACGAACTTGCCGCTGCCGGTGACGACCACGTTCATGTCGGTCTCGGCGCGCACGTCCTCGGTGTAGGGCAGATCCAGCATGGGGGTGCCGTCAATAATGCCCACCGAAATTGCGGACACCGAATCAATCAGCGGGTTCGCCTTAGCGGGCAGAATCTTCTGCTCCTTCGCCCAAGAAATAGCATCAGCCAGCGCCACGTACGCACCGGTAATAGAAGCGGTGCGGGTGCCGCCGTCAGCCTGCAGAACGTCACAGTCGAGCACAATGGTGTTCTCGCCCAGCTCGTCCATGTTGATGACCGCACGCAGGGAGCGACCAATCAGGCGAGAAATCTCGTGGGTGCGGCCGCCCACGCGACCCTTCAGCGACTCGCGAGAAGAACGGGTGTTGGTGGCGCGCGGCAGCATCGCGTACTCGGCGGTCACCCAGCCCTTACCTTCGCCCTTGAGCCAGCGCGGCACGCCCTCGGTGAAGGATGCGGTGCACAGCACGCGGGTGTTGCCGAACTCGATGAGGGCGGAACCCTCAGCGTTGCGGGACCAGCCGCGGGTAATGGTGATGGGGCGCAGTTCGTTGAGGGCGCGGCCGTCTTCGCGGGTTGCAGTCATGGGTTCTCCTTGAATCTGTCTGCAGGATTTATGTCTGTCTGTTGAATCTATGTCGACAAGTGAGCGGGGCTGAGCACAGTTTGTACTAGCCCAGCTTGTTTTAGCCCAGCTCGGGTTTGGCCTAGTCCAGCTCTGGCTTAGGCAGCGCAATCGCGGTGTTCAGCGGCGGATCGAGCACCTCCACCACGTTCAGGGTGGACGTGACCGGGTGAGCCTCCGTCGGGCGCGGGTAGATGCGGTAACTTGCCGCCATTTCGGCAATGCCGACCGGGCCGGAGAAAGCACTGCGCGCCTCCGCGCGGGCGATGTCCGGGTCGTTCCACACGGGCAGGTGGGTCAGTAGCAGGTTACGCACGCCAGCCTCCGTGGCGGCCTCGCCGGCGCGCTTGCCGGTCAGGTGAATACCGCGCAGAGCGTCGTCGCGACCCTCCTGGTAGGCTGCCTCGCAGAGGAACAGGTCAGCGCCGCGCGCAGCCTTGACCAGGCCCTCGCACAGGTCGGTATCGCCCGAGTACGAGAACACGGTGTGGCCCTCGCGGTCGTTGCAGGTGATGCGCAGCGCGTACGGGTCCTTCGAGGGGTGAACCACGCGGAACGGCTCCACGCGGAAAGGACCAATCTGCACGGGCTCACCCTCAGTCCAGGTGTGGTACTCAAACTCGGTGCTCATGCCCGGATCCGGGTCCAGGCCATGAGTCGCCGAAAGGTACTCGTTAATCGCGGCGGGACCGTACAGCGGAATGCGGCCCTTGGGCCAGCCGCGCGGATCCCACTTGACCGCCACGTGCAGACCGGACAGGTCGATGCAGTGGTCCGGGTGCAGGTGCGAAATCAGAATCGCGTCGATATCGCTCAGATCGATATGGCGCTGGAGCATGCCGAGGGAGCCGTTGCCCATGTCCATGATGATGCGCCAGGTTCGACCCGCGAAGTCCGTGGCGGTGAGCATGTAGCAACTAGCCGGTGAGACGGGGCCGGGAAAGGAGCCCGTGCAACCGATAACGGTTAGACGCATGAGGTGTCGTCCTTAGGGGTGGTGCCGGAAAATTCGGTGCCCGCGACAGTGTGTGCTGCCTCTGCAGGATCTGCCGATTCGTCGAGGGTGATGCTGCGGTGTGCCGCAAGCATTTCGGGGGTGAGTGCCGCCAGCGAGCCGGTCGGGTAGCGTTCCGCCACGGAGCTGGTGTGGCGCACGTTGGTGACCTCGGGGCCGAGGAAGCGGCGTGCCAGCTGCGAGAACGTCTCAGTTTCGCCGGTGGCGAGGAATTCGTGGTGCGGGTTTTCCTCGGGGACCGGGCTTTCAATGGCGTGGTTGAGCAGTTCGCGGTACACGTCCTTCGCGGTCTCATCCGCGGAGGAAACCAGGGTAACGTCCTCACCCATAATGTAGGAAATCACGCCGGCCAGCAGCGGATAGTGGGTACAGCCGAGCACGAGGGTGTCCACGCCAGCGTCCTTGAGCGGCTGCAGGTACTCGCGGGCGGTCTCCAGCAGCTCGGGACCGGAGGTAATGCCCTTCTCCACGAACTCCACGAAGCGCGGGCACGCCACCGAGTGCACCTCAAGGTTCGGGGTGATCGCAAAAGTGTCCTCGTAGGCGCGGGAGGTGACGGTCGCCTCCGTCGCAATCACGCCGATCTTGCGGTTGCGGGTTGCGGCGAGCGCACGGCGGGCGGCGGGCTGAATCACCTCGATGACGGGGATGCCGTACTGGCGGGTGTAGCGTTCGCGGGCGTCGCGGAGCACCGCTGCGGAGGCGGTGTTGCAGGCGATGACGAGCATTTTCACGCCGGAGTCGACGAGTTCGTCCATGATGCGCAGGGCATTGGCGCGTACTTCTGCGATTTTGAGGGGGCCGTAGGGGCCGTGGGCGGTGTCGCCGACGTAGATGATGCGTTCGTGAGGCAGCTGGTCCATGATGGCGCGTGCCACGGTGAGTCCGCCAACGCCGGAGTCGAAGACGCCGATGGGTGCCGCGGCGGTGGGGCCTACGGGCGCGGGGCTACCCCAGGGGGTGCGGGCACGGTAGGGATTTGTTGCGTCGATGCTGTCACTCATGTGTCACCTACACTTCGTTATCGGTCGGGTACCACGTTCTATGCTAACTCGCTAAGGTTACCCTTTTAGTCCGTTGAGCGGTTAGATGAGTCGAGAACCACCATTATGTGGTTGTATATGACGATAGTTTGAGGGGGAATTTGAAAAATTCGTTCTATTCTTGCTCGTTTGCCCCGCCATTTGTCCCGCCAAATACTCCGCCGGTCGTTTCTTCGTCGTCCAGCCCGTCGAGCATGGCGAGCATGAGAGAGTCCTGAACCCAGGAGACAAAGTTGTACACCACAGCCATGTACTCTTCTTGGGTCTCGATCTCGGAAGGGTCGGTGAACGCCGCAATATCTTCTGCGGTGTCTTCGTCCACGATGTAGAGGCGGTCGGCGAGCACCAGGCGAATATCGCCGAGCGCAGCAGCCCAGGCGCGGGCGTGCTCTTCGTTCAGGCGCAGGTCGCTGGACTCAATGTCGAAGGCGAGCATGGCGAGGTTCGCGCGCTTAGTTTCGCGCAGGTCGCGTTCGGTGTAGCGGCGGTATTCGGTGGCGGTCTCGTCGTCGCTGCTTGCGGCGGGGAGCAGGCGTGCTACGGCGCTATCGGCGGGGATGGTGGGGTTTTCGGTGATGCCAACCAGCGCCTCCAGTGGGTCGACGGTGCCGCCGTCGGCGGTGGTATCTGCCGGGCGCAGTAGTACGCGCACGTCTTCGGCGAGTTCGCGAATCAGGTTGCGTTCGGCGGGTTCGAAGGAGGCGGTGTAGCCTCCGGGGGTGCGGCGGAAGGGTCGCGCCATTAGTTTTCTACTTTCTCGAAGGTTGCAAGCAGACCCCAGGCGTGCATTGCCTGGGTGTGTTTTTCGGCGTCTTCGCGCGAGCCGGTGAAGACGATTGCCTTGCCGTTGTTGTGTACCTGCAGCATGAGCTCTTCTGCGCGGGCGCGGGAGTAGCCAAAGTGGCTGCGGAAGACGTAGGACACGTAGGTCATGAGGTTGACGGGGTCGTTCCAGACAATGACTTTCCAGGGGGTGTCTGTGGCGAGGATGTTCTCCAGGGTGGTGTCGAGGTCGGTATTCTCGAGGGTTCCGGTGGAGAGGGTCACGGCGGTAGTGTTCATTGGTTTCCTTTGCGGCCGGTTCCCTTTGATTATACGGGCGGGTATGTGTTGCCCCTGTGTTGCCTCTGTATTGCTCCTGTGTTCGTCCTGCGCTACTGCGGTGTTTACCCTGCACTACCCCGATGCTCGTCCTGCGTTGCTCCCGCGCAGAGTGCTGGTAATTTGTCACACTACAGCACTTAGAGTCAAGAATACTTTATGTAGTGCTTGACACGCCGATTCAAGAGGAAAAATACCCTAATCCCCCACTACAATAAACACATGGCTACTACTTCCCTTCTCACCGACCACTACGAACTGACCATGCTCCAGGCGGCACTCGCCTCCGGCGCAGCCAACCGTAAGTGCACCTTCGAAGTCTTCACCCGCCGCCTGCCCGCAGGCCGCCGCTACGGCGTCCTCGCAGGCACCGGCCGATTCCTCGAAGGCCTCGCAAACTTCCGCTTCACCGACGAAGAACTCTCTTTCCTCTCCTCCCGCAACATCGTCAACAAAGAAACCCTCTCCTACCTCGAATCCTTCACCTTCAGCGGCAACATCCGCGGCTACGCAGAAGGCGAAGCGTTCTTCCCCCACTCCCCCGTCATGCAGGTCGAAGGCACCTTCGCCGAAGCGTGCGTCCTCGAAACCTACCTGCTGTCCATCCTGAACTTTGACTCCGCCGTGGCGAGCGCCGCCTCCCGCATGAGCGCAGCCGCAGGCAACCGCCCCTGCCTCGAAATGGGTTCGCGCCGCGCCCACGAACGCGCCGCCGTCTCCGCTGCACGCGCCGCCGTGATCGCCGGCTTCGCGGGCACCTCCAATCTGGAGGCTGGCCTGCGCTACGGCCTGCACACCATCGGCACCAGCGCCCACGCGTTCACCCTGCTGCACGACAGCGAACGTGAAGCGTTCGAGGCGCAGCTGCGTTCCCTCGGTGCCCGCACCACACTGCTCGTCGATACCTACAACGTGGACGAGGCGGTCCGCCTCGGCGTGGAACTCGCGGGCGAAGAGCTCGGCGGCGTGCGCTTGGACTCCGGCGACCTGGTCGCCACCGCGGCACGCGTTCGTGAACTGCTCGACTCACTCGGCAACACCCACACCAAGATCACCGTCACCAGCGACCTGGACGAGTACGCTATCGCATCCCTGGCGGCAGCACCCGTGGACTCCTACGGCGTGGGCACCAAGCTGGTCACCGGCTCCGGCGCGCCGACCTCCTCCATGGTGTACAAGGTTGTTGAGCGTGAGAACTCCGCCGGTGAAATGCAGCCGGTCGCTAAGGCGTCGGCTGGCAAGGCGTCCATCGGTGGCGCCAAGCGTGCGGCCCGCCGCCTCAACGGCATGGGCATAGCGACCTCCGAGGTTCTGGGCACCCACGAGGACCCGAGCCTGCTCGAGGACACCCGCCCGCTCATGGTGGACTTCGTCCGCAACGGCGAGCTGCTCCCCGGCTTCACCAGCGAGGAAGGTGTGCGCCGCGCAACCGCCCGCCACGTAGCATCCCTGGCTGAGCTTCCCGAAGCTGCCCACCGCCTCTCGGAGGGTGAGCCGATCATTCCGACCGAATTCATCTAAACCACCCTTCTGAGATACTGTTTTTCACCTGGCGAATCAGAGTGAAAACTCATTCCTACTTGTAAAGGACAGATATGTCTAAGGCACTCATTATTGTTGACGTGCAGAACGATTTCTGCGCCGGCGGCGCCCTCGCCACCGAGCGCGGTGCGGACGTTGCCGCACTGATTAGCGAATACGTGGAGAACAACCACCACCGCTACGACGCGATTGTCGCCACCCAGGACTGGCATATCGATCCGGGCTCGCACTTCTCTGACACCCCCGACTACGTTGACTCCTGGCCGGTGCACTGCGTCGCCAAGAGCGAAGGCGCGCAGATTCACGAGAACCTGGACACCGACTACATTGAGGCGTACTTCCGCAAGGGCCGCTTCGAGGCAGCCTACTCGGGTTTTGAGGGTCTTCTCGCCCCCGAGGATGAGGTCGCAACCGGCGAGCACGAGCCCGGTGCGGATGCATCCGAGGACGGCCCGCAGACTCCCCTGTCGGAGTGGCTGGATGAGCGCGGCATCGAGTTCGTCGATGTTGTCGGTATCGCCACCGATTATTGCGTGTCGGCAACCGCTCGCGATGCGGTCGATGCAGGCTACGAGACTCGCGTTCTGGTTGACCTGACCGCGCCCGTACACGAGGACAAGCTTGACGAAACCACTGAGGCACTGGAAGCCGACGGCGTAGAGGTCGTAGAGGTCCTCTAGCCTCAACGCAACTCGCACAACGATAGGGCGGGCACCCCGAGAGTACTCGGGATGCCCACCCTATCGCGTCTACGCGAACAAATATTACGGGCACACAAAAGCCCCGCGAGCGCATACACACCCGCGAGGCTTCTCTTTACGTTCTATCCACCTTCTAGCGTCGGCCCACGAACCAGTCCGACAGCTTATCGATACGCGCCTGAATCTGCTCAGCAGAAGCCTGCGCAACCGCCGGGCCGCCACAAATCTTACGCAGCTCATTGTGAATCACGCCGTGCGGCTGACCCGAACGAATCGACCACGCCGCCACGTTCTTCGCCAGCTTATTGCGCAAATCCTTCAACTGGCGGTGATCCACCACTGAAGGCGCCGCAATCGCCGGGCGACGCGCCGCATGCTCACGCTGATGCGCTCGCAACAGCGTACCGACCTGTTCGGCATCCAGCAGACCCGGAATACCCAGGAAGTCCTGCTCCTCCTCACTACCCACAGCAAGGTTGCCGGAGGCGAACTCGGCGCCGTCGAACAGCACACCGTGGAAGGACGCCTCGGAGCCGAGCGCCTCGAACTTGCCGCGTGCCAGCTGCTCGGAGGCGCGCTCCTCGCGGTTTGCTTCTTCGAGCAGGTGGTCGTCCAGGCCTTCAACCATGGGGTCGATTTCCTGGGGTGCGCCGCGGTCGAGGGCGTGGTCACGTTCTACTTCCATGTCGTTGGCGAGCATCATCAGCTGCGGCACCGACGGCAGGAACACGGAGGCGGTTTCGCCGCGCTTGCGGGCACGCACGAAACGGCCAATTGCTTGGGCGAAGAACAGCGGGGTGCTGGTGCTGGTGGCGTACACGCCCACGGCGAGGCGGGGCACGTCCACGCCTTCGGATACCATGCGCACGGCGACCATCCAGCGCTGCATGCCTTCACGGAATTCGTCGATTTTCGCGGAGGCTTCACGGTCGTCAGAGAGGATCACGGCGGGGTATTCGCCGGTGATTTTCTGCAGCTGTTCGGCGTAGGCTTTGGCGTCCGCGTGGTCGGTGGCGATGACGAGCGCACCGGCGTCGGGCACGGTGCGGCGCACCTCGGTCAGGCGCTTATCGGCTGCCGCGAGCACGGTCGGGATCCATTCGCCGTTGGGGTCGAGGGCGGTTCGCCACGCCTGGGAGGTGATGTCCTTGGTGAAGCCTTCGCCGAGGTTTGCCGCCATTTCCTCACCGGCGGAGGTACGCCAACGCATCTGGCCCGAGTACGCCATGAAGATGACCGGGCGCACCACGTGGTCCTTCAGTGCGGGGCCGTAACCGTAGGAGTAATCTGCCTTGGAACGGCGGATACCGTCATTGTCGACCTCGTAGGTGACGAACGGAATCGGGGAGGTGTCCGAACGGAACGGGGTACCGGTCAGTGCCACGCGGCGGGTCGCGTCGTCGAACGCTTCACGCAGGCCGTCACCCCAGGACAGCGAATCACCGGTGTGGTGAATCTCGTCAAAAATCACGAGGGTTTTCGTTTCCTCGGTGTTGCGGGCGTGCAGCTGCGGCTTATTCGCCACCTGCGCGTAGGTCAGCGCCACACCCTTGTAGTGGCGGCTGATGGTCACATCCGCGTTCTTGAAGTTCGGATCAATAGGAATACCGACCTTCGCGGCGGCGTCTGCCCACTGCTTTTTCAGGTGGTCGGTGGGCGCCACAACGATGAGCTGACGGACCGTGCCGCGGTTAAATAGTTCCTTGGCGAGGGTCAGCGCAAACGTGGTTTTACCCGCGCCGGGGGTTGCCACAGCCATGAAGTCGCGGGGGTTGGTTTCGAAGTACTTCTGCATGGCTTCTGCCTGCCAGGCGCGCAGGCTGACGGAAGTACCCCAGGGGGCGCGGTCGGGGTATGCCGGGGAGAGCTTCGGCTTCACCATACTGTCGAATAGTGTGGGTTCCTCTGCGGGTGCGCTCATTCTCTCCTTCTTCCTCGTCTACCTCTACTGATTCCTCACGCCGACTCAGCACGGGGGCGCTTCTCCCCCGTTAGGAGGTGGCGCTCTAGTGTTCCTGATGCTCTGGCGGTCCGGGCACAGCGAGGTTAAATTCTAGCACCACATCCGCGGGTTGGGCCGGGCTGTGGTGCAAGAATTTGGTGCTCGTCAGCAAAGTCTCATGAGCGGTGTTGGGCCCTTGAGTCTTGCTGCGGCGGCGTGTTATTTATTCGTATTTATTCAGGCGTATTGTCTGAGATGTGTTATCTGAGGCGTGTCGCCTGGCGCGTGTTATTCGCCGGAGCCGTTGTCACCGTCGTTGCCCGGTGCCAGGCCTTCGTAGATTTCTTTGCACTGGGGGCAGACGGGGAACTTCTGCGGGTCGCGGCCGGGTACCCACATTTTGCCGCAGAGGGCGCGCACGGGTTCACCGGTCAACGCCGATTCGAGGATCTTTTCCTTGCGTACGTAGTGGGAGAAGCGCTCGTGGTCGCCGGGCTCAGAAAGCTGGGTTTCTTCGCGTTCGAGCAGGGCGGTGCCGCCTGCGGTTCCTGGGCCAAAGGGGTCTTCGATGCCTTCGATCGAGCTCATGTTTCTCCTTGATGATGAGGTGGGATACATAGGGTGAGGGGTGCCGCTGCACGGTTGGGTGATTGGCGCCTTCTCTATTTTAGTAGCAGTTGGGAGGTGCTGAGCCCCCGTGCGGTCAATATGGAGGCTGGCCACGGCTCAACCATAGGCTCTTAAGTATTGCGGTGAGCTTCTTTCCGCTAGAAGTTCGGGGCTAGAAAGTTCAGGGCTAGAAATTCGTGCGGCACAGAAAAGGGGGTTCCGTGCCAGGCTTAGTACCTAACACGGAACCCTTCTCTTTTATTCCTGATGTGCTGGAGCTTCGACTCTTGTTAGTTCGCCTGGAAGCGTGCCACACGCTCCAGCATCTTGGAGCTGACCTTATCGTAGCGGTGGCCGCCCCACGCCACGCCACCCACGAGCAGTGCGGCACCAATCAGCAGCTGAATCAAGCCGCCGTAGACGAGGGTCAGCACATCCTGCGTGCGGAAAATGTACACGACAACAGAGATACCGCCGGGCAGGGCACTGAGCATCACCAAAACTATAGAGAGCATCAGCAGCAGCTGCTTAGCGAAGCCGTCAGTGTTCTTCGGGTTCTTGAACGGGTTAGCCCCGGGAGGTGCCACGGGCGGACTAATGAAGGTATCCAGTACGCATCCAATACCTGCAGCCGCAGCGAACACGCCCAGCTGGTGCATCAGCACGATGGGGACGAGTTCCAGGTGTCCATTTGCTACGCAGGCGACGAACACCATCACCACCACGACCGGAACCGTCAGGATGCTGTAGCCCCAAAGCCTGCCGATGCGGTCGTCAATACCGCGCAGCGGGGAGAGCACGTGCAGGCTGAATGCGGTGTTGTCGTAGGAGACGAGGTAGCACATGTAGTAGCCGGTGAAAATGGTGCAGAAGTACATCCAGAACCCGAAAAGCTGCATGACGCCGCTATTGATAATCTGGTTGGCTTCAGCCGCGTTAACACCGTTGAAATTGACCCGACTTTCGAAGGAGCCTACCGAGCTCAGGAACAGCGGCATCGCCACTGTCAGCATCAGGTAAATCATGGCGGTGCTTGCGGTCAGCATCTGCAGACGGTTGTCTTTCAGGAATGAGTGCAGGGTTCGTGCCGCTACGGCACCGCGAGGAGTTGCGGGGAAGCGAGCGAACAAGCCCAGGTCACCTGCGGCGACTTCAGCTGCGCTCGCGTGGTGGGCGCCACCACCCACATTCGCCATGGAGCGTGCGAGGTTCTTACCCCACAGCCACCAGCCGCCAACCAGGTAGACGAGGGTCAGAGCCAGGCAGCCAAGGGCGGCACCCATATTGCCGGTCGCCATAAAGTAGGGCACAGCAAACGCGGAACCGAAGGGGGTCACGCCCAGCCACGGCAGGTAGGGCAGCACTTCTTCCCAATGATTGGTCAGGTAAATCATCGTTCCACCGAAGACGAAGCCGGCACTCATCAGTAGCATTGCGGCAACGATCATCAGGGTATTGGCGATGCGCGGGTTATCGTTCAGCACCATGCCCAGGCGGTTGGCGAGACGCGCCCACACCATGAGGTTCGCAAGGCCGAGCACGCAGCAGATGAGGTACACGACCAGCGCGAGCGGCTGCGATATAAACGCGATAACACCCAGTAGCACCGCAATGATGCTCGCGATGCCGGGGATACCCACGAACCCGCCGAGGAACTGGCCCTTCTGCAGGGTGGAGGGCTTGATGGGGAAGAGCACGAATCGGCTCTCATCCAGGGTGCCGTCGAGTCCGCTAAAAAAGATGGGGACGATAGCCCAGGCGAGCGCCACAACGGTGCCCACAAGGAGGGTTCCGAGCTGACCGTATTCGGGGACCTTCGAATTAGCAATCACGTATGTGGAGCCGAGGCCGAAGAGCATACCGCCCGCATAGAGTGCCGCAAAAATCAGGCCGATGAGCGCCCATATGCTACGGCGGAAGGCGGCGAGCACATACTGCCACTTTAGTGAGACGAGGTGCCTAACCATGACAATCCTTCCGAGGAGGTGCGGCCGCCGACCAGCTGCACGAATCGTTCTTCAAGGCTCATGCCGGCGCGTACTTCATCGACCGTTCCGGCGGCGAGAATACGGCCGGAGTCCATGACGGCTACGTGGTCGCACAGGCGCTGGACAAGGTCCATCACGTGCGAGGAGATAATGACAGTTCCGCCGGAGGCAACGAAGCCACGCAGAATGTCCTGAATATTAGCGGCGGAAACCGGGTCGACCGCCTCAAAGGGCTCATCAAGAATCAGCACGGAGGGTGCGTGGACGAGCGCGGCGGCGAGCGCAATCTTCTTGGTCATACCGGCGGAGTAGTCAGCAACGGCACGACCCGCAGCATCGGTCAGGTCCATGGCCGCGAGCAGATCCTTAACGCGGGAGGCGACGGTTTCCTTATCGATTCCGTGCAGGTAGCCGGAGTAGGTGATGAGCTGCTCACCGGTGAGCTTGTCGAAGAGGTGCACGCCGTCGGGCAGCACACCCAGGTGTGCTTTCGCCTTGAGCGGGTCGGTCCACATGTCGATGCCGCGCACGTATGCGGTGCCTTCGCTGGGCATGAGCATGCCGGTGACCATGGAGATGGTGGTGGTTTTACCGGCGCCGTTGCGGCCCACCAGTCCGTAGAAGGATCCGGAGGGGATGTCGAGGTTGATGCGGTCGACGGCGACCTTCTGACCGAATGCCTTGGTGAGACCGCGGATTTCAATGGCGGGGCGAGCGCCAGCCGCCGATGCGGTCTGCGGGGTGACGGGTAGCTGCGGTGCTACCGATGCGGGTACGACAGCTTCCGGGGCTATAGCCTGGGGTACCGCTGCGGCGGGTGCTGTCTCTACTGCGGTCTCGTGTACCGGGTTCTGCGGTGAACCTGGTTCTTGCGGATTCGGGTCCTGGGAGAAGTGACTAGTGTTCATATTTTCACCCTATCACTCTCGTAGGAAGGTCCACCGGCTTTGGCTATAAAACCCGCATATTACGCATCCGTCATGCAGTATATGGACATTCCGGGGCTCTACATATAGCGTCCTAGCGCGCTATCTGTCAGATTGGGCTGGCCGTTCTCCCCACCCTCAAAACCGCCAAAAACTGCAAAAACAGAACGGGCTACCGCCTACCCCGCAGCCCGAGTGCAGGGGTAGACGATAGCCCGTCCGTATTCAAAGTTTCAGCCGCCTAGATTAGCCAGAGCTAGCTAGACCGGCTCAAGAGGTTTCCCGGATGACAGCTATTTTTAGAACAGCGCCATGGTCAGTGCCGCACGCGCCTTCACAGTGCGCGGGTCAGATGCACCCACCACGTCGAAGAGCTGCACGAGGCGCTCGCGCACACGCACCTTATCGTCGGGGCCTACCGCACTGAACAGGCGCAGCAGACGGTTGTAGGAGTCCTCCACGTGACCACCGACCAGGTCCAGGTCGGCTACGTTGAACGCGGCGTCAATGTTCATGGGGTCTGCCGCGGCCGCCACACGCTCGGTTGCCATGTCCAGGTCCTTCACGCGCGAGAGCAGTTCAACCTGTTCCAGGCCGAGCTTCGCTTCCTTATCGCCGGGGTTCTCGGCGATTGCCTTGCAGTATGCGGCGCGGGCACCCTCCAGGTCGCCGCGGTCTAGGGCGGCGACGGCTTCTGCGTGCAGGGGCGGCAGGGGCTTTTCGTCTTCGGGAACGACCGGGTCGAAGCCACCGGGTAGCTGGTACTGTGCCGCGAGTTGCAGAACCTGGGAGAGCACATCGCCGAGGTCTTCTGCGCTGACCGGTCCGGTGTAAATCGGTGCCGGGCGGCCCGCCAGAACAGCAACACCCGCGGGCACGCCGCTCACGCCGAATGCCTGGGCAGCTTCGGGGAGCTTGGTGACGTCCACGGCGGCGCAAATCATGCTACCTGCGGCGGAGTCAACGAGCTTCTGCACGCCTTCGAGCATCTGCAGGGAGGAGGGCGAGTGCGGCGCGTAGAGCGCAAAAATCACGGCACCCTGGCTGGAGAGCTGCACGAACTTCTGGAACTCTTCGGGGGTGTTGACCTCGTAACGCCAGGTGGGGGCGGAGGGGGTCTGCTCGCCGCCCTGTTCGCCAGCAGACTGTGCCGCGTTGGGGTTCAGTTCCATGGCGTTGCGTACGGAGGCGGGAATCTCCGGCGCTACCCCGTTCTGCGCTGCACCACCCTGCGCGACGTTACCCTGTGCCGCGTTCTGGGATGCGCCGCGGTCTGCCGGATCAAAAATAATGCTCATCCTGGGCTCCTTTACGTTCTGTACCTATTGTTGCGTGCGGGCTAAATCCTTCACGCGTTCCTTCCTCTATTATCCCCACAACGCACCGTTACGAGCGCCCGTTCTCTGTCGCCTACGCTCTGAGCTCATGCCGGGGATAGCGTTTGGGCTATTGCCCGATCCGTCCCGCAAATATCTCTCCCACATGCACTCCCCTGTCCTTGGGATTCACCGTGGACGCCGTAACAAAGTAAACCAGCCGGTAGAATGGCACAGTAGAGAAAAAATACCCGGAATGATTCGGAAAGGAAGAGCATGAGCGAGAAGAAAGCCTCAGAAGCTCCCGCAGAGACGACATCGTCCCCCGAGACGCGCAAGAAGGAATCCCTCACCGATCAGCTAACGGAGACCTTCAGCGAGCTGACCGAAAGCATTAGCCAGGTGCGTTCCAACCGCCGCCGCGCTTCTATGCCTCCTACGGATACCATTCCGGTGGTTCCCGCCGCTTCTGAGGATGCGCCTCCCGCACCGAAGGTGGTCGGCAACGGCAAGGCATCCATGATGCACAACCCGGTCGCTTTTGGTTTCCTCATGACCGTGGGCGTGGGTCTGGCGCTCTTCGCCTACTACATTTTCAACAATGTGGGTGCCCTGGTGGGTTGGGTGACCGGTGCTATTTTCATTGCTCTGGGTCTAGACCCGATTGTGCGCCGCCTGGAGTCTTGGGGCATTAAGCGCGGTATCGGCGTGATTGCTGTGCTTGCTGGTTTTGCTGGCGCTGTGACCGGTCTGGTCATGACCATTGGCCCAATTATTAGCGAGCAGGCATCTAAGTTTGTGCAGTACGCGCCGGGTATCTATCAGAACACAATTGATTCTGATTGGTACCACGAGCTTGATCAGCGTTTTAACATCAGCACCTGGGTGAATGAGAACGTCCCTAAGTTCTTGGAGTCAACGTTCTCCTCTTCACAGGTCAATAGCTTCATGTCGAGCTTGGTTTCTGCTGGGTCTACTTTGGCGCAGAGCGTGACCGGCGTGATTATTGTGCTGTTCCTGTCTCTATACTTCCTCACCTCGATGGACACCATCAAGGCGTGGGGTGTGCGCCTGGCGCCGGCGTCCAAGCGTGTGCGCGTCAAGTACATTACCGACAAGATTACCGAGTCGGTGGGTAACTACGTGATGGGTCAGGCTCTGGTTGCTGTGCTGAACGCGTTTGTGGCGTTCTTGATTATGGCTTTTTTGGGCTTTAGCTTCCCGCAGTTGATGGCTTTGGTCGTCATGATTCTGGCGTTCATTCCGCTGGTTGGTGGCGTGATTTCGCTGATTTTGACCTCGCTGATTCTGCTGACTCAGGGTTGGAGTCTGGCGCTGTGGTTTGCGGTGGCGTACTTCCTGTACTTGCAGGTGGAGGCGTACCTGATTTCTCCGCGTATTATGGCTCGCGCTGTGTCGGTTCCTGCCGGTGTTGCGATTATTTCTGTGGCTGCCGGTGGCGCGCTCTGGGGCGTGCTGGGTGCGCTGATTGCTATTCCGGTGGCGGCTTCCATGCTGATTCTGGTGCGTGAGGTGTTCATTCCTCGCCAGGACCAACTGTAGTCACCGCCCAACTGTAGTCACCGCCCAACTGTAGTCACCTCCAGCTGTAAACAGCTCTAGGTTTCTCTACGCGCTCGCTACTCTTCCCCCGGGGTACGCATCGCGTATAGATACGAAGGCGGCGGCTTTGGATGTTCTGTCCAAAGCCGCCGCCTTGTTATTTTTATGCCGTGTTTTTATGCCGAACCTTAAAACTCAGTGATTTCTTCTGCCACCGGGCCGCTGTATTCGGTAGGCAGTTCGGTGGGTGCACCGGTTACGATGCTGACCACGGTGTTGAGGACCTGCTGCACGGACTTCTCGCCCACCCACAGGTGCTTGCACCCCTCAAAGGGAATCACCCGAGTGCGCGGTACAGCCGCGAAACGCTCACGCGCCGCCGGAGGCTGCAGGTAGTCGTCATGCTCGGGCACCAGCGCGTACAACGGGTTCGAGATCTTGTTCCACTCGTCCAGCTCAGCCGGGTGCACGCGGTGCAGCGGCGGGGAGAGCAGAATAGCGCCGGTGAACTCGTTCGCGTATTCGGGCGCGTACTTGAGCACCAGCTCAGTACCGAAGGACCAGCCGACCAGCCAGGGGTTCGGCAGGGCGCGCTCGCGTACGAACTTCAGGATTGCGTCGAAGTCCTTCTTCTCGGCAAAGCCGCCGTCAAAGACGCCTTCGCTGGTGCCGCGAATCGAGGAGGTGCCGCGGGTGTTGAAACGCAGCACCGCAATGTTCGACAGTGCCGGCAGGCGGAAGGACGCCTTCTTGTACACGTGCGAGTCCATGTAGCCGCCGTGGGTGGGCAGCGGGTGGAAGGTCACCAGGGTTGCCTTGACCTCGCCTTCGGGCAGGGCGAGTTCACCGACGAGGCGCTTGCCGTCCGCAGTTGTGACGGTGAAGTTCTCGCGGCGTGCCGGAAGCACAGTACGTGCCTTAATGGGGGTGGGCTCAGCGGCGGTGCTGAAGACGTAGCGGGCGGGATCGAATTCCTGCTCGCGGGTGATATCGGCGGTGTTGCTCATTGCGCGTTCCTTCAAAAAATGGATTCGAGAATGTGGTTTTGGTCAAGAATGTAGTCTTAGGCTGCGCCTCAAGTGCACTGTTCAGCCTATTTGCGGCGGATGCGCCAGCAGTGCTGATGCCAGTGCCTGCGCTCGTCAATGGCGCGGCTACGGCCCATCGTGTGGCTTTCTTGCCACACCACCAGATGCGCTGTTCTGGGCGGAATCGGGCGGTAGCATTCGGGGCAGGTGTAGGTTTTTTGGGCGTTGACGGCGGGAATGTATTGCACCAGCCAGTCACCGTATCGGTCACGTTCCAATCGGGGTGCAGGATCGAGGATCCTGCTGATATCACGCCCTGCGTGTGCTTGACGGTGCCACTTATCGCTGGTGGTGCCGGATACTCGCCTACCGGGATGATTCTTACGTGCCATGAGCCCTATTCTACCGCGCCGCTCAGCTATCTCTACCTATCGGTCCTGCCACTGTTCGCTCTGCGCTCTTCCTCATACTGGCGTGGTACTCATGCTGAGGCGGTACTCCCCCGCTCTGTGCCGCGCCTCCCTCCTGTGCCGTACTTCCCTACTATCCTCTGTACCGCGACCTGTATCGAGCTTGGGTTCCCTAGCTCATACCCTCACCTGCTAGAGCTAAACACTCGTACCTGCTAGAGTGGACGGATGCGTATTGTCATTGCTGAATGCTCCGTAGATTATGAGGGCCGCCTCCGCGCCCACCTGCCCCGCGCTACCCGCCTGCTGATGGTCAAGAATGACGGCTCCGTCCTCATTCACTCCGACGGCGGTTCCTACAAGCCTCTGAACTGGATGAGCCCTCCCTGCTCCCTGCTGGTGGCTGAGCGTGAGGACGTTCCGCAGAGCATCCGTGAGGACCTGGAATCCGATGTTCAGCAGCTGTGGACCGTTCAGGCAGCTAAGAGCGATGATCGCCTGATGATTCGCATCTACAAGATTGAGCACGAGCACGCCACCGACCTGGGTGTTGACCCCGGCCTCATCAAGGACGGTGTGGAGGCTGACCTGCAGCGTCTGCTCGCCGAGCAGATCCACACTCTCGGTGAGGGCTATTCGTTGGTACGCCGCGAGTACCCGACCGCTATCGGTCCGGTCGACATCATGGCGAAGGATGCGCACGGCGTCTCCGTGGCGGTCGAGCTCAAGCGTGTGGGCGATATTGACGGTGTGGAGCAGCTGACCCGTTACTTGGAGCTGCTCAACCGTGACCCGCTGCTGGCACCGGTGCGCGGCGTGTTTGCGGCGCAGACGATTAAGCCGCAGGCTCGTACCCTGGCTGAGGACCGTGGTATCCGCTGCGTGAGCCTGAACTACGACGCGATGCGCGGCGTGGACGATTCGGCTGACCGCCTGTTCTAAACGGCTCTAGGCTAAGCAGCTCTAGATTAGGCGGCTACACATAGCTTGAGGGGCGCCTCCCGATACATGGGAGGCGCCCCTTTTCTGTGCGCATTATCTTTCTGCACGCGCTCTTTCTGCGCACGTTCTCGTTCTGCGCATACGACCTTCCTCCCCCCCCCCC
>NZ_KZ627133.1:61886-202791 GCF_001811075.1 Rothia sp. HMSC069C03
CCCCCCCCCCCGGATACACCAATCGCCGGTGCCCCTCCCCTTTCAGGGTGGAACACCGGCGAGGTGTACACAGTGGCTAATTCCCGCTGAGGGGAACCAGCTTTAGATCTGTGCGTGCTTTGCAACGATGGTCACGTGATCGTTCGAGACGGTCAAGAAACCTGCGTTGAGGATGGTCTTAATGGGCTCACCATCAACGGGTTCAATGAGCAGCTCGCCGTCCTGTGCCAGCAGCGTGCAGGTGGGGATCATGCCCGGCAGGATGCCGAGGTCACCGCTGACGGAGCGTGCACGAACGTACTTCGCTTCGCCAGTCCACACGACGCGTTCGCGGGAAACAACTTCAACTTTCAGAGCCATGATTACTTAGCTCCAGTCTGTGCCTTGATTTCCTCGTAGCGGCGCATAACGTCGTCCATACCACCAATGTTGTAGAACGCCTGCTCGGGGATGTGGTCGACATCGCCGTTGCAGATCATCTGGAAGGACTCGATGGTGTCCTTCAGCGGAACGGTCGAACCCTCGACACCGGTGAACTGCTTTGCAGTGTAGGTGTTCTGGGAGAGGAACTGCTCGATACGACGTGCACGTGCCACGACGATCTTCTGCTCCTCGGAGAGCTCGTCCACACCCAGAATCGCGATGATGTCCTGCAGTTCCTTGTTTTCCTGCAGAATAGCCTTCACACGAATTGCGGTGTCGTAGTGCTCCTGACCGATGTACTGTGCGTCCAGAATTCGGGAGGTGGAGGACAGCGGGTCAATTGCCGGGTACAGACCGCGCGATGCGATTTCACGAGAGAGCTCGGTGGTCGCATCCAGGTGCGCGAAGGTGGTTGCCGGCGCCGGGTCGGTGTAGTCATCCGCAGGCACGTAAATTGCCTGCATGGAGGTGATGGAGTGACCGCGGGTGGAGGTAATACGCTCCTGCAGCAGACCCATTTCGTCCGCCAGGTTCGGCTGGTAACCCACTGCGGAGGGCATGCGGCCCAGCAGGGTGGAAACCTCAGAACCTGCCTGAGTGAAACGGAAGATGTTGTCGATGAACAGCAGCACGTCCTGGTTCTGAACATCGCGGAAGTACTCCGCCATGGTCAGACCGGTCAGTGCCACGCGCAGACGGGTTCCCGGGGGCTCATCCATCTGGCCGAACACAAGAGCGGTGTCCTTCAGAACGCCTGCTTCTTCCATTTCGACCCACAGGTCGTTACCCTCACGGGTACGCTCGCCAACACCGGTGAACACGGAGGTACCACCGAAGTTACGAGCCACACGGGTAATCATTTCCTGGATCAGCACGGTCTTACCCACGCCTGCACCACCGAACAGACCAATCTTACCGCCCTTGATGTAGGGGGTCAGAAGGTCGATGGACTTAATACCAGTCTCCAGCATTTCGGTGGAGCCTTCCAGCTCTGCGAAGCCGGGAGCGGCACGGTGGATCGGCCAGTAGGTGTCAGCCTTGATCTCGGAGTTCGGCACGTCGAGTGCGTCACCGAGAACGTTGAAGATGTGGCCCTTCACGCCGTCACCAACGGGGACGGAGATCGGTGCGCCGGTGTCGACTACAGCCTGACCGCGGACCAGGCCGTCAGTCTGCTGCAGGGAGATAGCGCGAACGATCGAGTCGCCCAGGTGCTGTGCGGTCTCGAAGGTGATGGTGCGGGTGCGACCGTCGAGGGTCAGCTCGGTGGTCAGAGCGTTGTAAATCTCGGGGACCTGACCGGCGGGGAACTCGACGTCGACCACGGGGCCGATGACGCGGGCAATACGACCCGTTGCGCCCTGAGTCGGTGCGGAGACCGATTCGTTGTAGGTGGCAGTCATATTTCTCACTTACTTAGAAAGTTTGGACAGTTGATGGCTTCGTTGGCGTACAAGTACTAGGAGCCGAGGGCGTCTGCGCCGCCCACGATTTCGGAGAGCTCCTGAGTAATTTCCGCCTGACGTGCGTTGTTCATCAAACGGGTGTACTTGGTAATCAGCGTCTCAGCGTTGTCACCTGCGGTCTTCATCGCGCGCTGGCGGGATGCCAGCTCACTTGCTGCTGCCTGCAGGAGGCAGGAGAAGATACGCGATGCAATGTAGCGCGGCAACAGCGCGTTGAGCACTTCCTCGGCGGAGGGCTCGAACTCGAAGGATGCCGCCTGCTCGTACTCAGCCTTGGTCAGTTCCTGGTCGGGAACGATTTCCTCGCCCATAGCCTTTGCGTCACCCACGTGGATGGGCAGCAGGCGCAGGATCTTGGGTTCCTGAACAACCATCGACTTGAACTCGGTGTATACGATGTGCAGTTCGTCCACGCCGCCCTCTTCGAAGGGCAGGTCGTAGGCTTCGAGCAGCGCGTCACGAATTTCGACGGCAGTTTCAACACGAGGTGCATCGGTGTGCCCCTCCCACGCACGGGCGTAGGGGCGCTCACGGAACTCGAAGTAAGCCTTTGCCTTACGGCCAACCAGGTACAGCTGTACCTCCTGGCCGTTAGAGCGCAGCCTCTCAATCAGAGATTCGGTACGACGCAGGATAGCGGAGGAGTACGAACCTGCCAGACCGCGGTCACTGGTAACAACCAGGATTGCGGAGCGACGGTGTTCGTAGGTTCCGAACTCGTGCGGCTTGTGAATCAGCGGGTGCTTAATACCGTGCTGAGTCGCAACCGCAGTCACCACGCGGGTCAGAGCGTTCGCGTAAGGGCCGGCTGCCTGAGCAGCGTTACGAGCCTTGTTAATGCGGGAGGTCGCGATCATCTCCATCGCCTTGAAGATCTTCTTCATAGACGACGTCGAAGCAATCTTCTGTCGGTAAACCCTAATCTGGGCTCCCATAGAGCTTCCTTTCTCCTTGCTTTCTGCCCCGCCCCAGCCTCATAGCTGAGGCGGGGAGAAGGCGAGGACTAATCGCTAACCGATGGTTTCCTGAGTGATGTCGCTATCGCGAGCTGCCTTGTGCTCCTCGTGACCTGCGTCGACGAGGTGGCTGCTGCCCTCAGACTTGAAACCCTGCTTGAAGTCAGCAACTGCGGACTTCAGAGCTGCAACGGTGTCATCCTCAAGCTTGCCGGAGGAAGCGATATCGGTCAGTACCGAGGTCTTGTGACGCAGGTACTCGATGAAGCCTTCCTCGAAGCGCAGCACGTCGGAAATCTCGATGTCGTCGAGGTGACCGGAGGTACCAGCCCAAATGGAGACAACCTGCTCTTCAACTGCGTACGGGGTGTACTGCGGCTGACGCAGCAGCTCGGTCAGGCGAGAACCGCGGGTCAGCTGTGCCTTGGTTGCATCGTCCAGGTCGGATGCGAACATTGCGAACGCTTCCATCGAACGGTACTGTGCCAGCTCCAGCTTCAGGGTACCGGAGACCTTCTTCATAGCCTTGGTCTGTGCGGCACCACCAACACGGGAGACGGAGATACCGACGTCGACTGCCGGACGCTGGTTAGCGTTGAACAGGTCGGACTGCAGGAAGATCTGGCCGTCAGTAATGGAGATGACGTTGGTCGGAATGAAGGCGGAAACGTCGTTTGCCTTGGTCTCAATGATCGGGAAGCCGGTCATCGAACCTGCGCCGAGGTCGTCGGAGAGCTTAGCGCAACGCTCCAGCAGGCGGGAGTGCAGGTAGAAGACGTCACCGGGGTATGCTTCACGTCCCGGCGGGCGGCGCAGCAGCAGGGACACAGCGCGGTATGCTTCTGCCTGCTTCGACAGGTCGTCGAAGATGATGAGGACGTGCTTGCCACCGTACATCCAGTGCTGGCCGATAGCCGAACCGGTGTAGGGTGCCAGGTACTTGAAGCCTGCTGCGTCAGATGCGGGAGATGCCACGATGGTGGTGTACTCCAGCGCGCCGCGAGTCTCAAGGGTGTGGCGGACAGCTGCAATGGTGGATGCCTTCTGGCCAACAGCCACGTAGATGCATCGAACCTGCTTCTCGGGGTCACCGGAAGCCCAGTTGTCCTTCTGGTTCAGAATGGTGTCGATCGCGATAGCGGTCTTACCGGTCTGGCGGTCACCAATGATCAGCTGACGCTGACCGCGACCGATCGGAATCATCGAGTCGATTGCCTTCAGACCGGTCTGCAGCGGCTCGTGAACCGACTTACGCTGGGTCACGCCGGGAGCCTGCAGCTCCAGTGCGCGGCGGCCTTCAGCCTCAATGGGGCCCAGGTCATCGATCGGGTTACCGAGGGGGTCAACAACGCGACCGAGGTACGCGTCGCCAACGGGCACCGAGAGGACCTCACCGGTGCGGTGTACGACCTGGCCCTCTTCAATACCGGTGAAGTCACCCAGGACAATCACACCAATATTGCGGGTATCCAGGTTCTGTGCGAGGCCGAGGGTGCCGTCTTCGAAACGAAGCAGCTCATTCGCCATAACCGAGGGAAGGCCCTCGACACGAGCGATACCGTCGGAGGCCGATACAACTCGACCCACCTCAACACGTTCTGCATTGCCGGGTTCGTAAGACGCTGCAAACTCGTTCAGCGCATTACGGACATCTTCGGCATTGATGGTCAGTTCGGCCATCTTGTGTCCCTGCTCTCTCATTGTGGTTGCGTTCCGTCAACGGAACCAACCGAAACTTGCAATTCGGGTTGAACGGGCGGGCAATGCCACTGCTTCTGCGAAGGAGGCATCTGCCACGCACCCGCAACCCGAGGTATCTTCTAAATCACCGTTGCGACGAACGGTTCAGCGTCGCTAGCTTGAGCCGCTAGCCGATGGAACGAGCCAGGTCGGACATGCGGGTCTCGACGGTACCGTCGATCACCTCGTCGCCCACCTGAACACGCAGACCGCCCAGAACGGCGGGGTCCACCGAAACGTCGAGCTTCAGCTCACGGCCGTACACGGCGTTGAGCGCGCGACCGAGACGTTCAAGCTGTGCCTGCGACAGCGCAATCGCGCTAGTTACTCGCGCAATGTAACGGTTCTGTCGCGTGACGATGATTTCTGCGAACTCATCGGCTACCCGTGCAGCGTGACGGCCGCGGGGGTTGGAGCCAACTCGTTCGAGCAGAAGCACACCTTCGGCGGTGGTGGCGGGGCCACCGAGCGCCACGGCGAGCTTCTTCTTTGCTTCTTTGCTTGCCTGATGGTCGGACAGCGCTTCCTGCGCCTGAGCGTTGGAATCAACGGTACGCACAAAGGTGAGTAGTTCGTTGAGTACCTCGTCCAGGGCGTCCACGCCACCGCGAGACTGAGCCGATGCGGTCACGGCGAGCACTGCTGCACGCTCCAGGGCATTCGCCAGATCAGCATCATCGGACCAGCGCTGAGCCACCGCACTGGTGAGCACAGCCATAGCCTGAGAAGAGATCTTGCCGCCGAAGACGGTGTTAGCGATACCCTGACGTGCTGCTGCATCACGCGAAGAATCGGTGACAGCACGGCGCAGGGTGCCGTTGTGGTCGAGAACATCAACCACAGCGAAAAGCTCGCTCGCCAGGTTCAGGGGCTGCAGGGAAGCGTGAGCTTCCAGCACCTCTTCCACCTTGCTCAGTGATTCAGTAGATACTCCTGCCATTACCGAGCCGCACCTGCGTTCTGCTTCTCGGTTTCAAGGTCAGCAAGAAAACGATCTACCACACGGGCCGATCGCTCATCATCGTTGAGGGCTTCGCCCACAATCTTGCCGGCAAGGGTCGTAGCAAGAGTGCCAACCTCGGAACGGAGGGACACTGCTGCTGCCGCACGCTCTGCCTCGATAGCCTTTGCTGCATTATCGCTAATGCGCTGAGCCTCAGCGGTTGCACGCTCGCGAGCATCGGCAATGATTGCCTCGCCCTCTGCGCGTGCCTCTTCACGAATCTTCTGAGCCTCCAGTCGAGCGCTTTCGAGCTGCTGGGTGTACTCATCGCGAGCCGCTGCAGCCTCTGCCTGTGCCTTCTCGGCCTTGGCAAGGCCACCTTCGATTGCTTCCTTACGGTCCTGGTAGATCTTCTCGAACGCCGGGACAACGTACTTAGCAACGATGTAGTAGAGGATCAGGAATCCGATGAGGGTAATGACAATTTCCCCGACGTCGGGAATCAGGGGGTTCGAAGTTGCCTCCGCTCCCCCTTCGCTTGCCAGATAAATCATGGAGGGAATCCTGTTCTATGGGATGGGTCGTTTAGGATGTGGCAGAGCCGGTTACTTGATGAAGACGAGAACCAGGCCCAGAATTGCCAGCGCCTCGACCAGTGCGAAGCCCAGGAACAGCATGGGCTGCAGGGTCTTCTGGGACTCGGGCTGACGAGCAACGCTGGTCATGTATGCCGCGAAGATCAGACCCACGCCGATGCCGCCGCCAATAGCTGCCAGACCGTAGCCAACCGCAGTGATGGAACCAACCATTATTTTTCCTTTCAACAGTGTTCGACCGGGAACATACCCGGACCGAACAGAGTTTGATTTGAGTTAATAGCCCGCACAGTGAACGTGTGGGTTGCTTTATTCACGCCCAATGAAGAACGCGAAAACCTAAAAAACTAGAGAGTTTAGTGTCCCTCGGAAACCGAGCCCTGCAGGTACACAGCCAGCAGCAGAGCGAACACATAAGCCTGGATGCACTGAATCATGAATTCCAGGAAGTACAGGAACAGGCCCAGAGCACCGGGAGCAATAGCAGCCAGGTAGCCGATACCACCCAGAGTCTCAACCATGTAGGTCACCATGCTGGATGCAACCATCAGCGCCAGGTGACCACCGAACATGGTCGCGAAGAGACGTAGCGCGTGAGTTGCGGGACGAATCAGCAGGTTCGAGAAGAACTCGATCGGGATCAGGATGGGGTAAATCCACACCGGCAGACCCGAGGGCATGGTGATGTCCTTGAAGAAGCCGCCCAGGCCCTTGCGCTTGATACCAACGCCAACCCAGGTCAGGTACGCTACGCCAGCCAGTGCGTAGGCGCTACCGGGGTGGGAGAAGGAGGGCAGCTGAACAAACGGAATCGAACCGTAGAGGTTGTTCACCAGAACGAAGAAGAAGGAGGCGAACAGAATCGGCACGAAAGGCTTGTAGTGCTGTACGCCCAGGGTTTCCTTACCGAGGGAGTTACGAGCAAACATGTAGCCAGACTCAGCGATGAACTGAGTCTTGCCGGGAACCATGGCGCGCTTACGTGCTGCGGTGAGGAAGAAGACCGCGATAATCACCACGGACAGCAGAATCAGTACGTTCTGCTTACCGAAAGCGAAATCACCAATGGTGAAGAAGGGGGGCAGATGCATGTCTTCGGGGGTCGGCGGCACATAGGCTTCCGCGAGGATCAACCCGTTCTCGATCAAAGCAAGTCCTTTCTTGCTACTAGTGGCTATCAAGAGCCCATGTCTGCCTCTAAGCGACTGACATGCTAACTACATGGATGAATGTGTGACCTAGCGGTCCGCGTTCAATGACCTAGCGGTCTTTATTCTGCCTGGTCATGTAGGTAAAGACGAGGGTCAAACCTCCGACAGCGCCAATCAAGACACCAACCCACACCAGCCAGGTGGTGGAGAAGACCAGGTCACCGAGGTAACCGATGCCGCCCCACACTGCTATACCGATGATCAGATAGAGAATCGACATGACTGCACCGGAGAGCCCTCCGTCAGACACCAATTCTCCGGTAGTGCGGAGCTTTTTATCTCCGTCCCACCACTTCTTCTCTTCGGCCAAACGTATTTCCTTTCAAACACCAATCGCGTTACCGACCATGGTCTTCCAGATCGGTGTCGAAGTATAGAATTCTCAGTCGTGCGATGCTGACTGTTTCAATAACAATCCACAGAATCACGCCGGTACATGCGCCTGCGAGAGTCCAACCGTGCCTCAGATTCTCGGGGAACGGCACAAACATCAATACCAGACCGAGCAGAGCAATCTTCACGAGGTAGCTCACCACCAGCGATTTGGGTACACCCCAGTCGAAAATGGGAGCAACCAACATAACCAATACGCCCAGAGTGAAGCATATATAGATTATCAGAAAGCCCAATGTTATTCCTAGCGCGCCCACGGGGCCCGCAAACAGGTACGCACTCATCATACCGCCCAACCAAGCCAGCAGAGAGTAAGCCGATACCCTGTAGAACAAAAATTTCCAGGAAAGCTCTTGACTCTCGAAAGAAGAGGCCTTCAAACCTGCTTGAGCACGCTCTCGGCGGTGTTTCTGCTGCTTCTTGCGCTCCGCCGGCGGATACCACAGAACGTCCACCACGCGCCTCCAGAGAGGCTCTGCAGGAGCCTGAGATTTAGGCTGCTCAGAAGCCATTAGTGTTTCTCCCCACGATTCTGATTAGACTGCGTCGAAGAAGAGGAAGCAGAAGAAGGCTGACCCGCACGATCCTTCACCGAATCCGGCATGATCGGCTCCGGATGCAGCGAGGTCGGCTCCACATTCTCAGGAGTCGCAGGAACACCAGTTGCCGAGGTCAAAGAGCCGGTAGCAGGCTCTGCAGTTGCCGACTTCGCCTTCGGCGCCGAACCCTTCGAATCCGCCGCAAAGCGCTTCGACAGGTCAATCGCAGAAGTAGGTGCCTCACCGCCAAAGAGCTGCGGCATACGCAGGTACACCACCAGCACGGCAAGAGCCACAAGAACCACACCAACAGCCGCCAGCACGGCGCCCGAAGCAAACAAATCAGAGGCAAACGCCAGCAGCACCCACACCAGAATGGTCGTACCGGTCACCACGGCGGTCGAACCAAGGTGGCTGAAACCAACATCCGTCAGACGCTGATAAGTGTGAGTACGGTGCGGCTTGTACCACTGCTCCCCCGCCATAAAACGACGGAACAGAGTCGTACCCGCGTCCGCCAGATACGTCATCAGCGGAGCAAAAGCCAACAGGAACGGAACATCCGCAAACCACGCGCCCACAGCCAACGTGCCCAGCGCCGCGCCCAAAACATAAGAACCCGCATCGCCCAAAAACACGTTCTTACCAGGGCGCACATTCCACGGCAGGAACGCCGCAAAAGCACCGGCAACAGCCACACCAGCCAAAGCCAGCCACGGAAGGTTCACCATCCAACCGGTCAGCGCATACGCCAAACCAGCCACCAGACCGTGAGCACCAGAAATACCGTTAATGCCGTCCATAAAATTCGCCACGTTAATGTAGCCGGCAACAAAAATCGCGCCCAGAATCAGCAGCAGAATGTTCGTGCCCTGCACCGTCGCAAAGCTCACGCTCACCAGTACGCCAATCACCAGCTGCAGGCCCGCACGACGCACAATGCTCACGCCGCGAATATCCTCAAGCCAGCCCAGGGCAAGAGCACACAGAATCGCCGCGGCAATCGTCACCGCCAGCTGCAACGACTCAGCAGAACGGTACGTCCAGCCGAACAGAGTAGCCGCAACAAACGCAACAAAGGTCGCAGCCGCAGTCGCCAAACCCATACCGCGGTACGTCGGAGCAGTATGCGAAGAACGCTCATTAGGAACATCCACCATGTCGTAGCGGTGCAAAATCGGGCGCACCGCAAACGGCAAAAGGGCACCCAAAACAAAAGCAAGAGCAAAAATACTCAACAGCTCAGAAAAGGAGGTCATACCAGCTCCAAAGCATTGGCGCCGCTCCCCTGGACGCAAACTCCAGAATCGCGGCTGAGGGACGATGTGTGCGTAGTGTGTGTGTTTACTTCGTATTCTATAGAACTCTTCAGTAGCCCGGGACTAAACGGTACAGAATCTCTCCATACGCTCTGCATATTCTGCGTCCTGATATGTTCTACACCCGAGAAAGAGAAAACACCGGATACCGCACCTGCCACGCAAGTGCAGCATCCGGTGTCATTTCCGTAAAGATTAGAACGTCTGCGCATCCGCCAAAGTACGCGGATCAGGGGCACGCTCCAGGCCATGACGCTCATAGCCGCTGTGCTCCCGATAGTTCTGAATCCACCGCTCATAATCGAGCTCATCAGGGTCAAGTGCCGGGGCACTCGACCGGGAAATATACCGGTTCTCCTCGCTCGGCACCAGCTTCTCGGTACCGCCGAAGAGAGTCTCATCCAGCTTCTCACCCTTGCGAAGACCAATCTCCTTGATCTCCACGTCATACCGCTCATACGCCTGGCGCATCGCCTTCGCAACGTCCAGAATCTTGACCGGCTGACCCATATCCAGCACCATGACCTCGCCCGGGCGACCAATCGCACCGGCAAGCATCACCAGCAGGCAGGCATCGGTAATCAGCATGAAGTAACGGGTCGCACGCTTATCCGTCAGAGTAATCGGACCACCCGAAAGAATCTGCTTCGTAAAGAGCGGCTTAATCGAACCGCGCGAACCAAACACATTACCGAAACGAACCGACACGTAGGTGTTGCCGGTCTTCTCGCCAAAGTACGCGGTCAGACGCTCCGCCACACGCTTGGACTGGCCCAGCGCAGTCTTCGGATCTGCAGCCTTATCGGTCGAAACGTTCACGAACGTCTTCACGCCCACCGCCTCCGCGGCACGCAGCACGTTCAGAGTGCCCAAGGAGTTCGTCTTCCACGCCTCCTGCGGATACGCCTCCAGCGCCGACACATGTTTCAAAGCCGCAGCGTGGAACACCACCTCGGGGCGACGGTCACGGAAAATCTCCAGCAGATTATCCCCCTCACGAATATCAGCCAGAATAATGCGATCATCATCCAGGCTCGACTCGTGAGTAATCGAAACCTTCGTCTCCATCAGCAGAGTCTCATCATGATCAAGCATCATGAGGGTCTCAGGCCCAAACTCGCTAATCTGACGGCACAGCTCCGAACCAATCGAACCGCCCGCACCCGTAACCAGCACGCGCTTACCGTGCAGGTACGAACGCAGAATATCGCGGTCAATATCGTAGTTAATCTCGCCACGAATCACGCGCATCAGGTCGTTATCGCTCGCGGTAATCAGACGCTCACCCATCAGGCGAGCATTCGCGCTACTAATACGCTGAACCTCAACCTTAAGCTTACGCATGCGGTTGCAGAAGGACTCGAAGTAATCCTCCGACATATCCGAAATCGTCACCAGAATCTTACGGGTACCAGACTCACGAATCACCTGCTCCAGCTCGCGGTAAGTCGTAATCACCGAAATGCCGTGGAACTTCGTACCAGCCTTCAACTGGTCATCATCGAAAACCGCAACCGGGCGAAGCTTCGCCTCCTCATCGTGCAACATCGAATCCATGACCATGCCGCCAATAAAACCGGCACCGTACACAATCACCGGCTCACCGGTCAGCTCACGCACCGCACCACGCTCAGTGTAGACGCGCTTCGCCATGCGGGCGCCCGCCATCATAATCAGGCTAAATGCCGCCGCGATTGCAGGCACACTATGCGGCATATGGGGCAGACCCAGCGGCTCATCCACAAAGGAGAAAATCGTCAACGCCACGCCCGCACTCAAAGCAGCCGCACCGGCACGCCACGATTCGTCAAACGAGCCATAAGAGTACACGCCGTTATAAATCTTCACGCCCGCCAGACCAATGACCAGGTGCAACACCACAGCCAACGTAGCGGTCATCGTCAACGACGCCGGGTGAATAATATCGAACACCGAGCCGTTGCTGAGCAGCACACTATAGCGGAGCATGTACGCGAACAAAACCGCCAGCAGCCACGCGCTCGAATCAATCAGAGCCTGCGCAATCAGCCACCACGGCTTACGCTCATACAGGCGGTTCACCAGCATCGTGCCGGAGTCACCCTCCGTCACCAGCGTGCCTCGCTGAGCAGCCTTCTTCATCACCACATGAGCGTGAGGTTTCAACTGAGCCACTACATGCCTCCTTCAGATGCGGTACCAGAAGAACGAGCCGCCAACGACGACAACGCACGGAACGCCGAACGGCGCGCCTGCTCAGGCACAAAACGGTACACGCTACGCACCGCCATGTTCTGAGCCCACTGAAGCTTAGAAATACCGTGACCGGTGTACAGTCGACGCTGAATCGCCACATCCTGCAACCAGGCGTCCACTCCCCCGCGTTTCGTGTACGCGCCCGCACCCACACGGTAACGCACCAGCGCATCGGGGATATTACCCAGACGGTAGCCGGCATCGCGCAGACGCATCCACAGCCACCAATCCTCAGCGCCGGGCACAAACTCGTAACCGCCCAGCTGCTGCACGGCGCTCTTCACGAACGCCACCGACGGGTGATAAATCGGGTTGCGCGAATCCATCGCACGCAACAGACGCTCAGAATCAACAATCGCCTCGCGAGTCGACTCCACCGCAGTATTGCTCTCATTCACCTCAAGCATGGCAGAGCCCAGCACCGTGTAGCCGCCCTGCACCAGGGCAGGAATCAGACGCGCAAAACGAGTCTGCTCAGACAGGTCATCAGAATCAGCACGAGCCACCAGCTCATACGAACACGCCTGCAGACCGGCATTCAGCGCCTCCGCCAAACCAACATTCTGAGCCAGCTCCACCACCTGAATCGGCGGGCAATCCAGATTCTCGGCGCGCTGAACCCAGCGGTCCACCACGGCATCCAGCTCGGGGGTCAGCGGGCCGTCCTTCACCAAAACCAGCTCGGAAGGACGCACCGTCTGGTTCAGCAGGTTAGACCCCAACGCCTGATCCAGGTAGGCGGGGTTCTCCTTAGCGTACACGCTCATCAGCACCGAGAAATCGGGTACAGAGCTCACGCAACCGCGCGCCTTCTCAGAATCAGCGCGGCTTTCAGCGGATGTAGGCACGCCATAGCGGCCCGGGAAAGTCAGCGGGTAAATGCCCTCAAGCACCTGAGCATTCGGGCGAGGCGCACGCAAACCATCACGCACGCCATCGAGGAAATACCCCAGGTAGGTACGGCGGTCATCAGTACGCAGAACAGTAGAAATCCACAGACGCGCCGACGAGCCACCATAGAGCAGCTTCTCCAGCGGGTTCAGAGTACGCGAACGGGTAAAGACCCACAGCTTATTACGCACATCGTTATAGAAACGCGGGCCCGGGTCGGCATTCGTCGTGCCAAAAGTCTTCGTGTGGTGCTTAGCCACCGAAGAAGGTACCGCAATGCCGTCACGGTGATGAATCAGACGAGTCGAAAATTCGAAGTCGTCATTCCAAATGAAGAACTCAGCAATCGGCAAACCACCGTTACGGCGAATAGCCTGCGCGTCCATCAGAATCGACACGAACGAGGCGCTACGAATCGGACGGGCACCCACCGCCTGCGCACGAGCGTGACGCTGCTGACCCGCCGCAAACATCGTGCGCGGAGTGTTCATCGGGTGGTCCTCGCCGTTCGTCCACACCACACGAGAGGCCACCACCGCGGGGCGTTGCGAAGGCACCGGCGAATAGTTCAGCCAGGCGGCAACCGCCTCCGACAGGGTGTTCTCGGTCGGCTCGGTGTCATCATCCATAACCCACACCAAATCCGGGTTATGGCGTTCCAGGGCGCGATCAATACCCACCGCGAAACCGCCAGCGCCGCCCATATTGCTCTCCAGGCGGATGCAATCCACCGGCAGCTCATAGTCCAGGGCGCGCAGATACTCGGCAGTACCGTCCGTGGAGGCGTTATCAACGATCACCACCGCCGCAGGCACACGCTCACCAGAAGCGATACCAGCGAGGGTCTTCGGCAGCAGGTCCTCACGGTTATAGGTCACCACCACGGCGACCGTGCGGGGATACTCGTTCAAAGAATCGTGAGAAGAAGACTGTTCGGAAGAAGGCTGGGCAAAAGCGGTCACGTCGCTGTACTTTTCTGCCATAAGTTCTCCCTCCGCGGCGCGATGCGCCTGAATCAGCCGGTACGCGATATACCCATACCGTACTGGGCGCTTCTGGTGTTTCTCGCGCCCGCGGCATTCAACCGTGTGGATATATCACTCAAAGAAAATATTCTACCTGCGGTCTCCACTAGAGAGTGAACCATCACCTCAAAAGACGCACTTTATGACAAATAAACAACCGAATTCAGTTGATTTATCCGCATAGCGGACGTACCCGCACACCCAGTTTTGGGTATCCATCAAGCTATCAGCTTCACAGCCTGTGTTTGCGCTGTGCACCCCGTGCGAAAAAACGACCAGAGACCGAATAAAAACCCACAAATTCCCCATAAACTGTTCAGATATGGGAAAGTTGAAATGACCCCATTTTTCCCCGCAACGTACGCGGGCTCGTGAGAGGTAAAAGAGATGTCCGAATCCAAGTGGAAAGTCATTGGCGCCAGCGGCTTCGTTGGTTCCTCCATCGTCGCGCGTCTAAACGCAGAAGGTATCAGCGTCGACCCCATTGAGGCACCTCGACTCGCAACCCGAGCCCTCGACGTAGACAGCATCATCGACGAAGCAGACCAGCTTGAAGGCATCATCGACTCCCTCGCAGAAGCCTTCGCAGGCGCGCAGGTCGTCGTCAACGCTGCGGGCCTCGCAGCGCCCAATATGCAGGATCTACCTCCGCTCGTCGGCGCAAACGCCCTGCTTCCCGCAGTAATCGCCATCGCCGCGCAGCGCACCGGCGTGCGCCGCGTCATCCACCTCTCCTCCGCAGCGGTGCAGGGCCCGCGCCTCGTGCTGGATGATTCCGAAGAGACTAACCCGTTCAGCGCCTACTCCTTCTCCAAGGCACTCGGCGAAGAAGCGCTGCTCGACCTGCAGGACTACTTCCTCGAAGAGCACCCCGACTGCGCACCCGAACTGTGCATCCTGCGCGCAACCAGCGTGCAGGGCCGCGGCCGACGCACCACCGAACTCTTCGCCAAGATGGCCTCCTCCCCCTTCGCATCCGTTGCGGGTGCAGGCACCGGCAAGTCCCCGGTTTCCAGCGTGCACGCCCTCGCAGAATTCGTGGTCATGCTCGGCACCTTCCCCGGCGAGCTACCCACCATCGTGCTGCAGCCCTGGGAAGGCGCAACCGTCGCCTCCGCATCCGTGGATGCTGGTCGCCGCCACCCGCACCGCCTGCCCGAGTGGCTCTGCCGCGCAGCCGTCAAGGCGGGCTACACCGTCTCCGAACTGATGAATGACAAGTTCGCAGGATCCGTGCGTAAGGTCGAGGTCATGTGGTTTGGCCAGGGCATCGACGACTCCTGGGCACGTGACAACAACCTTCTGCCCACCCCGCGCGTGCGTGAAGTACTGCGCAATGCCCACACCGCGCTGGGTAAGAAGAAGGACCGCCGCTTCGAGAAGAAGTAGGTAGCGCGCGTGCTCTCCTAAAGGTGCACGACCTGAGGCACACAGCCTAGTTGCGCGCCTCTAGAGGGCTCATAACGAAAGGGAACCCCCGATATATCTGAACGATATATCGGGGGTTCCCTATACGTTTTTATGCTCCGGGCTCATACACGCGCAGAGGTTTAGAGGTGATCCTCCGGGGTGTCTTTCTGCTCGGTCTTTGCCTCAGCTTCAGTCTTGGTAGCCTCTGCCAACTTAGCCTCATCCTTAGCGGCAGTCTCAATCTTCGACTCGCCAAAGACCAGCGCGCGAGCAGTATCAGCAGGAACCGGGTGGGTCTGGGGCTCATCCGCACGAACCGGCTTCGGAGTGTTGTCACGGTAGCCGCGCGAACGCTCCTGATCCACGCCGGTGCTGAAAGCAGAAGACAGAGCCGAAGTAGCGCCCAGCAGGGACGCCGCGACAGAACCGGCAACCGGTGCCGAAGCGCGACGAGCAGGCTCACCGCTCACGGTGTGGGTGCTGTCCCACTGCTCATACGCCTCATCCAGGTCAGCCTGCTCATCCAGAGCACGCTCAGAAGGAGTCGACTCAGACGACGCAGAAGAAGCAGCCTCAGCTTCCTCAACCTTACGAGCCGCCTGCTCGTCAGCCTCCGCACGAGTCAGAATGGTCGGAACGACCTCGCGCAGCTCCTCCACCGAAATTGCGCCCTCACGAACCACCACGTAGGGGAAGGAGGTGCAATCCAGAATCGTGGACGGTGCCGGGTCACGCTCAGTCACCACAACCACGCCGTCCTCATTCGGCTCAGACTCAAGCGGCTTAGGACGAGCACCACCATCAATCACCACGGCAACGTCCTCGCCCAGGGATTCCATGGCGGTCTGTGCGTCCAGAGCGGCTTCCTGACCGGTCTTGTTCGCGCTCGAAACCGCCAGCGGACCGTGCTCAGTCAGCAGCTTCAGGGCGAACTCATCATCGGGAACACGCACGGCAACAGTACCGCGGGTCTCACCCAAATCCCAGCTCAGTGACGGGTACGCGTGAAGAATCATAGTCAGCGCGCCGGGCCAGAAGCGACCACCCAGATCGTAAATATCGTCCGGAACGTCGTCGACCACGCCAGCGAGCGCAGCAAGATCAAAGATCAGCACGGGCGGCGGCATGGTGCGGTCGCGGCCCTTATCTGCCAGCAGCTTGGCAACGCCCTGATGCGAGAAAGCATCGGCGGCAATACCGTAGACGGTATCGGTGGGCATCACAATCGTGTCGTGCGCCTTCAGCGCCTCGCGGGCAGCTTCAATGGCCTCGCGGGTCTCAGTTTCAGTCGTTACGGGGTACAGCTTTGCAGTCACGGGTCTTATTCTCTCATGTTTTTCTGGATGCGGCGAGACACCGGCACCCACAACGCGCCATGTGGAAGCACTCTTCCGGAGGTTCACCATATTTCACCAGCTCTGAGCTGGCTGAGGAGGCGGACGCGTTGCCTTCACGCAGCCCGGCACGGGCTAGGTGGTGCATCTACTAGTCTAAAGGCTCTAGTGGGCGCGGTTTATAACCGACGCTATGACGCGGACGATTATTCAGGTCACGCACCGGGTAGCAGCCCTCGAAGCCGACACGCGCCAACAGCTCGGCGACGGCTTCTTCCTGGGTGTCGTCGTGCTCCATGATGAACAGGCCGCCGGGGGTAAGAAGCTCGAAGGCGCGGGCGGCAATCGCGGAGGGAATCTGCATGCCGTCCTCTCCCCCGCCGTACAGTGCCATGTCCGGGTCGTGCAGGGCGGCTTCCGGGTCGGCGGGCACGTTCGCCGGCGGAATGTACGGAGGGTTCGAGAGCACCGCGTCGAAGGTTCCGGCGAGCTCGGGCAGGGCGGTGAGGGCGTCCCCCTGAACCAGGTGCACGCCGAGCGGCCCCAGGTTCTTGCGGGTGTAGGGGATGGCGTCTTCGGAGAGTTCCACCGCGAACACCTGGGCGTTCGGCAGTTCGCTCTTGATTGCCGCGGCGATAGCCCCGGAGCCGGTGCACAGGTCGACGATGCGCTGCTGACCGGTTGCCGATTCGGTGCGGGGTGCCAGCACCTTGAGGGCTTCTTCGACGAGTAGCTCGGTCTCGGGGCGGGGTACGAACACGCCCGGTCCGACTGCCAGTTCTAGGCGGTAGAAGGGAGCGGAGCCAGTGATGTGCTGCAGCGGTTCGCGGCGGACGCGGCGGGCGACCAGCGCCTCGTACTCTGCGACCTGTTCGGGGGTGAGCCGCTCCCCCATGAGCGCCGCGTGCTGTAGGCGTGAGCGTGAGCCGTCGTAGAGCAGGTACGCGGCGAGGAGCTCGGCGTCCACGCGGGGGCTGGGCACCTGCACCAGTGCCGCGGTGGCGCGCGTGAGTACCTGCGCGAGTTCTTCCCCACGCGGGTCGTGCACATTCACCTTCATGAGCTCTCCTTTTCATCTCTCAACGGCTCAAAGCCTATCGCGGCATACAGGTGAGGGGCTCCACCGCCGCAGCGGCGAGCCCCCTCACCAACATCTCGTACCGTTTCAAAGAATCGGCACGAGCAAATACAGAATTACTTCTGTTCCTGGCCCACCTGAGCGAGGCGGTGCGCCTCGTCCATCTCAATAGCGGACTGAACCACAGGCTCCAGGTCACCATTCAGTACGGCATCCAGGTTGTACGCCTTGTAGCCGGTACGGTGATCTGCAATGCGGTTCTCCGGGAAGTTGTACGTACGGATACGCTCCGAACGGTCCATGGTACGCACCTGCGAAGCACGGTGTGCCGCGTTCTCAGCGTCAATCTGCTCCTGCTGGTGAGCCAGCAGTCGCGCACGCAGAACGCGCATCGCAGCTTCACGGTTCTGCAGCTGAGACTTCTCATTCTGCATCGCCACCACAATACCGGTCGGCAGGTGGGTAATACGCACCGCCGAGTCGGTGGTGTTCACCGACTGGCCACCGGGGCCCGAAGAACGGTACACGTCAATCTTCAGGTCGTTCTGGTTAATCTCGATTTCTTCCGGCTCATCCACCTCGGGGAACACCAGAACACCGGCAGCGGAGGTGTGGATACGGCCTTGAGACTCAGTCGCCGGAACACGCTGCACACGGTGCACGCCACCCTCATACTTTAGGTGCGCCCACACGCCCTCAGCCGGCTCATTCGAGGAGCCCTTAATAGCAATCTGGGCATCCTTGTAACCGCCAACATCGGTGCTGGTCGAAGAAATAATCTCAGTCTTCCAGCCCTTGTTCTCGGCATAACGCATGTACATGCGCAGCAGGTCACCAGCGAACAGAGCCGCCTCGTCACCACCGGCACCAGCCTTCACCTCAAGAATGACGTTACGGCCGTCATCCGGGTCACGCGGAATCAGCAGGCGGCGCAGCTTCTCCTGAGCAACCTCCAGCTCCTCCTCCAGACCGGGAATCTCCGCCGCGAAATCCGGATCCTCATCAGCCATCTCGCGAGCAGCCTCAAGGTCATCCTTCAGTGAAGTGTACTTGTTGTACGCAGTCACAATACCGGTCAGCTCCGCGTAACGGCGGCCCACACGGCGTGCCTTACCCTGGTTCGCCTGCACAGCGGGGTCAGCAAGCTGATTCTGCAGGTCAGTGTGCTCATCCAGCAGAACCTGAATAGATTCAAACATTCTGTTCTCTCTTCCATCTCCCGCACTTTACGCCGCACGGGCAGGCACTAGACATCTCGCACCCCACACAACAGGGATGCGCAAAACGAACGTCTCACGCGCCCCACCCACATGAGGAGGTGGGGCGCGTGAGATACGAGCCTTAGTCGACCAGACGCAGACCGTTCTTCTGAACCGTCAGAAGGAACTCCACGTTGCTTTCAGTCTTACGCAGCTGGTTGGTCAGAACGCCCAGAGCCTGCTCAGGCTCCATACCCGCCAGGGCACGGCGCAGACCCCACATAATCTTGATCTCATCCGGGGAGAGCAGATTCTCCTCGCGGCGAGTACCAGAAGCGTTAATATCAACCGCCGGGAAGATACGCTTATCCGCCAGCTGACGGGATAGGCGCAGCTCCATGTTACCGGTGCCCTTGAACTCTTCGAAGATCACTTCATCCATCTTCGAGCCGGTCTCAACCAGGGCGGTAGCCAGAATGGTCAGCGAGCCGCCCTCTTCAATGTTGCGGGCAGCACCGAAGAACTTCTTCGGCGGGTACAGTGCGGCAGAATCCACACCACCGGAGAGGATACGACCGGATGCGGGAGCCGCCAGGTTGTATGCGCGGCCCAGGCGGGTCATGGAGTCCAGCAGCACGACCACATCGTAGCCGAGCTCCACCATACGCTTCGCACGCTCAATAGCCAGCTCAGCCACGGTGGTGTGATCCTCAGCCGGGCGGTCGAAGGTCGAGGCAATAACCTCACCCTTAACGGTGCGCTGCATATCGGTCACTTCTTCAGGACGCTCATCCACCAGGACCATCATCAGGTACACGTCCGGGTTGTTCACAGTAATCGCGTTCGCGATGGACTGCAGCATGAGGGTCTTACCCGCCTTCGGCGGGGACACAATCAGACCACGCTGACCCTTACCAATCGGGGACACCAGGTCAACCACGCGGGTGCCCAGCTTCTTCGGGGTGGTCTCCAGGCGCAGACGCTCCTTGGGGTACAGCGGGGTCAGCTTCGAGAACACGCGGCGGTTCGCTGCTTCCTCAACGCTCTGACCGTTAATCGCCTCAACCTGAACCAGGGCGTTGAAACGCTGGCGGTTGTTCGACTCACCCTCGCGCGGCACGCGAATCGCGCCGAGCACGTGGTCGCCCTTACGCAGGTTGTACTTCTTCACCTGAGCCAGGGAGACGTACACGTCATTGGTGCCGGGCAGGTAGCCGGTGGTACGCACGAAAGCGTAGTTATCGAGGATGTCCAGAACACCCGAAATCGGTGCCAGCACATCGTCTTCGCTCAGGCGAGGCTCGTTCTCCTCGCGGCGGCGAGCCTGCTTCTCAGCACGCTCAGCCTGACGGTCACGCTTGGAACGGCGCTCAGTACGCTCGGTGCGCTCAGCACGCTCAGCGCGTTCTGCACGCTCAGCAGCCTTACGCTCGGCACGTTCGCTACGCTCAGCATTGCGCTCTGCACGCTCCGCCTGGCGGTCACGCTTAGTGCGGCGCTCGGTACGCTCACCATCCTGATCGCGGCGACGCTCACGGGTGCGGGTACGCTTCGAGCTCTTCTCACCGTCGGGGGTGCCAAAAGTCATGTCCAGGGCAGCGTTCAGGCTGTCCAGGCTCGCGGTGCCGTCAGCGGTAGTAGCCTTCAGCTCAGCAGAGTTACCGGGCAGGTCAACCTGCTCCGAACGCTCACCAATACGCTCAGCAGCCAGCTCAGCACGCACATCCAGCGGGGGAAGCTCAGCAGGCTTCTCGTCCTTACGGGTGCGGGTGCGGCGGGTACGCTTCTCCGGCTTCTCGTTATTCTCAGTCTTCTCGGACTTCTCAGCCGATGCGTCCTCGCCCTCAGCGGCGCGGCGAGCGCGCGCACGCTTCTGAGCGGGAGTCTCGTAACGGGAAGAGCGGGTTCGCTTCTCAGACTTTTCAGCCTTCTCAGCGCCCTCAGCGGGGGCTTCAGCAGCCTCAGCGTTTTCGGTCTTCTCAGCCTTTGCCTCGGCGTCCTTCTGGGCGCGAGTACGGCGGGTACGGCGAGGCTTAGACTCTTCAGTCGTCTCAGCAGCGGGAGTCTGGGCAGACTCAGCAGCAGCCTCAGACTTAGGTGCCTCAGACTTGGGCGCAGCAGGAGCGGCTACGGCGCCACCACGCTGATGCTCTTCAAGAGCCTGAACCAGCTCGGCCTTCTTCAACTTCAGATAGCCGCGGATACCAAGCTGCTGGGCGAGGACACGCAGCTGCGCGACCTTCAAGTTTGCAAGTTCCGGTGCGGCAGCTGCCGTACCGTACTCATCGGTGACAACAATATTCTTTGCCAACTACAATTCCTTTGGTTATAAGCCCTGAAAATCTTCAGAATAAAGATCGGGCGGGCGCTATAGCGCGGTCAAAGGTTTAGGCACTGCCGAAAGAAAACAGCAGTCTGCACCTTCGACTCCCTCGAACCGCGCTGGAGGCGGTTCGCGTCTCTTACCGTACCCGCTGATTCAGACACAGCGAGCACACACGGAAGATAAGGCGCTCTATCACAAATGTGGGCAAGCCCAAACCATCATCTCTAAGAACCATTTACATGAGATGAAGAGGACGGATTGGTCACTTTGAAAGGGCACCCGCCGCGAAACCGAACCTCCAGAAAAGTCTTCCCCTATGCGTCAGAAATAAAGAAAGACATGAATCCCAAAGGCACTCCCCCGAACCTTACCGGCTCCCGCCCAGATACAAAAGCATCTGAGGCATCAGGGGAAACGGAAGTACGTTACGAAGGATAGTATCGACGGTCTACATTGAACGACGGGCGAACCTCAACATAGGACGAACTAATAACGTCCTACTGAGTAACTATAACACCTTCAGTATCAATTTCAAGGGGAAGAACCCGCCAGTTCAAGCGGCGATCCACAATAGCGCTACCAGGGTGAGTCGCCTCAAACTCGGCAATCGCCTCCTGAACCTGTCGCACCTGCTCATCACCGTGCGCAAAGGTCAAAACAGTCGGGCCAGCGCCAGAAATCACCGCCGCAAAACCCTGACCGCGCAGGTACGCAACCAGCGCAGCCGACGGCTCCATCGCGGTCACGCGGTACCCCTGATGCAGGTAATCCACGGTCGCATCCATCAGGTACTCGGGAGCATCAGAGAGAGTGCGCACCAGCAGCGCCGCACGAGCCGAGTTCGCCACCGCCTCAACGTGGGGCATCTGCGTGGGGATCAGCGAACGAGCAAGCTTCGTCGACACCTCATAATCGGGCACAGCCACCACGGGGTGAATCTCAGGATGCACCGGAATAATCAGGGTCTTCCAGTTACCCATCTCACCCCAAGACACCGACAGGTTGCCGTAAATCGCCGGAGCCACGTTATCCGGGTGGCCCTCCATATCGGAGGCGACCTGCAGCATCTGCTCATGGCTCAGACGGTGTTCCTCCGGCAGCAGACCGCTCGCCGCAGCCACACCCGCCACAATAGCCGACGCCGAAGAACCCATACCGCGAGAATGCGGAATCTTATTATCAGCAATCAGCTTCACCGGCGGCAGTTCATCCAAACCAGCCGCCGCGAAACCAGCCTTCATCGCCTGCAAAACCAGGTGGCTCTCGTCGTGAGGAACGTCCGCGCTACCCTCACCGCTGAGCTCAAACTCCAGGCCGGATTCAATACGCTCAACAACCAGCTCATCATAGAAGCCAAGACCCAAACCCATGCTGTCATAGCCGGGACCCAGGTTAGCGCTCGTAGCGGGAACGCGAACCTTAACGGACGCGCCCACCGGAATATCAGAAATATGCAGGGAAGACATGAGAAGAACCTCGCGATCGGTGACGTAATGAGTGAATAGGTGAAAGATATAAAAAGGGGCTGTCATGCAGGTGCACCCCGCCCCGCAAACACGGGACGGAGTGCACATCGTAGTATGAATAGGCTAGTGCAAATCGAGAATATCTGCCACAGCAACCACGTCGAAGGGAGCCTTAGTCGGCTCAACCTTCACGCCGTTCACAGCCTGCAGAGCCCACTGCGGGTCCTTCAGACCGTGACCGGTCACGGTAATGACGATGGTCTTACCCTCGGGAGCTTCACCGGCGCGGTGCTTCTTCAGCAGACCCGCAACACCAGCAGCCGAAGCCGGCTCCACGAAGACACCCTCGCGGGCAGACAGCCAGCGGTGCGCCTCCAGAATCTCCTCATCGGTGACAGCCTCAATCACGCCGCCAGACTCATCACGAGCAGCTTCAGCCTTCTCCCACGACGCGGGGTTACCGATACGGATCGCGGTCGCAATGGTCTCAGGAGCCTCAATCGGGTGACCAGCAACGATCGGTGCAGCACCAGCAGCCTGGAAGCCCCACATGATCGGGCGCTTGGTCGCAACCGGCTCCAGAACCTTACCGTCACGGTTGGTGTAAGGCTCCGAGTACTCCTTGTAGCCCTTCCAGTACGCGGTGATGTTACCCGCGTTGCCAACCGGCAGCAGGTGGTAATCGGGAGCGTCACCCAGGGTGTCAACAACCTCGAACGAACCGGTCTTCTGGCCCTCAATACGGTAAGGGTTGACCGAGTTCACCAGGAACACCGGGTAGTTCTCGCTGAGCTTGCGAGCAATCTCCAGGCAGTTATCGAAGTTGCCGTCAATCTGAATGATGTCAGCACCGTGAGCAATAGCCTGAGACAGCTTACCCATAGAAATCTTGCCGTCCGGAACCAGCACTGCACAGTGCATACCAGCCTGCAGAGCGTACGCAGCAGCCGAAGCGGAAGTGTTACCGGTCGAAGCACACACAACAGCCTTCGCACCGTCACGCTTAGCGGCGGTCATCGCGCTGGTCATACCGCGGTCCTTGAACGAACCGGTCGGGTTCATACCCTCAAACTTCAGGTAAACGGTGTTACCGGTCTCAGCAGACAGTGCCGGCGCGTGAATCAGCGGGGTACCGCCCTCGCCCAGGGTCACAGCCTTCACATCGTCTGCGAAAGGCAGACGGTCACGGTACTCATTGATAACGCCCTGCCACACGTGTGCCATTGGCTTCTCCTTCAATCTTGGCGCCCCGCCCGCCGGACCTCCCATAGGTCCGGCGCGGTAGCGGGTACGCGGGTTCGTTCGTGAGCGATGCTTGTACACGCAAACATCGCAGGTTTAGTGAGCGGCGCGTGCCACACATCAGTTCGCGCTAAGTAATTCTCGGCGCTTAGTGCTTCTCAGACTCCACGCGGATGACCGAGTTCACCTCACGCACAGTGTCCAGCGCGTCAATCACAGCAATCGCACGGCGCAAATCAGCGTCCTTCGCAGAGTGGGTGACCATACGAATCTGAGCCGCACCCTCCTTCGGGGTGGACTGGCGCAGAGAATCAACAGAAATACCGTGCTCAGTCAGGATGCGGGTAATGTTTGCCAGAACGCCCAGGCGATCCTCCACCAAAACACCCACCGAGTAGCGAGACACCACGTTATCCAGACCGGTTGCGTGCAGCTGAGCGTGAGAAGTCTCCGGAACACCGGGACCGCCCAGCACCAGACGACGAGCCAGGGACACGAAGTCCCCCAGAACAGCCGAAGCAGTCGGTGCGCCACCCGCACCGGGACCGTAGAACATCAGCTCGCCAGCGTTCTCCGCCTCAACGAACACAGCGTTGAACGCACCGTGCACGCCCGCCAGCGGGTGCTGACGAGGAATCAGGGTCGGGTTCACGCGAATGTTCGCGCCATTCTCACCCTCACGCTCGCAAATAGCCAGTAGCTTGATGACGTAACCATCAGCATCCGCGGCAGCAACATCATCAGCGGTGATGGAAGTAATGCCCTCGGTGTGCACGTCATCAATAGTGAACGTCGAGTGGAACGCCAAAGAAGCAACAATCGCAGCCTTCGACGCGGCGTCATGGCCCTCAACGTCAGCGGTCGGGTCAGCCTCAGCGTAGCCAAGCTTCTGAGCCTCAGCCAGTGCGTCCGCGAAGGATGCGCCGGTGGTGTCCATCTGGTCAAGAATGTAGTTGGTGGTGCCGTTCATGATGCCCAGAACGCGGGTCACACGGTCACCAGCCAGGGAGTCACGCAGGGGGCGCAGAATCGGGATAGCACCCGCAACAGCAGCCTCGTAAGAGAGCTGAGCACCGGACTCATCAGCGGCAGCCTGTAGCTCCACGCCGTGCTTAGCCAGCAGCGCCTTGTTGCCGGAGACCACGGACTTACCCGCCTTCAGAGCACGCAGAATGCGAGTGCGAGCCGGCTCAATACCGCCGGTCAGCTCGATGACCACATCCGCCGCATCAATCAGGGATTCAGCGTCGGTGGTGTACAGCGAGGGATCCGCATTCCAGTGGCGGGATGCATTAGTATCGCGCACAGCAATACCGATCAATTCCACGGGCGCGCCAATGCGCTTTTCAAGGACGGCATTATCCTCTACCAGGATGCGAGCAGCCTGGGAACCGACATTACCGGCACCAAGCAGTGCTACTTTGATCTTTTCAGCCACGATAGTCTCTTTCTACGGTCTGTTCCAGGTTCGCCCCGGAATCTCTTCGGGCTAAGGCACGGATACGGCGCAGAGCACGCACCCAACAACCACTTTATCAAGAGGCGGCGACGGGGCTGCAGCCTCAAGGTGCGACTTTTACTCTCTGAGATGAGGTTTCCCTCACAGTGATGAGGTGAACCTTATCTTCTGTCATGTTGTGAACGCACAAAACCGTGAAGACCCCGCCCGCAACCGTCACCTCACGGCACGCATTGTAGAAACGGGAACTTCACGGCTTTTCATGATGTCAGACAGGGCTCTTAGATTTCCGACCCCATATCCAGCGCCAACATATCCTCCTCACGCTGACGGCGAATCATCACGCGCGAAGGCTTACCCTCAGCAGTGGCAATCACCGGCGGGCGAGTCAAGAAGTTATAGTTCGAACCCAGCACATAGCAGTACGCGCCGGTCGCCGGAACCGCCAGAATATCGCCAGCCTGCAGGTCAGCAGGCAGGTAGCAGTAACGAACCACCACATCGCCAGACTCGCAGTGCTTACCCACCACGCGAGAGAGCACCTGCTCCCCCGCCGGGGCACGATTCGCCAGGGTCACCGAATAATCCGATTCGTACAGCACCGGGCGGGCGTTATCGCTCATACCGCCGTCCACCGAAACATAGCGGCGCACGCGAATCTCGCCATTCTCATCCTCAATGCTCACGTTCTTAATGGTGCCGACCGTGTACAGAGTCGCACCCGAAGGGCCAGAAATAGAACGGCCCGGCTCAAACGACATGTGCGGAATCGCCATGCCCAGGCGCTCGCAGGTTGCCGCGACGGAAGCGGCAATCGACTCGGTCACCTCGGTAATGGAGCGGGGGCGATCCGCCTCGGTGTAGCCGATGCCGTAGCCGCCGCCCAAATCCAGCTCCGGCAGGGTCACGCCCAGGTCACGGTTGAGGCGGTTCATGAACTCCAGGGCGGTAGTAGCCGCCTGCTCGAAGCCCTCCGCCTCAAAAATCTGCGAACCAATATGGCAGTGAATACCGCGAAAATCCAGGGAATCGGTTGCATTCAGAATCGCGGCAGCCAGAGCCGCGTAAGAATCAGTAGACTCAACACCCCAGTGCTCCAGCTCCTCCTCATCCAAACCCGCGAGCGCTGCGGTGCCGGGCTGCAGGGACATGCCGAACTTCTGGTCCTCGTGCGCGGTCGCAATGGACTCGTGGGTCGAAGCATGCACGCCGGGGGTGATGCGAATCAGCACCGGAACCGGGGCGTAGGGTTCCTCGCCCTCCGCCACACGCTCGGCGGCAAGCTCGGCGTACACGCGCTCAATGAGCTTGAGCTCGTCCACCGAGTCAGCCACCACGCGGCCCAGGCCGTTGCGGATCGCGCGGGCAATCTCAGCCTCCGACTTGTTGTTGCCGTGCAGGGCGATGTTCGCGCCGGGCACCTGTGCGCGCAGAGCCAACGCCAACTCACCACCGGAGGCGGTATCCAGGCACAGGCCCTCCTCAGTCGCCCAGCGTGCCACAGCGGTGGACAGGAACGACTTACCGGCGTAGTAGACGCTCACCTTCGCACCGTGCGTGGCGAAAGCCTGCTCAAAAGCGGTGCGGTAGGCGCGGGCGCGGGCGCGGAAGGTCGTCTCGGAGAAGACGTACTGCGGGGTTTCGTGCTCAGCAACCAGGTCGCTGACGGTCACGCCGTCAATGCAGAGCTCGCCCTGCTCATTGCGGGTAAAGGAATCCGTCCAGATGGTGCGGGACAGGGCTTCGGGGTGCTCGGGGTAGGTGAGCCATTCGGGGGCGTAGAGGGCGCGGGCTTCGCTCATCGTGTCTCTTTCTTAGCTATCTTGCCGGCATACGCTCAACCCCCGCCCCGGTAGCACCGGGTCGGGGGTTGAAACGAGAGTATTACATGCGCTCGGGTGCGCTCACACCCAGCAGGTTCAGGCCGTTAGCCAGCACCTGCTGCGCCGCGTTGTTCAGCAGCAGGCGGGTACGGTGCAGGTCGGTGACCTCTTCATCCGCCTTGGGGGTGACGCGGGAGACACCGTACCAGCTGTGGTATGCCGAAGCGAGCTGCTCCAGGTAGCGGTTCACACGGTGCGGCTCGTAGAACTTCGCGGCATCACGCACAGCAGCGGGGAACTGGCCGAGTACAGCCAACAGCTCGCCGTCAGCAGCCGAGTTGAGCAGGGAGGTATCCACGCCATCCTCAACCTTCACGCCAGCCTCCGCGGCGTTACGTGCCACAGCGGCAGTACGTGCGTGAGCGTACTGCACGTAGTAGACCGGGTTCTCGTTGCTCTTGGAGGTCAGCAGGCCCAGGTCAATGTCGATGGGGGTATCCACCGAGTAGCGGGTCAGCTCGTAGCGAGCCGCGTCAACGCCCACAGCCTCGACCAGGTCCTCGAGAGTGACCACGGTGCCGGCACGCTTGGACATGCGGACGGGCTTACCGTCCTTGACCAGGTTCACCAGCTGACCAATCATGACCTCAATCTGGTCGGCACGGTAGCCAAGAATCTGGGCGATAGCCTTCAGACGGCCCACGTAGCCGTTGTGGTCAGCACCGAGCATGTAAATCGCCACGTCAGCGGGGTTTACTGCACGGGTCATCTTGTCCTGGTAGTAGGCGATATCGCCCGCCACGTAGGCGTGGTTACCGTCAGATTTAATGACCACACGGTCCTTGTCGTCGCCGTAGTCGGTGGTGCGCATCCACCATGCGCCGTCAGCCTCGAAGAGCTGACCGTTCTCGCGCATAGTGTCGAGCAGAGCGTCCACCTTGCCGCCTTCGAACACGGAGTTCTCGTGGAAGAACACGTCGAAGTGGGTGCCGAATGCCGCCAGGGACTCCTTAATCTGATCGAACATCAGGTGAGTACCGATTTCGCGGAAAATCTCTTCGGGGTTCTCAGCCTCAAGCGCGTCAGGGCGCTGAGCCAGAATCTGGTCCTTAATGTCAACAATGTACGCGCCAGCGTAGCCATCCTCGGGGGTCTCCTCACCGCGGGCAGCGGCAATCAGGGAGCGCACGAAACGGTCAATCTGGGTGCCATGGTCGTTGAAGTAGTATTCACGCACGACGTTAGCGCCCTCAGCCTCAAGGACGCGGGCAAGCGCATCGCCGACGGCAGCCCAGCGGGTGCCACCCAGGTGGATGGGGCCGGTGGGGTTCGCGGAGACGAACTCAAGGTTAATGGTCTTGCCGGCGAACTTGTCGCTGCGGCCGTATGCTTCGCCAGCCTCAACGATGGTGGCGGCAAGCTCACCAGCGGCTGCGGCGTCCAGAGTGATGTTCAGGAAGCCGGGACCAGCAATATCTACGGATGCGACACCGGGGATGGCACCAATCTTCTCAGCCAGAAGAGCTGCTGCCTCACGCGGGTTCTTGCCCACCTTCTTAGCGAGCTGCAGAGCGACGTTGGTTGCCCAGTCGCCGTGTTCGCGGGACTTGGGGCGCTCCACTCGGACGGCGGGCAGTTCAGCGCCCTCCACGAGGGTCAGCTGGCCGGAGGAAATGGTTTCTTCAAGGGCAAGCGCAATGGCTTCGGAGAGTTCTTCAGGAGTCATAACAAACTATTCTAGCAAGCCTTGGCAGGTACCTGACCCTTTATCTAGTGCATATCTGATACCATAGGTGGGTTGCCTCTGTAGCTCAGCGGATTAGAGCACCAGTTTCCGGTACTGGGGGTCGAAGGTTCGAATCCTTTCAGGGGCACGATGTTCTTATTCGAGAGGGAACACGGGAGCCGATATCCGAGGCGTATTGTTCGGGTATCGGCTCCTTTTTATTTAACAACCCAACTTTATTGAGCCGCTCACCCTGTTGTGCATAAAGCCTGCGCCGGGTGACCGTTCCCGCCAGCTCCCTCTTCAACCTCAGACTTCAACCTCAGATTTCAACCTCAGAGGGTGGACACTACCCGCCTGCCTGTTGTGGCAACGCTAACAGCCTTGAGAGAATGGGAAAACGCGCACACCCGTCACATCAGCACGGCTCAAGCCACAACAGCGGAGGTAACCCGATGACCACCATGCGCCAGATTCAGCTCACCGAATGGGGCGACGAAAGCGTTCTGCACGAAGCAAACGTGCCTATCCCCTCGCCGGTGCGCGGTCACGTGCTCATCAAGACGGTTGCCGCCGGTGTCAACCCGATTGATGTGACCACCCGCAAGGGTCTGGGCCCCGCCGCTCAGCTGGCAGATCCGTCGTACAAGCCCTTCGTGCCCGGCTGGGATGTTGCCGGCACCGTGGTTGCTACCGCCGGCGACTACACGGGTTTTAAGGTGGGCGACGGCGTATTTGGTCTTGTTGCTTTCCCCTCCCCCGCCGGTGCGTACGCCGAGTATGTTCTCGCCCCAGCGCATCAGCTGGTGAAGGTGCCCGCCGATGTTCCCTGCGCGCAATTGGGCGGCGCTCCCCTGGCGGCACTGACCGCATACCAGGCGCTCTTCGAAGTGGCGCGACTGAAGGAAGGCGAGCGCGTGCTCATTCACGCCGGTGCCGGAGGCATCGGTCACCTCGCCGTTCAGCTGGCAGCGCAGGCTGGCGCTCAGGTTTTTGCGACCGCCTCCACCGCGAACCACGAGTTTGTGCGCTCGATGGGTGCCCAGCCCATTGATTACCGCGCCGAGGATTTCCGCGCCGTACTGGGCCAGACCATGGACGTGGTACTCAATTCCACCGGTCAGCAGACCTTCCTCGATTCGCTGGAGGTGCTGGTTCCCGGCGGCCGCATTGTCACGCTGACCAGCCCCGACCCGTTGGATGTTGCGCGTGAGCACGGCTTCGAGGCGCAGTGGCTGACGGTTCACCCGGACCGCACGCAGATGCAGGAGATTGCCCGCCTCATGTCCCTGGGCCTGTTGAAGGTACACGTGGATCAGGTGCTTGATTTTTCGCAGGCTGCGCAGGCTCATGCCCTGGTGGCGACGGGTCGCACCCGCGGCAAGATCGTAATGGTTCCCTAACGAGGTGCTGATTCATGCAGATTTCTGAGAGCGTGCCGACCGTTGAGGGCGCATTGAACGCTGAGGACGCGCCGAAGGTTGAGAGCACCGAGTACCGCTCCGGTTTTTACCGCGAGGCGGGCTTTTACGATGCCCACTCACTACCCGACTACGGCGCGCAGTCGCCGGTAACTCGCGAGGCGTTCGCCTACGATTTCTTCCCCCCGACCGGGGATATCTCTTCCCCCGCGCCACTACTGGTGTGGGTTCACGGTGGTGCCTGGCGCTTCGGCACCAACCAGGCCCTACGCGACACCGTCCTGCGCACCCCTGGCGGGGAGCAGCCCAATACCCAGGCGCTCATGCGCGCCGCTTTTCAGCAGACAGGCTGGGCGGTCGCGTCCATCAACTACCGGTATTCGCATCAGGCGCTCTTCCCGGGTGCCCTGCACGATGTGAAGGAGGCGCTGCGTTTCTTCCGCGCCAACGCGCACGAGTTCGGTATTGACCCGCAGCGCATTGCGGTAGCGGGCGGAAGCGCCGGCGGGCACCTGAGCATGATGGTTGCGCATACGGGAGATTCCGCCGCCGGTGACCGTGCATATGGGGATTCTGCGAGCGCACCCGAACACGCCGAGCACGACGAATACTTTGAATACTTTGAGGGCAGGGCGGCGAGCGCCTACCCGTCCCATAGTTCGCAGGTGGCGGCGGCGGCTTCGTTTTACGGGGTCAGCGATTTGAGGACCATCTTCACCGACCGTCCCCTGGCTGGCTACGCTCTCGACCACCCCGAGGATGACGGTGCCGAATGGCGACTGCTGGGAAGCACCCACCCCGTACCCGCAAACGTGTCTACTATCGACGCTTCCAAGGGCGAGCGGGCGGTTCCGAGTGTCTGCATCGAGCGCGCCCAAAAGAACTGGGAGCGTGCGCATCCTATTGATGCGGTACGCCCCCAGAAACGAGTGAATAAGGTCGAAAGTGCCTCTGCACCGGGTGCGAGCGGCGGCGCTACTGCCCTGATGCTTGTGCACGGTATTAGTGATTCGTGTGTGCCGTACCAGCAATCGGTGCGGGTGTATCAGGCGCTGCGCACGCGGCAGGTACCTACCGATTTGGTGCTGGTTCCGGATGCCGAACACGGGGATTCGCGCTGTTTTAGCCCCGATATTGTTCAGCAGATGCTGCTATTTCTCAACCGCGCTATTCAGTTCAACCGTAGTGCCTGAACCGTACTGTCTGATCAGAGTGATTGACCGGACAGTGATTGACCAGATGCGGGTTTAGCGAACGCGGCGATTCACGTATTCGTGCTCAAGGCGGTAACGTTCGAGGTCATCAAAAGCAACGCGACGGTGCGTGTTAATGCGCTCGAACGGAATATCTCCGCGCTCCAGCAGGCGAACAACGGTCGGGCGGGATACACCCAGGTAGTCTGCCGCCTCCTGCGTGGTCATGAGGCGGTCCTGGCGTACCACGCAGACATCCTTACGGTCGGCGAATGCGCGCGCTACGGAGGTGAGGGGCCCGTACATTTCGGGAGAAATCTGTACGCGCTCGCCGTCGCCGGTGACCAGGTAGAGGGTTTCTTCGGCGCTGAGGCGGTCAAAGTGGGTGCGCAGACTCGCGTGAACGAGGGCTTGGAAGAGCTCTTCGCAGCGGTGGTGAATTTCTTCGTGCTGTCCGTCTTCGCAGCAATCCAACACTGCAACACGTGTTGCCGGGTACGTCTTTGGTGATGGCATAGTCACTCCTTCGTTACTGTGTTATTCACCACTGTAGCAGTTGAACGAAACTATCGAAAGAAAGTTAAGAAGCGCAGTTAATTCGCATCTACGGTGCATAAAATTTAAATGAATAATTATTAATTCTATAGATATCATTTGATGTCATTTATTGTACATTAACTGCTCTCTTGGGGCCGGTATTCCCCCGCCGCCCACCCCGGGGTTCCCGCGGACAAACCCAAATATGACAAACAAAGCACACCCCAAGCTCACCGCGGGCAAGGCGAGTACACTGGATAGGATATGTCTGAGCAGAAATCCACGAAGAAACACGCAGATACTTCTAAGGCCCCCCACACCGCCCCCACCATGGCGAGTATGGCCGCCGCAATCCACGCGGCAAAGGTACGATCTTCCGAAAAAACCGCAGATAAAACTACTGAGAACAACGCGGTAAAAAACGGCGCCCCCAAGAAGGGCGCGCAGAAGAATAACGCAGACCGCAAGAACTCCTCCCGCGGCGCCTCCGAACGCAACTCCAACGCCTCCCGCTCCAACCGACGCGCAGGCGCCAACAACCGCGCCCGCAAGCTGGGCAACCAGCAGGGCGACAGCAAGAGCAGCCAGCAGAACCGCCCGGCACCGCGCCGCTACGAACCGCTCATCCCCGAGGCCATCACCTACCCCGAAGAGCTACCCGTCAGCGAACGCCGCGAAGACATCATGAACGCGATCCGCGACAACCAGGTCGTCATCATCGCGGGTGAAACCGGCTCCGGTAAAACCACCCAGATCCCCAAAATGTGCCTCGACCTGGGCCTGGGAGAGAAGGGCCTCATCGGCCACACCCAGCCACGCCGACTCGCCGCACGCTCCGTCGCCGAACGCATCGCCGAAGAACTCGGCCAGAAAATCGGCAAAACCGTCGGCTACCAGGTGCGATTCACCTCCGAAGTGGGCGAACACAGCGCTATCAAGCTCATGACCGACGGCATTCTGCTCGCCGAGATCCAGAACGACAAGCTGCTGCGCCGCTACTCCACCCTCATCATTGACGAGGCGCACGAACGCAGCCTGAACATTGACTTCATCCTCGGCTACCTCAAGCGCATCCTGCCGCAGCGCCCGGATCTGAAGGTCATCATCACCTCCGCGACCATCGACCCGGAGCGTTTCGCACGCCACTTCTCCCCCAGCTACGTGCCGGGCAAGGGCATCGTCGACGAAAACCTCAGCGCCGAAGAACGCGAAATCGCCGAAGCAATCCTGCCCGACGACGCGCCGCCCATCATTGAGGTGTCCGGCCGAACCTACCCCGTGGAAATCCGCTACCGCCCGCTCGACGAGGAAGACTACCTCAGCGACGACGAAATCGAAGACGACCACGACCCCACCGACGGCATCCTCGACGCCATTAAGGAACTCTCCAAAGAAGCGCCCGGCGACATCCTCATCTTCTTCTCCGGTGAACGCGAAATCCGCGACGCCAAGGACGCCATCGAGGCAATGGTTCTCAAGTCGCCGCGTCTGAACTACGAAGTGCTGCCCCTGTACGCGCGCCTCTCGCTCGCTGAACAGCACCGGGTGTTCTCCCCCGGATCCCGCCCGCGCATCGTGCTCGCCACGAACGTTGCCGAAACCTCACTGACCGTGCCCGGCATCAAGTACGTCATCGACACTGGCACCGCACGCATCTCCCGCTACTCGGCACGCACCAAGGTTCAGCGCCTGCCCATCGAACGCATCTCGCAGGCAAGCGCCAACCAGCGCTCCGGTCGATGCGGCCGCGTCAGCGACGGCATCGCAATCCGCCTCTACTCCGAGGAAGACTTCAACTCACGCCCCGAGTTCACCGACCCCGAAATTCTGCGCACCAACCTCGCAGCCGTCATCCTGCAGATGATCGCAATCGGCGTGGTCCGCGAACCCGGCGACATCTCCCGCTTCCCGTTCGTGCAGCCGCCCGCATCCCGCGCCATCAACGACGGCGTGAACCTGCTGCGCGAACTCGGCGCGCTCACCGAACGCCCCCGCGCCCCCCGCAAGGGCCGCGGCAATAGCGCAACCCTCACCGCCATCGGCCGAGCCATGGCGGCATTCCCCGTGGACCCGCGCCTGGCCCGTATGATCATTGAAGGCGGCCGCCGCAACTGCGCCAAGGAAATGATGGTGCTCGCCGCCGCCCTGACCATCCAGGACCCGCGCGAACGCCCCGCCGACGTGCGCGCCGAAGCAGACGCCATGCACGCCCGCTTCGTCGACGACACCTCCGACTTCTCATCCTTCCTGCTGCTTTGGGACTACATCAACGAGCAGCAGGCGGCGATGGCCTCCTCGCAGCTACGCAAAATGTGCCACCGCGAATACATCAACTACCTGCGCATCCGCGAATGGCAGGACCTCTTCGCCCAGCTACGCGAAATGGGACGCACCGCCAACATTCACGCCAGCGGCGGCAGGGACATCAACGCCTCCGCCCACGAAATCGACATCCACAAGAGCCTGCTCTCCGGCCTGCTCTCGCACGTAGGCGTCAAGGAAGAACGCGAAAAAGACTCCAAGGGACGCAACCGCGGCCCCCGCGAATACCTCGGCGCACGCGGCACCAAGTTCGCAATCTTCCCCGGCTCCGGCCTGTTCAAAAAGAGCCCCGACTGGGTGCTCTCCGCCGAACTCGTCGAAACCTCCCGCCTGTGGGCGCGCACCAACGCCTCCATCGACCCGCAATGGATCGAAGAAATCGGCAAGCACCTCATCAGCGTGCAATACTCCGAACCGCACTGGTCCCTCAGCTCCGGCGCGGCAGTCGCCTACGCCAAGGGCACGCTCTTCGGCCTGACCATCTACGCCGACCGCCCCGTGCAGTACGCCCGCGTAGACGCCGCCGCGGCCCGCGAACTGTTCATCCAGTCCGCCCTCGTCGAAGGCCAATGGCACACCCAACACAAGTTCTACCTGCGCAACCAGCGCGCCCTCGCCGAAGTCGAAGAACTCGAAGCACGCCTACGCCGCCGCGACCTGCGCGTAGACGACTCCGTACTCTTCGCCTTCTACGACGCACGCATCCCCGCCCACGTGACCGACGTGCGCGCCTTCGACAAGTGGTGGAAGCAGGCACGTCTCGAAGACGACAACTACCTAGACTTCAACCCCGAAAAGCTCATCAACGAGGAAGCCGCCGACTACGACGACTCCCAGTTCCCCCGCCAGTGGGTGCAGTGCACCGACAGCGGCGAACTGACCCTCGACCTGCGCTACGAATACGCCCCCACCGCCGGCATCGGAGGCGCCCGCACCGACGCCGCCAAGCGCGATGGCGTAGCAGTCCAGGTACCCATCCTGTTCCTCAACCAGCTGAACCCCGAACCGTTCCGCTGGCAGATTCCCGGCCTGCGCCACGAACTCGTCACCGCGCTCATCAAGTCGCTGCCCAAGGCGATTCGACGTAACTTCGTGCCCGCACCCGACGTGGCACGCGCCGCCTGCGCCGCCCTGGAAGAGGACTACTCCCCCGCCACCGACGAGCTCATCCCCTCCCTGGCACTCGTACTACGCCGCCTGCGCGGCGTCGTTGTCGAGCCCGAAGCCTTCAACTGGGACGCCGTGCCCGAACACCTGAAAATGGGATTCCAGGTGCGCAACGCACACAACAAAATCCTGGGCGAAGGCAAGGACCTGCGCGCCCTGCAGCAGCAGCTCCACAAGGAGATTCGCGGTGCCCTCGCCGACTCTCTCGGCGCATCCGATGACACCATGGCAAAAATGGTGGCGCTCGCGCAGGGTGGTTCGGGCGGCTCGGGTAACTCGGGTAACTCGGGTAGCTCCGCGGCTTCTGCCAAGAAGAGCGCAAAGAACGCTCAGAACGGCACCGCCCAGGTAGCCGATGCGCATGGTTCTCAGGTACGCGAAATCAGCGGCCTCACCGAATTCCCCGCCGATCTCTTCCTCAACGGAGAAATCCCCCGCAAGGTACAGCGCATCATCGCCACCCAGGCAGTCAACGGCTACCCCGCCCTTGTCGACGAAGAAACCAGCGTAGGTCTGCGCATCTTCCCCACCGAAGCCGAGCAGCTCCACGCACAGCGCCGCGGCATCATCCGCCTGCTCCAGCTGCAGGTGCCCTCGCCCGTACGCTACGTGAGCGAACACCTCTCCCATAAGGAGAAAATCGTCTTCACTCAGAACCCGCACGGCTCCATCGACGAACTCATTCGCGACTGCACCGTCGCGGCACTCGACCACCTGGTGCCGCACACGCCCATCTTCACGCACGCCGAATACAGCGAACTCTACGAGCACGTGCGTGCCGAACTCATCGAGACAGTCTTCGACGTCACCAAGCTCGTCGCCGAAATCCTCTCTGAAGCCACCGCGCTGAAGAAGGCAATCAAGAAGGCAACCTCGCTGACGACCATGCACGCCGTCTCCGACGTGAAGGCACAGATGGAGAACCTCGTCTACCCCGGATTCGTAGCGAAAACCGGCTACGACCAGCTGGTTCACATCCCCCGCTACCTCAAGGCCGCCCAGGTGCGCCTGACGAAGCTCGGACCAAACCTGCACCGCGACAACCAGCTCATGCTCACCGTGCAGGACCTGGAAGACTCTTACGATAACGCGGTCAAGTCGCTACCGGCAGGCACCATCGTGCCGGATGCGCTCCGCCGCGTGAACTGGATGATTGAGGAGCTGCGCGTCAGCTTCTTCGCCCAGGAGCTTGGTACCGCCTACACGGTGTCTGAGAAGCGCATTGCGAAGGCTCAGCGTGAGACGCTGGACGCTATCAAGCGTTAGATTTTGAGCTTGCGGATGGCGGTGCTCACCTCTCTCCTACAGGGGCACCCGCCCTCGCAGAGCTCGGGCACCCTGATGTCGCTACGGGCGACACCGCCTGTCCGCGGTAGGTTCCCGCCTCAGCTTGCGCTGTGAACGGCAAAGAGCCCCCACACGATCTCCTCGTGTAGGGGCTCTTTCATCTCTGTGGTTTTTGATGCCCAGCGGGTCGGCAAGCTATGCACTTCCTCCGCTCCTGCAGGGGAACCCGCCGCACCCGGACGCTCCGCGCCTCCTTGCTCCGCTGCGGAGAGCACCCGGGCGGGCACCCTAATGTCGCTTTCAGAAGGTGCGGCGCTGGGGCACAATTTCAGCTCACCTGTCCGGCGGAGCCAGCAAAAGATGGAGAAGGCGACAGCCCCCTTCCCTTAAGTTCGTTATGCCGGTATCGCGCACCCAAGCCCTGAATTTACGAATCTAAGACTGAGTGCCTTAGATCGGGAACGGAGGGATGGTGTCCTCCGTCGTGACATCAGGGTGCCCGAAGCGAAGCGAGGGCGGGTCCCCTGCGACGGCACGGAGGAAATATACGCAGCACCGCCTCCAGAACATACACAGGGCAACAGAGGAACACCATCCCTCCCGCAAACCCAAGAAACCAAAAAGTTAAACACAAAAGCCCTTAGCTCGAAAGCTAAGGGCTTTATCTGTGCGCGATACTGGGATCGAACCAGTGACCTCTTCCGTGTCAGGGAAGCGCGCTACCGCTGCGCCAATCGCGCTCACAAAACAATTGTTTTGTTGCGAGGTGAGGACGGGATTCGAACCCGCGTACACGGCTTTGCAGGCCGCTGCCTAACCACTCGACCACCTCACCGCATACGCTCCACAAGGGAACGCGTTCGAACTCTTGGAGTCCTTACGAGCGGTTGACGAGACTTGAACTCGCGACATCCACCTTGGCAAGGTGGTGCTCTACCAACTGAGCTACAACCGCATATCAGCGTATTCAATTTGAATCATGACGAGGAGTTTGTTGCTCCGTCGTGCTGACAGGTAAATACTATACGGGGTTTTTGAGTGTTTGCCAAATCCTTTGCCAATTACCCTGCGTTCCGCATGTTTCCGGGGCAGAACGGGGTGTTTTGCTTCGTTTTTGAGGAGTGCGAGCAAAATTTATTTTCATGGTGCCGGTCACATTTTCAGGGTTTTGGGGTGGTTGCTGGTCCCGTGAGGATAGCGGCGGGCACAGGATGTCCGCTGAGCGTCCACAAAATTTTTCAAAAGAGAATCACAAGAGAACGAAAAGGAGGGGTGGGGAACCAGGTTCCCCGCCCCTCCCCCATGAAATTTGCGTCAGAAATCCGCACCGGCAAAAACGCCAGGCTCATGTTTTTCTGGAGTCTCTAGAGTTCTTCGAAGAAGAGGCGTTCGTAGACCTTGCGGGCGTTGCGGGTTTGGCGCAGGTAGTCCTCTTCGAGGGCGCGTGCACTGCCGGCGGGGTATCCGCACCAGCGGGCGATTGCTTCCAAGTCGGCGCGTCCCGAGGGTAGGGTGTCGGATTGGCGCACGCCGCGCAGTACGTTGCCACCGCGAATCTTCGTGGCGAGCAGCCAGGCGCCGCTGAGGATTTCAGCATCCGCAGCTTCGACCAGCCCCGCCTCAACCGCCGCATTCAGCGCCTTCAGGGTGGAGGTGGTGCGCAGCCAGGGCACGGCGTGCGCGTGGCGTAGCTGTACGAGCTGGACGAGCCATTCCACGTCGGAGAGGCCGCCGCGGCCGAGCTTGAGCTGGCGGGTGCGGTCGGCACCGTGCGGCATGCGTTCGTTTTCAACGCGCGCTTTCATGCGGCGAATCTGCTGCACCTGTTCGGGCGTGAAAGTTGCCGGGTAGCGGTACGGGTCGATGAGCTCCACGAAAGCCTCGCCTAGCGCCTCGTCGCCGGCGATGGGGCGGGCGCGGGTGAGCGCCTGGAACTCCCAGGTTTCCGCCCAGCGTTCGTAGTAGGAGCGGTAGGAGTCCAGCGAGCGCACGATAGCGCCCTGCTTGCCTTCGGGGCGCAGATCGGCGTCCACTTCGAGGGGCCGTTCGGCGCGAATGGCGGGTTTGACGGGCTGTTTGAGGAGCGTCAGGGTGCGATTGACGATGCGTGCCGCCTGTTCCTGCACGGCGTCTTCGTCGGCCCCGTCGAGGGGTTCGTGAACGAACATGACGTCTGCGTCGGAGCCGAAGCCGTTCTCGGCGCCGCCGAGGCGGCCCATGCCGATGACGGCGATGCGGGTGAGCAGCTTCTCCCTCGCTGTCGCCTCAGCTTCGGCGGGTTCGGCGCCTTCCGGCGCCGTTTGGAGTTCACGCAGGGCAATCTGCAGCGCCGCACCGATCGTGCACTCGTCGACGGCGGCAAGACCGGCGCAGGTGTCCTCAATGTCGACGATGCCCAGGGTCCAGCCCATGGCGGTGCGCAGGGTTTCGCGGCGGCGCAGGTAGCGCACGGCGCGCATCGCTTCGGCGGCGTCCTCGTGGCGTGCCAGCAGGGAGGAAATCTCGGAGGCGAGCGCTTCCTCCCCCAGCGGTTTGAGGTCGGCGACCTTGTCCAGCCAGGCGATGGAGGCGGAGGCATCCTCGAGCAGGTCGGTCATGAGGCGCGAGCTGGAGAGTAGCTGGCTGAGGCGTTCTGCGGCTGCGGGTGAGTCGCGGAGCATGCGCAGGTACCAGCTGGTGCTGCCGAGCGATTCGGAGACGATGCGGAATCCGAGCAGGCCGGCGTCCGCATCCACACCGCGGGCGAACCAGCCCAGCAGCACGGGCATGAGGTGACGCTGAATGTCTGCGCTACGGGAAAGTCCCGTGGTGAGCGCCTTAATGTGGCGCATGGCGCCGCGCGGGTCGCGATAGCCAAGGGCTGCGAGGCGGTCCTGTGCCGCCTGTTCGCTGAGCACCACTTCGTCGCGGCTGAGCGTGGAGACGGCGGCGAGCAGCGGGCGGAAGAAGATCCGCTCGTGCAGTGAACGGACGTTCCGTTTAATTTTCTGCCATGCCTTGAGCATCTGCTCGGCAGAGAGCGTGCCGTTGCGTTCCGGGGAAAGGATCGAGCGGGCAAGGGCGCGCTGTTCGGCATCCTTTTCGGGCATCAGGTGGGTGCGGCGCAGCTGCTGCAATTGGATGCGGTGCTCGAGCACGCGCAGCTTCTTGTAGTCACGGCTGAATGCTTCGGCGTCGGTGCGGCTAATGTAGCTGACGGCGGTCAGCGCCGCGAGGGAATCCACGGTAGATTTGGTGCGCACAGCGGGGTCGGTTCGACCGTGCACGAGCTGCAGCAACTGCACGGTGAACTCAATATCGCGCAGGCCACCCGGGCCCAGCTTGATCTGGCGGTCTACCTGGTGTGAGGGAATGTTGTCGGTCACGCGGGCGCGCATCGCCTGCACGGATTCCACGAAGGATTCACGGGCGGCGGACTCCCACACGAAGGGGTCGATTGCGCGGGCGTAGCGGGCGCCCAGCTGCGCCGAACCGGCGATGGGGCGCGCCTTGAGCAGCGCCTGGAACTCCCAGTTTTCTGCCCAGCGCTTGTAATACTGAACGTAGGATTCGACGGTGCGAACGAGCGGGCCGTCCTTGCCCTCGGGGCGCAGGTTCGCGTCGACCTCCCAGAGGGCGGGTTCGGGTGCGGGGCCCATGATGGCGCGGGTGAGGGCGTGCACAAGCTCCGTGCCGATGGTGGAACATTCGTTCTCGGTGAGCTTGAGCGGGGCGCTCTCCCCCTCTACCCCGGCATTGGGTGTGGCGGCGAGTTCTACGGGCGCAACCACGTACACCACGTCAACGTCAGAGATGTAGTTCAGCTCGCGGGCACCGCACTTACCCATGCCGATAATCGCCAAGTCCAGGGCGTCTACGGCTTCGCCTCGGCGAGGAGCCGCCAGACCGGGGCCCAGCCCCTCCGCCACTTCGGTGCGGGCAATGGCGAGCGCCCCCTCCAGCGCGGCGGCCGCCAAATCGGCGAGGTGACGACCGATGGTGGGCATCATTTCGACCGGGTCTTCACAGCACACATCGAGCAGGGCGATGCGCGCCAGGGCGGCGCGGTAGGCGACGCGCAGGGTCACGTAGCCGTCTTTGCCGGTCTGCTCGGCGGCAACGCGCGGACGCTCCGCGTGGGGGTCGGCACCGAGGGCGGCGAGGATATCGCGGCGGTAGAGGGTGTCCAGCGGTGCGATGGGGGTCAGGAATTCCCCGTCGGTTTCCGGCAGAATCGACGCCGGGTGCTGGGAGCGAATCAGCGCGCTCTCCGCCGGGTACACCTGCGTGTCGAAGAGCGGGTCAATGTGCTCGGGGCGGCGGTAGAGAAAATCGCCAATCGCCTGGGAGGCGCCGAGCAGGCGGTACATGCCGAATTCTTCTTCGCCGCGGTTGGCGCGCTCAGCAACCGCCGGATGCTTCTCAATGAGGCGCACGAGGGCGGGCAGGGCAATATCCGGTGAGGGCGCGAGGCGCAGCCCGGCAAAGAGCGCATCCTGCGAGACGTGCTTCAGTTCGGGTGCGTTGAGCCAGCGTTCTGCCTTGGACGGGTCGTGGAAGCCGGTGGCAATCATGCGGGTGTGCAGGCGTAGCTGGGCTTTGCGTTCGGCTTCGGCGCGCTGCTCGTCGTCGAGCGCGTCGGGGGCGATGTCGGTCAGCGATTTGGGTTCTTTGGCGGGGTCGATAATGCGGATGAGCCCGGTGGTCGGGTAGTGGGAGCTGTCAGTCATAGCGTGAGAACCGTGGGTAGAGAACTGTGGGTGGAGAGTAGATCCGGGGTGGAAAGTATAAATTTCGCCGGCAAAAATCGGCGGCTAAAAATCGGCGGTGAACGGTGAAGACGATAGGTGCATTTGATAGACCTGTGGGCGGTACCCGCCGGCGTGTTGACCGGTAGCGGGTACCGCCCTGAGGCTGTCAGCGTTCACTCATCGTCAGAAGAGGTGAGAGAATCCAGCCGTTAGAGGATTCCGAGGTTGTGCTTGAGCTCATACGGGGTCACCTGAGCCTGGTACTGGTCCCAGTCGGCGCGCTTATTGCGCAGGAACTGCTCGAAGACCTGCTCGCCCAGAACCTCCGCCATGAACTCGGATTCTTCGGTAATGTTGATGGCTTCACGCAGGGATGCGGGCAGCGGGTTGTAGCCCATGGCGCGGCGTTCTGCGTTGGTCATGGCGGCGAGGTCCTCGGTCACGGCGGGCATGAGCGGGTACTCGTTTTCGATGCCCTTCAAACCTGCGGCAAGAATCACCGCGTAGGCGAGGTACGGGTTCGATGCCGAGTCCAGGCCGCGGTACTCGATGCGTGCGGACTGCATCTTGTTCGGCTTGTACAGGGGCACACGCACGAGGGCGGAGCGGTTGTTGTGGCCCCAGGAGACGTAGGAGGGCGCCTCGCCGCCGCCCCAGAGTCGCTTGTAGGAGTTGATGAACTGGTTGGTGACCGCGGTGAATTCGGGGGCGTGCTTGAGCACACCGGCGATGAAGTGGCGTGCGGTCTTGGACAGCTGGTATTCGGCACCGGCTTCGAAGAATGCGTTGGTGTCGCCTTCGAAGAGGGAGAAGTGGGTGTGCATGCCGCTGCCGGCGTACTTGGTGAAGGGCTTGGGCATGAAGGTTGCGTACATGCCGAGCGAGTAGGCGACTTCCTTGATGACGGTGCGGAAGGTCATGACGTTGTCGGCGGTCTGCAGGGCGTCGGCGTGGCGCAGGTCGATTTCGTTCTGGCCGGGGCCGGTTTCGTGGTGGCTGAATTCGACAGAGATGCCGACTTCTTCAAGCATGGTCACTGCCTTGCGGCGGAAGTCCTGCACGATGCCGCCGGGGGTGTGGTCGAAGTAGGATTCGTAGTCCACGGGCACGGGGAATCCGTCGGCGCCGAGCTTGGAGGATTCGAGCAGGTAGAACTCAATTTCGGGCGAGGTGTAGCAGGTGAAGCCCATCTCCGCAGCTTTGTTGAGCACGCGCTTGAGCACGCCACGGGTGTCGGAGGCGCTGATCTCACCGTCGGGGGTGAGCACGTCACAGAACATGCGGGAGGTGTAGTCTTCCTCGCCGCGCCAGGGCAGGATCTGGAAGGTGGAGGGGTCCGGCTGCAGCAGCATGTCGGATTCGTAGATGCGGGAGAAACCCTCAATCGAGGATCCGTCAAAGCCCAGGCCCTCGTCGAAGGCGCTTTCTACTTCAGCCGGTGCGAGCGCAACGGATTTGAGGGTGCCGACCACGTCGGTGAACCAGAGGCGGATGAAGCGGATGTCGCGCTCTTCGATGGTGCGCAGTACGAATTCCTGTTGGCGGTCCATAAGTTGCCCTCTCGGTGCGGGCGCGCATCCGCGTGGTACCCATCTGTGGGTGGCGGAGGCGCGCTAAATTTGCTGCCGAGGTGAGGAAGACCCTGTTGCGGAAGGTCATGCATACCCCTTGGGGTTCCAAGGGGTTGCGGCGGGTTGTGTACCAGCGGTGCTGGCGCCTCCTTGCCCCGGCGTGTGTCCTGTTGTTATCTAGCCTATCGGGTTCTGCTGTGTGGCGGGTGGGTGGGAGGTTTCGTTTGTGTAAATTCTCTTTTCGTGTGCCGCGGTAGCTCAGATTCTGGGCGGTATCGGGGGCCGCTCCCCCACTTTCTGCGGTGCGGGTTGTGTTCAGATACCTAGCAGATGACGGTTCGCGGGGCGTGGTCGGGGTCGCCTTGCGATAATGGGGGTATGCTACATTCCGTTCTTCTCTCATCAGCTTCGCAGGCGCTGTCCGCGCAGGTAGCGCCCGCACAGATTCCTCTAGCGGCAAGCACGCTGGTTGCTGCTGACCCCACCGGGCTTGAGTGGCTGCTACTTGTTGCCGCCCCCATTGTTTTCTTGGTGTTATATCTGGTCTGCCTTTTTGCGGTTGCGGTCTTTGGCCCGACAGTCATGAAGAATAACAAGACCGGTGGTGCGACCTACCTGCTGGACCGCCCCTCCCGTGTGGCGTTTAGGATTCGCACCCTGGCATTGTGGGCGCTGATTGGTGCGTTTATGGAGTTCATTTGGACCGGTTACACGGGCCGTTTGGGGTCGAGCGCGGCTATTCCGATCATTATTTTTAGCTGGTCGTGGAAGTACACTTTCTTCTTCTTGCCGCTTCAGGTAATTCGTTCCTGGTACGTTCACGCAAGCCGCGGCAAGTATGATGCACTGTCGGCTGAGGGTGCTCAGCGCCGTGAGAAGCTGAACCGTAAGAGCGCTTACGAGGTGTCGAAGATGATGCAGCGTAACCCGCAGCAGTTCGCCATGAATAAGGAGCTGCATACGCTGGCGCGCGGTCAGAAGATTGCGGGCGTGCGTCCGTTCCAGCACCTTGACGAGGCGGGCAAGAAGCGCCGCACGAACTATACGGTGGAGCTGGCTGTGGCGCTCATGCAGGCGCGTGCCATGAACCCCGGCAAGCTTCCGTCGGAGGCATTCGGCGAGAGCATCCTGGGTATGGGTGTTGGCATTACGTCTGATCGGGCGGTGGAGCAGACCTGGTTGACTCTGTGCACGGAGCGTATCAACGCGCCGGATGCGCCGAACTACCCGGATTCGCTGTACCCGGTGGCGGCTCGTTTTTCGCTGTTTACCACGATGTCGCTGTTGCAGCCGGTGATGGGTCGCCCCTATTCGCCGTTTACTGCGCCGGATGCGCGTCGTTTCGTGCCGCGTGATTTCTCGGCGGATACTGTGCTGTTGAAGACTGAGGAGCTGGGCAAGAAGGCTTTGGCGCAGAGCGCTATTTTCCGTCAGATTCATGAGCGTCTTCTGCCGTTGCATCGGCAGCAGCCTCAGCTGGTGGATGGCCGCGCCCTGGCGTATTGCGGTGCCCTGCTGGTAAGCGTGGCGAAGGCGGAGGCGGAGAGCCAGCGGTTGACGAGCCAGATTCTGGCGACGGCTGCTTCTGAGCGTGGCATCCTGTCCTTTGGCGTGTTCTCGCAGATTTCTGAGGATTATCAGTGTGTTCAGCGTCTGCTGAATCTGATGGTGAAGGCGACCGCCGACGTTGAGCGTTTCATCAACGCGGTGGAGGCGCTGGTGCAGATGCATTCTGGTCCGGTTCAGCCTTCCGGTATTGCATACGAGAAGGTGCAGATGGAGTATATCGCTGCTCTTCTGGACGTTATTGTCTTCTCTTCGCACGCCCCGCTTGCCGGTTCTATTCAGGCGTCTTACGCCCTGCTGAAGGCAGACTATGAGGCGTTTACTTTCAACACCACCGATGAGCTGAGCCTCAGCTACTGGCTGCAGTACGCGAAGAACGCGGTGAACGCCTGCGATACGGGCCTGTCCCAGGGCTATGAGGGTTTCTTCGATAACGATGCGGCGCTCCCGGCGTGGGAGTCCTACGCGGAGGACGTCGTGAAGAAAGTCTGCACCTATTCGATCATGCAGCTGTACTGGGATGCTCTGGTGCAGCAGGCGCTCATTCAGCGCGATTTGCCGCGTGAGTTTAGTGATGCTTCTTCCGCTGTTCCGGAGCTGATGAATAAGAACGCCGCTGCATCGTTCCCGACCTACTACATTAATCTCATCTGGAACTAGGCATAATCGTTCCCTCGTGGTGAGCGGTACGCCAGGTTGGAGCCGTGCAGGGTTAGAATAGTCAGCATGACTACTGAGCGTTCTTCCGAGATCTCTTCGCCCTACGCGGCACAGCCTGCCGCTACCTCTGCGGCTGTTCCCGCGACTGCTTCTGCATCGAAGCCTTTTGACCTGGACAGCGTCAAGAAGGTGCGTACCGTTCACCTGGCTCAGGCTAAGGCGACCGGTCAGAAGTTCTCCATGCTGACCTGTTATGACGCTCTGACGGCGCAGATTTTTGATCGCGCCGGCATCGACATGCTGCTGGTGGGCGATTCGGCGGCGAATGTGGTGCTCGGCTACGAGTCGACCCTAACCATTACCCTGGATGAGATGATTCCGCTGGTTGCGGCGGTTTCTCGCGGTGCATCCCGCGCCATGGTGGTTGCTGATTTGCCGTTTGGTTCTTATGAGCAGTCCCCGCAGCAGGCGGTGGCGAGCGCTGTTCGCATGATGAAGGAGGGCGGCGCGCACGCGGTCAAGATTGAGGCGGATGCCTCGATGGCTGAGTGGGTTCGTGCCCTGGTGCGTACCGGCATTCCGGTGGTGGCGCATGTTGGTTTCACTCCGCAGTCGGAGCATGCCCTGGGCGGTTTCCGTGTGCAGGGTCGCGGTGATGCGTCTGAGCGTGTTCGTGAGGATGCGGTGGCACTGGCTGAGGCTGGCGCGTTCTGCGTGCTCATGGAGATGGTGACTACCCAGACTGCGCAGCTGGTGGATGAGGCTGTGGGCGCTGTGCCGACTATCGGCATTGGTGCCTCGAATGTGACCACCGGTCAGGTGCTGGTGTGGCAGGACATGATGGGTGTTCGCGCCGGTCGCGTACCGCGTTTTGTGAAGCAGTTTGCGCAGGTCGGTCAGGTCATGGAGGACGCTGCGCGTGCTTATCGCGATCAGGTGCGTTCGGGTGAGTTCCCGGCGGCTGAGCACACTTTTGAGTAGGCTTTAGGCTGAGAAGAAAAGCTTGATGAAGAAAGACCCCCGTATCCGGTGCGCCGGGTGCGGGGGTCTTTCATCTCAGGCTGTATGTCTGTTGGGCGGCGTGCGCCTTGAGCAAGGCTGAGGGCGTTGAGCAAGGCTGAGGGTGCTCGTGCTTTAGAGCCAGCCGCCGTCCTTTTCCCAGGCGTCATTGCGTTCGCGGGCGCGGTCCATGGCGTGTGCCGCCTCCTCGTAGGTTTTGAAGGGGCCCCACAGGGAGGTGACGGCGCTCTGCTGGCCGCGTTCAACCTCGCCGGTTTTGAGGTTGTACCAGTACTCTTCTTCGTGGGCGCTGGTAGCGTCGGTGGCAGCGTGCAGGGTCTTTTCGACCGCCGATTCGATGGCTTCGCTCAGGCGGTGCTTGTGGTGGCTCATGGTTCTCCTTCGACGGTGAGGGGTTGGTGTTTCTAGCTTCTCACGCGCATAGGTTCGTGGCAATGAGGCGGGTGGAGCTTCTCACGGCGTTTCCCCTCCGCGGTCTTCCGCTGCTGCCTTCCACCCCGGCTTTCCGCCCTCACAGTTTTTGCCTCCAGCGTGCATGAAATTTTATTCACAATCTGGGAAAAAGGTACGGCTTGTGTATCCGCCGCTTTTTAGCGCCTGAGCAAGCGACACAACCCGCCCACGCCCGGTAAGATGAAACTATGTCTTCAACCAAAACGAATACTTCGCACAATCTTCCCGCAGAGCCCGGTCGAGCACCCGTCGGTTGTCTGACCCCCGGACGCATCACCCCCATGCACCCGGTCCCCTCGCACATTGTTCGCCCCGAGTACGTGGGTAAGCCCACCGCCAACGAGGGTAACGACTCGAACATGTACACCCCCGAGGAAGTTGAGCGGGTTCGCGCAGCCGGCAAGATTGCGGCAGGCGCCATCGTTGAAGCATCCAAGATTTGCGTGCCCGGCACCACCACCGACGAGATTGACGTGCTGGTCCACGAGTACATTTGCGACCACGGCGCGTACCCCTCCACCGTGGATTACCGCGGCTACCCCAAGTCCGTGTGCACCTCCCTGAACGAGGTCATCTGCCACGGCATCCCGGACTCCACCGTGCTGGAGGACGGCGACATCCTCAACCTGGACGTCACCGCATACCTGGACGGCATGCACGGCGACACCAACAAGACCCTGCTCGTCGGCAACGTGGACGAAGAGTCCCGCCTGCTGGTTGAGCGCACCGAAGAGTCCCTGAACCGTGCGATTAAGGCTGTGAAGCCGGGCCGCCAGATCAACGTGATTGGTCGCGTCATTGAGAAGTACGCTGCCCGCTTTGGCTACGGTGTGGTTCGCGACTACACCGGTCACGGTGTGGGCCGCGAGTTCCACTCGGGCCTCATCATCCCCCATTACGATGCGGCACCCGCCTACGACACCGAGATCCGTGAGGGCATGATTTTCACGATCGAGCCCATGCTGACCCTCGGCACCATCGAATGGGACCTGTGGGACGACGACTGGACCGTGGTCACCCGCGACCGCAAGCGCACCGCGCAGTTCGAGCACACCCTCGTGGTGACCGCTGACGGCGCGGACATCCTGACCCTGCCCTAATCCGCAGCCCTCTGGGTTTCCTGCTTGTGCTGATACGACTTGTGCAGGTACGAGCCCAGCACCTCACTTTTATATCAATTCACCCACTGACAAGCCCGCCCACTCACCCGATTGCACGGCGAAGGCGCGGGCGAAAGAGAGAAAACCATGAGCGAATACGCAGAACCCGGCGTCATCAACGAGCTGCCCGCCCCCACCCCCAAGGACCTGCAGATCGGTGTGGACATTGGAGGCACCGGTATTAAGGGCGGCATCGTTGACCTGCGCACCGGCGACCTCGTGTCCGACCGCTTCCGCATCGACACCCCCAAGCCCGCAACCCCCGAGGCTGTGGCTGAGGTCGTACGCCGCGTAGTCGACGAGCTGCAGGGCCGCGACCTGGCACCGGATCCCGAGTCGGCTGTCGGCATCGACTTCCCCGCAGTGGTGAAGAACGGCATGGTCTTCTCCGCAGCGAACGTGGACGACTCCTGGATTAACACCGACCTGGAGCAGGTCATGAGCGAGGCGCTGGACGGCCGCACCGTCTACGGCCTCAATGACGCTGACGCAGCCGGTCTGGCTGAGGCAACCTACGGCCAGGGCCGTAACCGTGACGGCCTGATTGCTGTCATCACCCTGGGCACCGGCATCGGCTCCGCCCTCATCAACGACGGCGTGCTAATCCCGAACACCGAGCTGGGCCACCTGGAGATCGACGGCCACAACGCCGAGTCTCAGGCTTCTGCCCGTGCCCGAGAGGTGCACGAGCTGTCCTGGAAGAAGTACGGCAAGCGCCTGTACCGCTACTTCGAGCACGTTCAGATGCTCTTCTCCCCCGACCTGTTCATCATTGGCGGCGGCATCTCCAAGAACCCGGAGAAGTTCATGCCTTACTTTGAGGATCAGATTCGTACCCCCATGGTCATGGCTGCCCTGCGTAACAACGCGGGTATTGTGGGTGCGGCACTGTGGGCTGGCGGCATGCTGCAGGAACGCAAGCGCCGCGGCGAAGCGTAAGGTCTCCTCAACCCACCCGCGGCCGCGTCAGCGCCGCGGCGAAGCGTAAGGGTTTGCTTCCTGCTATCCGCCTCGGATAGCGCTTCACATACGTACGAAGGGACCGCCTTCCGAATCATTCGGAAGGCGGTCCCTTCTGTATGCCGCCGCTCATGTAGCGGCGGCTGAGCTCATTAGCTACTGGGTTAGCTAGTGGCTGTGCTAGCTAGTTACTGGGCGATGCGGTCCTCACGCAGACGCGCAATCGCCTCCTCAAAGTCCTCAAGGTTCTCAAACGCCTGGTACACGCTCGCAAAACGCAGGTAGGCAACCGCGTCCAGCTTCGACAGCGGCTCCAGGATGGTCAGACCCACCTCGTGCGCGTTAATCTCCGCCAAACCGCGGGCACGAATCAGCTCCTCAACCTCCTGGGCGAGCTTCGCCAAATCATCCTCACCCACGGGGCGGCCCTGGCATGCCTTACGCACGCCGGCGGCAATCTTCGAACGGTCAAAAGGCTCGGTCACGCCGGAACGCTTAATCACCGAAATGGTGGTGGTTTCAACGGTCGTGAAGCGGCGAGCGCAGGAGGTGCACTGGCGGCGGCGGCGAATTGCGGCGCCGTCATCGGTGGTGCGGGAATCCACCACGCGCGAGTCGGTGTGCTTGCAATAGGGGCAGTACATTCGTTTCTCCTTGGCTGGGCGCTAGCGCCCGCGTATACAGCGCTCAAGAATATTTATACCTATTCTACCGTGATATAGAGCGGATACACCGTATGTTGTGAGTGAATATACGCTCAGGGTGGACTCTGCTATGCAGAATCCACCCTGTCGTTCCCCTCAGCGGGGGTTGTGCGTTGTTAGCGTGCGTTGTTTAGCGTCGAATGCAGCTCGGACCGAAAATCGTCTTGATTTCACCGAAGAGGCTCGGGTTCGGCTCCACGCGCACGCTCGCATCCAGCAGCACCAGCTGCTCCTTATCGCGGGTGCGCACGAGCATGCGCACATCCGCGGTGCCCTTGTGGTCGCGCAGGGTCTCCTTCAGCTCCTTCAGGTTCGCCTCGGTCACCAGGTACTCGGGTACCACGATAGTGATGGGTGCGGCGCGGCCGTCATCGCTGATTTCCAGGATCTGCAGTTCCTGCGCGCTCATGTTCACGCTGCCGTCGTCGCGGCGCTGCACGCGGCCACGAATCGAGCAGATGAGGTCGTCCGCCAGGGCAGCGCCCATCGTCTCGTAGGCGCGGGAGAAGAACATGACCGTAATGGTTGCACCCGAGGGGTCTTCCAGTTCCACGGAGGCGTACTGGTTACCGCTGGACTTGGCAATACGGCGTGAAACGCCGGTGAGCATACCCGCAATGGTGACGGTTTCGCCGTCGCGCACGTGCGAGTCTTCACCGATGATGTCGTGCACCGAATGGCTTGCGGCATCCGAGAGCGCACGTTCCAGGCCGCGCAGCGGGTGGTCCGAAACGTACAGGCCCAGCATGTCACGCTCAAAGTTCAGCTTCTCGCGGCGGTCCCACTCGGGCACGTCGGGGATGGTCACCGTCAGCTCGTCGCCGAGAGCATCGTCCATACCGAGGGAGCCGAAGAGGTCGAACTGACCCGCCGCTTCCTTACGCTTGACCGCCACGGCTGCGTCCACTGCCGCCTCGTGAATGAGGGACAGCGAACGGCGGGTATGGCCCAGGTCGTCGAAAGCGCCTGCCTTAATGAGCGACTCGATGGTGCGCTTATTGCACACCTGCAGCGGCACCTTCTTCAGGAAGTCGTTGAAGGACTCATAGCGGCCCTTCTCCTCGCGGGCGGCAATCATGCCTTCGACCACGTTCGCGCCCACGTTACGAATCGCGCCCATACCGAAGCGGATATCGTCACCGACAGGGGCGAAGGTCAGGGTGGATTCGTTCACATCCGGTGCGAGCACGGTAATGCCCATGGCGCGGCACTCGTTCAGGTACAGCGCGAGCTTGTCCTTGTTATCGCCCACGCTGGTCAGCAGCGCAGCCATGTACTCCTGCGGGTAATGCGCCTTCAGGTACGCCGTCCAGTACGACACCAGACCGTACGCAGCCGTGTGCGCCTTGTTGAACGCGTAGTCAGAGAACGGCAGCAGAATATCCCAGAGCGCCTTAATAGCGCCCTCAGAGTAGCCGTTAGAAATCATGCCGTCGTGGAAGGTAGCGTACTGCTTATCCAGCTCCGCCTTCTTCTTCTTACCCATCGCACGGCGCAGCAAGTCTGCCTCACCCAGAGTGTAGTTCGCGACCTTCTGAGCAATCGCCATAACCTGCTCCTGATACACAATAAGGCCGTAGGTGGTGTCCAGAATATCCTTCAGCGGCTCTTCCAGCTCAGGGTGGATTGGCTCGATCTCCTGCTTACCGTTCTTACGCAGAGCGTAGTTGGTATGCGAGTTTGCGCCCATCGGGCCGGGACGGTACAGCGCCAACACTGCCGAAATGTGCTCGAACTCCTCGGGCTCCATGAGCTTGAGTAGCGAGCGCATCGGGCCGCCGTCGAGCTGGAACACGCCGAGGGTGTCGCCGCGCGCCAGCAGACGGTACGATTCCGGGTCGTCCAGCGAGAGGGATTCAAGGTCCAGGTCGATGCCTCGGTTAGCCTTAATGTTCTCCACCGCATCAGAGATGATGGTGAGGTTACGCAGACCCAAGAAGTCCATCTTAATCAGGCCCAGGCCCTCACAGGTGGGGTAATCGAACTGGGTGATGACCTGGCCGTCGGCCTCGCGGCGCATCACGGGAATCACGTCTATCAGGTCCTTGCTGGACATAATCACGCCCGCAGCGTGCACGCCCCACTGACGCTTCAGACCCTCCAAGCCCTTCGCGGTTTCAAACACCTGGCCGTAAATCTTATCGACCGGGTCCTCAATGAGGGCACGCAAATCTGCCGCCTCGGCGTAACGCTTATCCTCTTCGTTGTACACGTTCGCCAGGGCGATGTTCTTACCCATGACGTCCGGCGGCATCGCCTTGGTGAGGCGCTCGCCCACCGAGTACGGCTGGTCCATCACGCGGGAGGCGTCCTTGAGCGCCTGCTTCGCCTTAATGGTGCCGAAGGTGACAATCTGCGCGACCTTGTCCTCACCGTACTTATCGGTCACGTAGTCGATGACCTCGCCGCGGCGACGATCGTCGAAGTCCACATCGAAGTCGGGCATGGAGACACGGTCGGGGTTGAGGAATCGCTCGAAAATCAGGTCGTGGTCGAGCGGGTTCAGCTCGGTAATGCGCATCGCGTACGCCACCATCGAGCCTGCACCGGAGCCACGGCCCGGACCCACGCGGATGCCGTTGCGCTTTGCCCAGTTGATGAAGTCGGCGACCACGAGGAAGTAGCCGGGGAAGCCCATGGAGGTAATAACCCCCACCTCGTACTCCGCCTGCTTACGCACAACATCAGGGATACCCTGCGGGAAGCGATAGTGCAGGCCCTTTTCAACTTCCTTCACGAACCAGGATTCCTCGTTTTCACCCTCGGGCACGGGGAAGTTCGGCATGTAGTTCGCCTTGGTGTTGAACTCCACGTTGCAACGTTCAGCGATTTCGAGGGTGTTCTCGCAGGCACCGGGAATGTCGCCGAATAGGGCGTACATTTCTTCTGCCGAGCGCAGGTAGAAGTTATCCGCGTCGAACTTGAAGCGCTTGGGGTCGGTGAGGGTCGAGCCGGACTGCACGCACAGCAGCGCCGCGTGGGCGGTGTGGTCTTCCTGGCGGGTGTAGTGCAGGTCGTTGGTGGCGACGAAGGGCAGGTTCAGCTTCTTGGCGAGACGGTGCAGATCCTCCTGGACGTTGCGTTCAATATCCAGGCCGTGATCCATGACCTCGCAGTAGAAGTTATCCTTACCGAAAATATCGCGGAATTCACTCGCCGCCTGGACCGCCTCGTCAAACTGGCCCAGGCGCAGGCGCGTCTGAACCTCACCGGAGGGGCAGCCGGTGGTGGCAATCAGGCCCTTCGAGTAGGTCTGCAGCACCTCGCGGTCCATACGCGGCTTGTACAGCTGACCTTCCAGCGACGCAATCGAGGAGGCGCGGAACAGGTTGTGCATGCCCTCGGTGGTTTCAGCCCACATGGTCATGTGGGTGTACGCGCCACCACCGGACACGTCGTCGCGGGAGCCGTCGCCCCAGCGCACACGCGAACGGTCGGTGCGGTGCGTGCCGGGGGTCAGGTACGCCTCCACACCGATAATGGGCTTGATGTCGTGCGCCTTAGCCTGGCGCCAGAAGTCGAAGGCGCCAAAGAGGAAGCCGTGGTCACTGGTCGCCATGGACTTCATGCCGAGTTCTTTAGCGTGGGTGAACAGGTCACCCAGGCGCGCGGCGCCGTCGAGCATGGAGTACTCGGTGTGCACGTGCAGGTGCGCAAAATCTTTGGTTGCCACGGATATCTCCTGATGATGTGGGCTGGAGGATGGGCGGTGAATGTGAAGCTGTGTGCGGCGGTCCGCGGACGGCTATACCTAGCCGGGTTGTCTAGCCGAGCTGAACCTTACCCTCGCGCAGAGCGGTCAGCGCGTAGGACAGGTCGAGCGGGTACTCGCTGGTGAAGGTCACGCGCTCACCGGTGCTGGGGTGATCGAAGCCCAGGCGGTGCGCGTGCAGCCACTGTCGGGTCAGACCCAGTTCGGCGCTGAAGCGCGGGTCGGCCCCGTAGGTCAGGTCGCCGCAGCAGGGGTGGCGCAACGCGGAGAAGTGCACACGAATCTGGTGGGTGCGTCCGGTTTCCAGGTGCACCTCCACCAGGGATGCGGGGCCGAACGCTTCGAGCACATCGTAGTGGGTGATGGAGTTGCGGCCGTCTTCAACCACGGCGAACTTCCACTCGTTGCCGGGGTGGCGACCGATGGGTGCGTCAATGGTGCCGCGCAGCGGGTCGGGCAGACCCTGCACGAGGGTGTGGTAGACCTTGTCCACGGTGCGTTCCTTGAAGGCTCGCTTGAGTTCGGTGTAGGCGCGTTCGCTGCGGGCTACGACCATCAGGCCGCTGGTGCCCACGTCCAGGCGGTGCACAATGCCCTGGCGCTCTGCCGCGCCGGAGGTAGCAACCGAAATGCCCTCGCCCATGAGCGCGGAAATGACGGTGGGGCCGTGCCAGCCGGGTGAGGGGTGTGCCGCCACGCCTGCGGGTTTGTCCACCACAACGATGTCGTCGTCCAGGTGCACGATGCGGAAGCCATCCACCTTTTCGGGGCGGATGTCCGCCAGATCGCGCGGTGCGGGTGCATCGACGACGACCTCGTCCCCTGCGGACAGCTTGTATGACTTACCAATTTTCACGGCCTTGCCGTTGTTGGTCACGGTCACGTGGCCGTCACGAATCCACCCGGAGGTTCGGGTGCGCGGCGCGTCGAGGGCACCGGCGAGCGCGGCGTCCAGGCGCATACCGGCGAGCGCGCCTTCAACGGTGAATTCGGCGCGGATGCGTGCCGAATCTTCGGCGGCGTTGGTGGTTTCGCTCATGCGGCTCTCCTTCGGGTGGTGTTTGCTTTGGTTGTCTGTGTGAGGGGTCGTCTGTGTGAGAACGTCTTAGTAGGCACGTGTGTCGGCAACGTAACCGTCGGCGCGTATGCCGGAACGGGGAGCTACTTGGCGCTCTTCCCTGCCGCATTCTTGTCGTCAGCCTGCACACGGGTTCCGTTGAGGTTCAGACCCTTGAAGTTCAGCAGCACGATGAACGCCATGCACACGCAGATTGCAGAGTCTGCAATATTGAAAATCGCGAAGTTCGGCACGGAAATAAAATCGACCACGTGGCCGGAACCGAAGCCGGGCTCACGGAAGAGACGGTCGAAAAGGTTGCCGCAGATACCGCCAAGCAGACCGCCTAGCGCGAGGGTCCAGGACAGGGCGCGGGTGCGGCGCAGCAGGTAGAGCACCACGGCTGCGGCGGCGACCATGACGAGGGTGAAGATCCAGGTGACGTTCTCGCCCATGCTGAATGCGGCGCCGGAGTTACGAATCGAGTACCACCACAGAAGCCCGTCAATGACGGTGATGCGCTCTCCCAACTGCATCTGGGTCACGACCAGGTATTTGGTGCCCTGGTCGATAGCGAACACGACGGCGGCGAGCACGAGCGCGAGAATCCCCGCGGAGCGTCCAGTAAGGATGCGCACGCGGCGTCCAGTAGCTTCTTCGGTGGTGTTTTCAGCGGCGTTATCGCTAGCCTGTGCGACTGAGGATTCAGCAGTCTTGGGGGTGTTGGTCATAGCTCTCCTCTAGTCTGTGCCGGTTGTTGCGCCTACGGTACGGAGGCAGGGCGCGCTCGCGTTCGGTAGTGCCCCTCTAGCTTAGCAAATCGGGGTAGCGCATCGAGTATTCGGGGGTGATGTGGCGGTTACTCTCCCCCGCTTCGCACGCTGGGTTTTTAGGCCGTGCCGGGCGGGCATGAGAATACCGCCCGGTTCTTTCGATCTTCCCCGGTGAATAGCGGTGGAAGAGAAAGAATCCGGGCGGCATACGCTTCAAAGCGTCGTTAGCTTATTTAGGCACACTGATTTATGCGGAAGCCTCGATGGACTTGAGGTTTTTCAGCTCCTGAACCTGTGCGTCCAGGTGCTGCAGCAGCTTGGAGCGGTAGCGGCTCTCGAAGCCACGCAGAGCCTCAACAGCGATCTCCAGCTCTTCCTTCTCGTCGGTGAGGCGGGAGAGAACCTCTTCGCGCTGCTGCTGAGCTTCGCTCACCATAGCGTCTGCCTTCCTCTCTGCCTCTTCGAGCAGTTCAGCCTTAGCCTTCTCGCCCTGTGCCACGTAGTCGTCGTGAACCTTCTGTGCCATGGCGAGTAGCGCCGCCGCGTCCTGAGGTGCAGCCGATGCCGCCGAGGACTGTGCGGGTGCTACAGCCGCTGCCGGAGAATCGGGTGCGTTTGCAGAGAGCTGCTCAACCTGACGTTCCAGGGCGTCACGCTCGGAGTAGAGTGCGCGCAGTTCGACAACAAGCTCGTCCAGGAAGTCATCGACCTCGTTGCGGTCGTAACCGGACTCTTCGGTTACGATTTTGAAGCTCTTAGTGATCAGGTCTTCGGGGGTGATTGCCATGGGCTTCTCCTCTGGGTATCCCTACGGGGTTTGGTGGTGATGTTGAGTGCCGCGGATTCACCAGCCAGATAGGGCGTGGCCCCAATATTTCAGGGTCCCGATGATTCAGGGCATGGTCATGCCGCGATGCAGTCGTTGGCACCAATTCTACTATTCTTTGGTTTCTGTGCCCGGTTATACGTCGGTTGAATCGTAAAATATTCGCTCTGCGCTAGGGTGGGATTCACCACGTCTAATATCCGCCCTAGTCCCCGCTATCGCCCTTGTATTTTCTGCCCTGCGGTGCATTTTGAGAAGGTTTTCGAGACGGCATTTTGACGCTCCCCAGATAGAACACAGGTACTGAACACAGGTACAGAACACAGGTACAGAAAACCCCCGCTCTGTACTCAACCCGTGAACGGGTCAAGCAGGCGGGGGTCTATCGTTTGTGCTCGTCAGCTGTCGTCTCTTAGCGGAGTACGCGCTTACGAGAAGGTCGCGGTCATCCGCATCATGATGCTCAGCAGCAAAGACAACAGAACAATCAGAATCAGGAAGCCGGTGTCCAACGCAACGTTACCCACACGAACCGGCGGGATCAGGCGGCGCAGCTGGTTCATCGGCCAGTCAGTCACCGCATACACGCCGCTGGCGAAGAGCAACACAATGCCCTTGGGTCGCCACTCCGGAGCGAACATGCGCACCCAGTCAAAGAGCATGCGCAGCAACATCGCAATGTAGAGAACGTAGACGACAATCGTAATGAGGGCGAAAATATAACCCATCTATCAGTCCTTAGCCCTGGTCGAAGGGGAATTCGCCGTCGGTCTCAAAGCCGGCGGGAACCTCGGAGTTAGCCACACCCAGAACCTCCAGGTTGGAGGGGGTCAGCAGGAACACCTTAGCGGTGACGCGCTCAATGCGGCCTTCCAGTGCGAATGCCAGACCGGATGCGAAGTCCACCAGGCGCTTTGCGTCTGCGTCAGGCATTTCTTCCACGTTCATAATCACGGGGATGTTCTCGCGGAATGCCTCACCAATGATCTTTGCGTCATTGTAGGAGCGGGGGTGGATAGTGGTGATGCGACGCAATTCGTCCTCTTCTTCCTCGTAACCGTAGGTGTATCCGTTGGTTTCTTCGGGCTCGTAGCCCTGGTCGTAGTAGCCGTCGTTGGAGTACGTCTCGGCGTACTGCTCGGTATATTCGGTATTCGGCACCGGGGTTTCCTCCCAATTGTCTGCGCTGACGTCGTCCCAAGTCTGCTCGGTTTCTGCCAGATCAGCTGTGGTTTCAGGTGTATGAGCGGTGGCGTATGCCGCTGCATCTACGGTTGCTCGTCCGTCGGCAGATTCTTCTGCGTCCAGATACTCGGTTTCTGTACCGTCATCGTAGCTATCAGCCTGCAGGTACTCTTCCTGTTCAGTATAGGCGGGTTCGTCCTGCGGGTGGTAGGTTTCGCTCTGCGACTCGGCGACGCTGTACTGTGCCGAGCCGGGCAGTGCTGAGAGCCTGTTGGCGCTGTCGGTCTTCTGTGCTGTAGCAGCCTGCCTTGCGGAGGCATTCGCCTCCTTGCGGGTGTCAGCCTGCACAGCCTGCGGGGATTCTTCCGGCGTCGCCTCGGCGTCCTGGTATCGTTCCAGGCCGAGGAAACCCGCCAGACGGCTTTGCTTCGCCATGATTCTCTCGCTGTTCTTTGCTTGTGATGTACAGGGTCTGCCGTGGTGCTTCGTCAGAAGGTGAGTGCGTGACGGTACGCCATGCACCGGCATGTATATATTACCAGCGCCCACCCCGCGCAGGCGGTCAAGGGCACCGATGATTATGCCGCAGGTCTGCACCGAAAGCAGCCCAGCGCTCGAAAAATAGCCCAGGGCTCGAAAGGGCAACGCACGGCACGTAGCTTAGGCGAGGCTAAAGCGCCGGGCGCTTACCCATGATGTCGCTACCCACGCGTACGCAGGTCGAACCCCAACGCACCGCCGCCTCCAAATCCCCGCTCATACCGGCAGAAATCTCGGTCGCGTGCGGCACCTGCTCACGCACCAGCGACGCCAAACCGTAGAGCTTCTCAAACGCCGCATCCGGGTTCATGCCCAGCGGCGCCACCGCCATCACACCGCCACAACGCAGATGCTCGTGGTTCTCGATGCGTTCCACCAGCTCCAGCAGCTCGGAGGCGCTCGTACCACCGCGCGCGCCCTCAGCGGCGTGGCCAGCCGTCGCGACCTCCGCCAGGGACACCTGCACCAGGCAGGTCAGCGCGCCCTGCTCCGCCGCCGCGGGTGCGGGCGCCTCCCCCGCTTCAAAGCGTGCCAGCTGGTTTGCGTACGCCTTCGCCAGCGCGTCTGCCAGGGAGGGGCGGTCCACCGAATGCACGCTGGAGGCATACTTGACCACAGACTTCGCCTTGTTCGTCTGCAACTGGCCAATAAACGCCCAGTGCGGGGGCTGCACCTCACGCTGGGCACAGTATGCGGCGAGCTCACGAGCCTTCGCGCTCGCCTCCTGGTCGCGGTTCTCACCGAAGAGAGTCACTCCCCCATCCAGCAGCGCCGCCGCGTCGGAGGCGGGGAAGAACTTCGTGACCGTCACCAGCTGCACCGGGGCGCTCGCCTCGGTACGCACTGCGCTGTGGTCCTGCTCCGCGGCGCGGATACGCTCAAGCACTCGGCGGTAGTTCTGCAGCAGCTGCTCGGCACGTTCGGGAGTGTACTGCAGGTTCTCTTCTACGTTCATTTCAGACATCTTCTCTCCTTCAGCGGATTCTATCTTTAGCAGCTCTAGGCGGCAGGCTCTGCCGCCTTCTCGATCCACACCAGACCCGCGATACGGCCCGGCTTCTCACCGCGGTTCGTGAACCCGCGATGCGAATACACCTCGGGCTCCTCAAACGTGCACTGCGCACAGTCCATGCTCACCTGCACGCCCGCCTCCTCGAGCACGGCGCGGGCACCGGCGGGCAGGTCCAGGCCGGGGGTCTGCTGGCTGGTCACCGAATGCACCTGCGGAATCAGTTCGGTGGACTCGATGCGCATCGCCTCGGGCACCTCGTAGCAGCTACCGCAAATGCTCGGACCCAGCCAGGCGGTAATTTTCTCCGCGCCGAGCTGACGCATCCGCTGCACGGTCTGCTGGAGCACGCCGTCAAGCAGGCCGCGGCGGCCAGCGTGAGCCACCGCCAGGATCGGTTGCCAGTTCGCGACCCGCTCACCCACCAGCACCACGGGGATGCAATCGGCAACCATAATCGCCAGGGGCACGCCCTCACTGCTAATCGCCGCATCGGCGACCGGGGAGTTCTCCAGCACCGCGCGGGCACGCTCAACCGTACGCTCCTGCGGGGCACCGGGTGCGCAGGATTCCACTTCATAATCTTCCGGGTAGGCAATCTGCACGCCGTGCACCTGGTTCAGGTAGAAGAACGGCTCGGTACCCAGCGCTTCCTCCAGCGCGGCACGGTGGTTGAGGGTGCGCACCAGGGAGGCATCCATACCGCCGCCGAGCTCATCATCCACATGCAGGCCCAGGTTGCCCGCCGCGCGGGAGGTGAAACCCACCCGCACACGCCAGGGACCCAGGGTGCGGGTAGCGGCAGAGGCAAGCAGCGAAGTTTTGGGGTTATCGCTCATCTTCTATTCCTTCATCAGATGTCAGCGGGTATAACGGCGGGTATAGCAAAGGGGAGCCGAGAACAGCACAATGTGCGTGTTTCTCAGCTCCCCTATAGCTTCATAAGACTCTCAGCCGTGCAACGCCTATGCGTTCACAGCCGGGCAGACTACTTCAGGAAGTCAGGGACGTCCAGGGTGTCGCGGCGAGCCGGAGCTTCCTCCACAACCGGGGGAAGGTCAACGTCGAAGCCAGCAGCGCCGGTGGAAGCCGGAGCAGCAGCGGGTGCGTTGTAGCCGTAGCCGTTAGCAGCCGGAGCAGCCGCAGCAGTGGAACCGCCGAAGGATGCCTGGGTGCGCTGAGCCTGAGTAGCCGCAGCAGTAGAAGCGTTGGAGTTGGTCTCCGGGTTCACTGCGTCAAAGCCAGCAGCAATCACGGTCACGCGAGCCTCATCGCCCAGTGCGTCATCAATAACCGCACCGAAGATGATGTTTGCGTCGGGGTGAGCAACTTCCTGAACCAGGCGTGCAGCCTCGTTGATCTCGAACAGACCCAGGTCGGAGCCACCCTGAATGGACAGCAGAACGCCGTGTGCACCGTCGATGGATGCTTCCAGCAGCGGCGAAGCGATAGCCAGCTCAGCTGCCTTCACGGCACGGTCCTCACCGGATGCCGAGCCGATACCCATCAGAGCCGAACCTGCACCCTGCATGACGGACTTAACGTCAGCGAAGTCAAGGTTGATCAGGCCGGGGGTGGTGATCAGGTCGGTAATGCCCTGCACACCGGAGAGCAGAACCTGGTCAGCGGACTTGAATGCGTCCAGCATGGAGACGTTACGATCCGAAATCGACAGCAGTCGGTCGTTCGGAATAACGATCAGGGTATCAACCTCATCGCGCAGAGCAGCGATACCGGTCTCAGCCTGGTTGGAGCGGCGACGGCCTTCGAAGGTGAAGGGGCGGGTCACCACACCAATGGTCAGAGCACCGAGGGAGCGGGCAATACGTGCCACGACAGGTGCGCCACCGGTACCGGTGCCACCACCCTCACCTGCGGTCACAAAGACCATGTCTGCGCCCTTGAGGACTTCCTCAATTTCCTGCGCGTGATCCTCGGCTGCCTGACGGCCAACCTCGGGGTTTGCGCCCGCGCCAAGACCGCGGGTCAGCTCACGACCAACGTCCAGCTTAACGTCTGCATCGGACATCAGCAGAGCCTGAGCGTCAGTGTTGATAGCAATGAACTCAACGCCGCGCAGACCAACCTCAATCATGCGGTTGACTGCGTTGACGCCACCGCCGCCGATACCAACGACCTTGATGACTGCCAAGTAGTTCTGGGGAGTTCCAGCGTCCATGTATTCCTCGATTGTTCCGTGTTCCAGCTTCGGAAGACCCGCAGCTTAATCTAAGCCTGAAGGTTTCCTCTAAAGAATGACTTTATCTGCTAGGATACCAAACTGTTTTTGTCGGTTCCTAGTCACACAGCGCAATTACCCCCTCTTTTTGCGGATTTCACACAAAAAGGGAGGATAAAGCGCCTGAATGGTTCCCCTAACGGGTCACCGGTACGCGCGGGGCAGACACGTCATAGACGGTCACCTTCTGCGTCTGTGCCTCGGAAGATTTCTCCTCCTGAGCACGTTTGGCAATAGCCTGGCGCAGGGAGAGCAGGACCTTCGCCTTCAACTCGCTCTCTTCAGCGGTTCCCCACTGCACCGTAGTATTATCCCTCAAGGTTAGAGTGATACTTGAGGTTGACGTAGCGCCGGCTTCCTTAACCTGAGCTAGAAGTTCAGAGGGCATTGCCGAAAGCGCGGTAGAAATAGTGCGGAACTCAGCCGAAGTCTGCGGGTCATCACCGCTGAAACGAACCAGCGGCACCGACGTATCGGGCTGAGTTGCCGACTCCAGAAGGCTCACACCATCGCTATCAACAGTATGGTACGTATCGCCCTGCTTCACAACCGCAACTGCGGTACGCTCCTTCAGAGTCACCATCAGCTCATGCGGCGGACGGCTCTCCACCTGCACGCTACGAATCACATTATCCTGCCCAATCAGCTCACGCACCTTCTTCTCGTCGATGCGAGTGAGCGGAACACCGCGCAGAAGCTCCAGCTTCTGCTCCACCTGAGTAGTTTCCAGCAGGGATGCGCCGCGCACCGTAATCTTCTGAGTCGCCAACAGGGGCGAGAAGAAGACCAGCACCACGTACAGCACCGCAATAATAGCCAGCACCGAGGCGGTGTACAGCAGCTTACGGGCACGAGTCAGAGGCGCACGCTCCTTACGGGGGCGTTCCTCAGCACGCAGGCCGTCCAGGCCCGGATCCTGACGCAGACGCTCACGGTGAGCCTGACGGCTCGCACGCTCGCGCTCCTTCTCAATCTCCGCGGCACGCTGCTGCTCACGCTCGGCACGCCAACGACCAAAACGGCTCGCGGGGCGAGGCTCTTCAACAGCCTTCTCCCCGGCCTTATCAGCGCTTTCTTCGGCGTTTTCTTTAGCCTTCTGAGCGGCAGACTCTTCGCGAGATTCAGCAGAATCGGCAGATGCCTTATCAGCGGTGGACGCCGACTTCTTGCCAGCTTCCTTATCGCTGCCTTTACCTGCACTCTTCACCGACTGCGAGGATGCAGTCTGAGCAGAGCCGCTCTGAGCAGAGGCACCCTTGGCGGATGAAGTCTTCGACGAGGAATCCTCATACGCTTCAACATCAAACAGCTCAGGCGCGTGCTCAACCTCAGACACGGTACGACCGGTCATCAGCGCAGAACGCACCGAATCCTTCAAAGACTGTGCCGAAGAATGAACCGCCGCAGCGCTCTTGGAAGCCGAAGAATCAGCACCGTTCTGGCTATGCGACTTATGCACCACCGGCTTACGCGGCATGTGTCGCACGGAGCTCGAAGACTGAGTAGCGGAAGGCTGGGTAGCGGCAGACTGCGCGCCAGAAGGCTGGGCAGAAACCTCGGAGGTTGCAGACACAGCAGGCTTAACGGCATTAGTCTGCGTAGCACCAGTCGGCTGGGCTTCAGCATGAGGGGCTTCAACCTTTGTTACCGAAACCTTCACCGTCTGAGACTGCACGGACTGAGACTGCGCAGATTCAGCCTGCACAGGCTCAGATTTCTTAGCCTCAACCTGCACATTCTCAGCTACCTGCTGGGCGCGCAAATGAGCACGCGAACGCGGAGCCTTCGGTGCGCGCGAGGAGGAATACCCCTCCGAAGAGAGACCAGAACTCATCGGCACAGCCTAAGCCTCCGACTTCTTCGAATCGCCACCGTGACGGATTTCCAGGGACTCCAGCAGACGCGCACCCAAAGCGGTCACATCGCCAGCGCCAACGGTCATCACAATATCGCCATCCTGAGCGCAGGTCACAATATCCTCAATAGCGTCCTCAGCGGTAGCGTAACGAACCTCAGAGAAACCAGCACCGGTAATCAGCTCACTGGTCACACCCTCAATCGGCAGCTCACGAGCCGGGTAAATATCCAGCACATGAGCACGGTCAGCCATCGACAGGGCCTGCGCGAACTCCTTTGCAAACTCGCGAGTACGAGAGAACAGGTGCGGCTGGAAAATCACGTACAAGTTGTGGCCATCAGCCACGGTACGGCCCGTCTCCAGGGCACAGAACACCTCGGTCGGGTGGTGCGCATAGTCATCAAAGACCTTCACGCCCGCAACCTCACCACGCAGGGTGAAGCGGCGGTCAGCGCCCACAAACTCAGCCAGAGCACGAGCAATGTCGGCTGCCTCGTAACCAGAGATCAACGCCGACGCAAAAGCAGCCGAAGCGTTCAACTGGTTATGAATACCGGGCACCTTCAGCGCAAGATCCTGCTCACCCTCATAACGCACACCGCGGCACTCAAAAGACCACAACAGGTGCGACGACGAGGAAGAACCAGCGCTGGTAATCTCACTAATGTGCAGGTCAGCGCCCTCAGACTCGCCGTAAGTCACCACGGGCACACCCGCCGCACGAGAACGAGCCGCCAGATCAGCCGCGCCCGCATCATCAGCGCAGGTCACCACAACACCGTTAGGTGCCAGCGAACCCACAAAACGGTTGAACGCCTCAAAGACACGCTCATCCGTCTCATAGAAATCCAGGTGATCCGGCTCAACATTCGTCACCACAGCAATAGCCGGGCGGTAACGCACAAACGAGCCGTCCGACTCATCAGCCTCAGCCACAAAAATCGACTCCGGGCCCTGAGCACCCAGGTGAGCGTTCGTGCCACGACCAGCAATCACAGTCCCCACCGCGAACGACGGCTGCGCACCCAGCTGATCAAACATCACAGAAATCATGGAGCTGGTCGTGCTCTTACCGTGAGTACCGGCAACAGCAACCACCTGAGACTCACCCATCACAGCGGCAAGCGCCTCAGAACGATGCAGCACACGCAGACCCTGCGCACGAGCGGCAACAAGCTCCGGGTTATCCTCACGAATCGCAGTAGAAATCACCACGGTATCAACGTCCACAATGTTCTCAGCCTGCTGAGGAACACCCACACGAGCACCCGCAGCACGCAAAGACTCAACAGTAGCCGACTCTGCACGATCAGAACCGCTCACCGTCACACCAGCCTGCAGCATCAGAGCGGCAATAGCACTCATACCAGCGCCACCAATACCGATGAAGTGCACACGGCCCAACTCGCTCATCTTCGCACGCTCGGGGAACGGCGGGTTCAGCGGTGCCGGCAACACCATCTCAAGATTCATCAATTCAGTCATTACTTCTCAGCTGCCTTCAATACTGCTTCAGCCATAACGCGTGCCGCGTCACGGATACCAAGTTCATACGCCGCAGCGCCCATGCGCTCCAGCTCCTCCGGGTTCGCCATAAGAGCCGGAATCTCACGGGCGAACCACTCACCGGTGACCTCTGCATCCTTCATCAGCAGAGCCGCAGACGCCTCCACCAGAGAACGAGCGTTCAGAGCCTGTTCACCATTACCAATAGGAAGCGGCACAAAAATCGCGGGAACACCCACAGCGGCAATCTCACTGACGGTCGCCGCGCCCGAACGCACCAGCAGAAGATCAGCGGCAGCGTACACATCCTGCATTCCGTTGCTGAACTCAATCTGACGGTAATTCGGGGCGCTCAACAACTCGCCGTTCTCATCCAGAACAGCCTTACCCTTGCCGGTAATATGCAGAATCTGGAAGTCCCACTCCGCAAAGTGGTCACGGCACGCCGCCACCGCATTATTCAGGCTCTGCGCACCCAGCGAACCACCGGTCACAATCACGGTCGGCTTCTGCGGGTCCAGGCCCAGGTTACGGCGAGCCTTCGAACGGTGCGCCTCACGGTTCAGGTAGGCAATCTCATCCTTCATCGGCATGCCCACCAGGGTCGCGCGCGGGAAAGGAGTATTAGGGAACGCCACACCGGTGAACTTAGCAAACGTACCGCCCAGACGGTTTGCCAAACCGGGCCTCGCGTTCGCCTCATGAATCACCACGGGAATCTTAGCGCTCAACGCCGACAGATACGCCGGCGGGCACACGTAGCCGCCCACGCCAACAACTACGTCTGCATCTGCTTCTTTGAGGATGCGGCGGGTCTTCGACAGGCCACCAAAGAACTTAGCGGGGAAAGCCAAAGCGGCACGGTTAATGCTACGAGGGAACGCCGCACGAGGGATGAACTCAATATCGAAACCAGCTGCCGGAACCAGCTCGGCTTCCATCTTATCCGCAGTGCCCAGCATCAGAATCTTAGCGTTCGGCTCAAGATCACGAACTGCACGCGCAATCGCGAGCATCGGATTAATATGACCGGCGGTGCCACCACCGGCGAAGACTATAGAGGGCGCCTTCTTCGTCATAGGTCTTTCTCCCAACACATCGGTACAGCATCATTTTACGCTATCGCACCTGTTCAAAAGAGCGCCCCCGCCATTGAGCTACAACTCAATAGCGAGGGCTTTATCTTATATTCAGCACATATTCATCACGGGTAGAGGCACGAACCGCAGCTCGTTCCCCCGAATCTCAGCCCCCGATATGCAGGCTTCGCGGAGCGGGTTCCGCGGGGTTTAGCCTTGCTTACGGGTGCCGCGCTGATCCGAGTTCCGAGCCGCGCCCTGAGCCGGACGCTGCGCCTGCTGGGCGCTGTTCTTCGGAGCGCCCTTGGCCTGAGTACCCTTTGCCTGGGTGCCCTGTCGCGGCGCTGCCTGACGTTGAGCGCCCTGTCGAGGATTACCCTGTCGAGGATTGCCCTGTCGCTGGGCACGACGCTGACGATCCTCAGGATGCAGCGGCTGCAGACCCGCAGGTAGCGAACCCGACGGACGGTGCTGTGCGCTACGGGGCTGAGCACCACGAGCCTGCTGCACTCGCTTCTGAGCAGCAGGTTTCTGAGCAGTAGGCTGCTGAGCGGTACGGGGCTGAGCAGTACGAGGCTGAGCAGGCTTACCCTGTGCCGCTCGAGTAGAGGCAGTACTCTTCTGGGCAATACGAGTCTGCTGACCGGTACGAGGCTGAGCGGGAGCCTTCTGCGGAGCTGCCTTCTTCGGTGCAGGCTTCTGCGGTGCAGGTTTCTGCGAGGCCTTCTGCTTCTGAGCTTCAGCCTTCTGCTCCGCCTTCACACGGGCAGCTTCCTCACGAGCCAGACGCGCTTCCTCACGAGCCAGACGCGCCTCTTCTCGAGCCTGCGCCGCCTCCCGGCGAGCCTGTTCCTCCTCGCGACGAGCCTGCTCCCGGGCCTGGCGCTCCTGCTCACGAGCCACACGAGACAACTCGCGCTGCTGATCCGGCGCAAAACCCAACCAACGGCGCAACGTACTCTCCGGACCGAAAACAACCTTCAAAGGATTATGTTCCTTCAACAGGTGGCCACCAGCAGCCGCACGAGCAGCCTCTTCCTGATTCAGCACATCCTGCAACGGCGTACGACGCTGCCATTCAGCATTCTCACGACGAACCTCACGCGCGCTCTGGGTCTCAATATTCGACGGTTTCGTCGCGCCACGCAACGGAGTCTGCCGCGCAAACGCCAACAACAAACCCGCCGCAAACAACGAGGACAACAGCGACGAACCACCATAGGAGACAAACGGCAAAGGCACACCAATCACCGGCAAAATACGGGACACCATGCCCATATTGATAATCGCCTGAGAGGTCAACCAAATCATGATGCCGCCCGTAGCCAAACGCACCAGCGGATCAGTAGTACGCAGCATAATACGAACCGCGCAGTACACCAGGCCCACATACAGCAGCAGAACCGCCAGCGTACCCAGCAGACCCAGCTCCTCACCAATAATGGCGAAAATATAGTCGTTATGCGCCTCAGCCAGGTAGTTATACTTCTGGCGCGACTGGCCCAGACCAACACCCAAGAAGCCACCGGTCGTCAGCGCCACCTCACCAGAATTCGCCTGGTCACAGTTAGCGTTCGTGCACGAGCCCCAAATACCGAAAATACGAGCCACACGGTTCGCGCTACTGAGCACACCCACCAGCGCCAACACCGCAAACGCGCCGCCAATCTTCAGCAGCGAGCTGCGAGAAGCACCCGCCAGCCACATCATGCCCACAAAAATGAAGCCATACACCATGGCGGTACCCATGTCACCACCGAGCATAATCAGCAGCACCAGGGCACCCACACCATAAATCGAGGGGAACAGCGTGCGCCAAATACTACGAGAAATATCGCCGTGACGGCTGTACACCCACGCCAGCCACATAATAATCGCCAGCTTCGAAAACTCCGACGGCTGGATCTGTCCGATGCCGGGGATCTTCAACCAGTTACGGTTACCGTTCACCTCAACGCCAACGACCACCACAGCAAGCTGCATGACCAACGCGACAATCAGCATCGCGTACACCACAGACTTCTTGTGGTAATACCCAACAGGGATACGCGTAATACCCGCCATCGCGAGAACGCCCACGACCAAGAACATAATCTGAGACGAAACCTGCGAGAACGGCGACTGCCCCTGCGAAATCATGGTGACGCTCGACGCCGACAGCACCATAATGCAGCCAAAAATAGCCAGACCCAGGGTCGTCACCAGCAGCATCACCGGCACATCCCACAGGTCAGCCTTCAAACCACGACGGTACAGCCTACCGGCACGAGCACGGAACGGCGCAGAGAAATCCTCCAAACCGGCTCGCAAAGACGCCCAACGACCACTCGTAGTCGAACGCGCCGAAGAAGCCGAACGCGCCGAAGATGCGCTGGTACTCACATGCCCTCCTATAGGCCTCAACTGCCACGGATCCGTCGTGGCGAATACACGAAAAAGGTTCAGGGGTGGGACACCGTTACCATCCCACCCCCGAGAAGAACCCGCAGAAAGCGCCCCGGTCACCCGAGACACCCCCTGCAGGTAGCGTCCTAAGAGTCAGCCAGCTGGGCGGCGACAGCGTTCGCAAACGCATCACCGCGCACCGCATAATTCTTGAACTGGTCCATCGACGCAGACGCGGGAGCCATCAGCACGGTATCGCCCGGATGCGCCAGCTCAGCAGCCTTCGCAACGGCCGCGTTCATCACGGCAATGCCGTCCGAAGAATCAGCCACAGCGGCGGTCATATTGTAGGTCGGAACCTGCGGAGCGTGGTTAGCCAACGCCGACTTCAACGCCGCAGTATCGGTACCGATAATCAGCACAGCCTTCAGACGCTGCGCGTGGGCAGCAATCAGCTCATCGTACTCAACGCCCTTCGACAGGCCGCCAGCAATCCACACCAGCGAGGGGTAGCCGCTCATCGACGCGTTCGCAGCGTGAGGATTCGTAGCCTTCGAATCGTTCACCCACATGATGTCGTTCGCGTAACCCACCAGCTGGTTGCGGTGTGCACCGGTCTTGAAGGAACGCAGGCCAGCGCCCACAGCCTTCGGGTCGATATCAGCCGCACGGCACAGAGCCGCAGCCGCCAGAGCATTCTCCACGGTGTGCTTTGCGGGCATCTTACCGGGTGCCGGAGCGAGATCCTCCAGAACCGCCAGCTCATACGCCTCGTTGTAACGGTTCTTCAGGAAGGCTCGATCCACCATGATGTCCTCAGCCAGGCCGAGCATCGACACGGCGGGCATCTCAGTGGAGCTGAAACCAATCGCGCGAGCGCCCTCAATGACGTCCGCGTTCTCGACCATACGCAGGGTGTCCACGTGGTCGGTGTTGAAGATGCAGGCAACCTGAGTGTGCTCGTACACGCGAGCCTTATCAGCCTTGTAACACTCGAACGAACCGTGCCAGTCCACGTGGTCCTCAGCAATGTTCAGAACCACCGAAGCGTACGGGGACAGCGAGTAGGTCCAGTGCAGCTGGAAGCTCGACAGCTCCACCGCGAAGAACTCGTAGGGCTCATCGTCGGCAATCGCGTACACGATGGGCATGCCCACATTACCGACCTGAATAGCCTTCTTACCGGCAGCCTTCAGGATGGAATCGACCATGCCCACGGTGGTGGTCTTGCCGTTCGTGCCGGTTAGGCACAGCCACTTGGGGGTCGGGCGGTCGCTGCGCTCATTCAGGCGCCACGCCAGCTCCACATCGCCCCAAATCTGGATGCGACGCTCATACGCGTCCAGCATGACCGGGTGGTCGGGACGCAGGCCCGGGGAGGTTACCACAAGCTCGGGTTCCTGACCATCCACCGGGGGCAGTGCGCGCATGTGCTCGGGACCAAACAGGCCCTCAACGTTGCCGTAGGCGTTAGCGTACAGGTCGATGCGCTCACGCTTCTCCGGGGTATCTGCCCCGTCGATGACAACAATCTTCGCACCCAGCTGAGCGAGCACATCGGTCACAGCGTCTCCGCTGGTACCCATGCCCACCACGACCACACGCAGGTTAGCCCAGGGGGCGCCCCAGTGAGTCAGCTCCGCGAGGCGCTCGTTCTCATACACCGGGTTCACCGCAATAGCGGCGGCGTTCGCTTCAATGCGAGCTGTATCCGGCTGTTCATTAGTTGACATTAGTGAATCACTCCAGAAGTCTGCGAGAACCAGTCACCGAAGAACAGCGCCAGGGCAACGAGCACGCAGAGGGCGTTAACAACCCAGAGGCGGAACACGGAGTTCACTTCGCCGCTGCTGACGGTACCGGGGGCAATGCCTCGCTTATCAATTGAGTACTTGCCGTTGACGCCGACCTTCTCCATGTGGTGGTGGAAGGGGGTCATACGGAAGTAACGGTGCGCATGCAGGGGCTTCTCCCCCGCTGCGACCGAACGCTTACGGCTGGTCTTGAACACGAACTTCTGCACGATCACAGAGAACACTTCCAGCACGGGAATCAGAGCGATGACCAGCAGAAGCAGTTCGGTGCGGGTGAACAGCGCGAAAGCAACCATTGCGCCACCGAGCGCCAGGGAACCGGAGTCGCCCATGAAGATCTGTGCCTTCGACACGTTCCACCAGAGGAAGCCAGCCAGCGAACCTACCAGGGATGCGGCAATCAGAGCCAGCGAACCGGGGTCGCGCACATCGTAGCAGGCGGTGCCGGCACCGGCGGAGCAGGCGTGTACGTACTGCCAGATGCTGATGGTCAGGTAGCCGGAGAAGATGGTCATCATGATGCCGCCAGCCAGGCCGTCCAGACCATCGGTGAAGTTCACCGCGTTCGTACCGGACAGGGAGATGAGGGTAATCCAACCAACCAGCAGGATGGAGCCGAAGACCGCGCCCGCCGCGAACAGATCGATGGGCAGGTCACGTACGAAAGAGATGGCGGTCGACGCCGGACGAGCACCCGACTCGTTCGGGAACTGGAATGCCAGGTACGCGAAGGGCAGGGTCACGCCCAGAAGACCAATGGTCTTCTGCTTCTCGGTCAGACCCTCGTTGCCCTTATTGCGGAACTTCATGATGTCGTCCGCCGCGCCCACACCGAGCATGCCCAGGGTGAAGGCGATGGTCAGCCACGCGGTAGCGGTCGGTACCGGCGCGGTACCGAAGAACAGGGCGCTCACCGCAAGGGTCAAGAAGTAGGCGAGAATCGCCGAGGGGATGAAAATCAGACCCGCCATGGTGGGGGTACCCGCCTTGTGCTGGTGGGCCGCCGGGCCTTCCTCACGGATGAGCTGGCCAAGCTTGAGGGACTTCATCTTCTTGATGAACACCGGCAGCGCGGTGAGGGAGATGAGGAATCCGAGGATTCCAGCAATCAGCACGGTAATCATAAAGCGCTACCCTTCGTTCGTGGTCTGTTCGGTCGAAGTACGGTCGCCATTAGCGGTACCGTCCAGGTGAGCGGCAAGGTGGTCGCTCAAATCGGTGGTTTCAACAAAGTCACCGGCAGAAAGCCAGGTCGGTGCCTGCTCTTCCTCAGCGCCGAAGGTGTACTCGGCGAAAGCAACCTGGTCACCCAGAATGCCCAGCTTCGCGCCGTTCGAGGACTTGAAGAGCACAATATCGCCGGGGTGAACCTCGGCGCGCAGGATCTGCTCTGCCTCTTCCGGGGTTTTCACCCAGGTCGCCTCATTACCCCAGGAGCCTTCCAGATGAGCAGCATTGTAGATGGGCTTCGTCTCGTCGCCCACAGCAATCAGCTTGGAAATGTTCATGCGCACCACGAGGCGACCGATGCGGTCGTGCTCCTCCACGGAGGCGTCACCGAGCTCCAGCATGGCACCCAGAACAGCCCAGGTGCGGTGCGGCTGACCGGTCGCCGGGTCAACGGTGCGGCCCAGCTGCGCCAGAGTGCGCAGTGCCGCTGCCATCGACTCGGGGTTCGCGTTGTATGCGTCGTTAATGACGGTCACGCCATCAGCGCGGTCGGTGCGAGCCATACGCCACTTCGAAGCCGCCGCCGCCTTGTTGAGCGCGCGAGCGATTTTCTCACCCGAAATACCGCTGTTGTAGGCGATTGTCGCCGCAGCCAGCAGGTTGTGCACGTGGTGCTCACCGATCAGCTGCGAGGAGATCTCGTACTCGCTACCGTCGGGCAGGCGCAGAGTGAACTCGGGGCAGCCAGCGTCGGTGGTGCGCAGGTTCAGCGCCGCCACGTAGCGTTCGTAGGGCTGGCCGTTCGCGTCGGTCTTCTCGCCCACGCCAAAGTAGGTAATGGGGGCAACCGAACGCGACGCCATGCGCAGCACGCGCTCATCGTCAGCGTTCAGAGCCAGGGAGCCGGTCGGCTGAACGCCCTCAGCCAGCTCGCCCTTGGTGCGCTCAATATTGTCCACGCCGCCGAACTCGCCAGCGTGCGCGGTACCAACCTTCAGGATTGCGCCGTGATCGGGGTGCGCAATATTCGCCAGGTACTCGATGTTGCCCACACGGTCCGCACCCATCTCAATGACCAGGTAGCGGGTGGACTCATCCGCACGGAAAACGGTCAGGGGCACGCCCACCTCACTGTTGTAGGAGCCGACCGGGGCAACGGTCGGGCCCTCCGGGGTGAAAATGGCGGCAAGAAGGTCCTTGGTGGTGGTCTTACCGGCAGAACCGGTAATACCGATAACGGTCAGCTCACCCTGAGCGCGCATCTGCTCAATGGAATAGCGCGCCAAATCGCCCATCGCCAGCACCACATCGGGCACCTGGATGCTCGGGTAGGGCACGCCCTGCTCGTCGAGTACTTCACGCTCGACCAGCGCCAGGGTCGCGCCCCTCTCAAACGCCATGGGGATGAACCTGTGACCGTCAGTGACCGCACCGGGCTTCGCCACGAACAGGGTGCCGGTCTGCACCTCACGGGAGTCGGTGGTGGCGAAGTCTGCGTACACCTGCTCCTCACGGCCCTCCAGGCCGATAGCGGTGCCGCCGGTTGCCTCAATAATCTGGGCGGCGCTGAGCTTAATCATTCTTCACCATACCTTCAGCGGTCTTAGAGTCACTTTCATCGAGCATGCGCTGGTAGTCAGGCAGAATCTCGAAACCGTGCGCACGCAGGGCACGGGCGGTTTCAACGCGGTCGTCCAGGGCGATATCCACGCCGTCAACATCCTGTTCGGTTTCGTGGCCGCGGCCAGCAATCAGGATGGCGTCATGCTCGCCCGCCAGGGCAATTGCCGCATCAATAGCGGCGGCACGCGGAGAAATATTCAGGATCTGGGTGGCTCGGCGGTTCTCAGCCTTCTGCGCGCCCTCCTCAACGGCGGCACGAATCGGCTCGGGCGCCTCACCGTGCGGGTCGTCATCAGTCACAACCACAATATCTGCGTACTGTGCCGCAATCGCACCCATAATCGGGCGCTTGAGCTGATCACGCTCACCGGTCGCGCCGAAAACAATCATGACCTTGCCGTCGCCGGGGCGGTCCATTGCTTCCAGGGCACGGGTCAGTCCGTCAGGGTTGTGGGCGAAGTCCACAATCGCGTGCGGAGCCAGAGAAATCAGCTGCATACGACCCGGCACCACCGGAGTCAGAACCGAACCGGACGCCAGCTCGGGCAACAGGCGCTCACGCTCAGCGGAGTCAGTGTCCAGGTACGCCATGAGAGCCGCCAGCGCGGCATTCGAAACGTTAAAGTCAGCGGGCAGACCGGTGTAGCATTCAACGCTCTCACCGGCACCATTAGCCACGTGGAAGCGGTGGCCCAGGCCCTCACGCTGAACCTTCACCACAGCCCAGTCGCGGGCACCAAACTCTGCGGGCACCTCAGCCAGACCGGCACCGCGCGCAGTCACCAGACGGTGCACCTGCTGCGCACCCATCTGCTCGCAAGCGGCGGAGAACATCTTCTCGCCCCATTCGTCATCAGCAGTAATCACAGCCAGCTCGGCACGTTCGGGAGTGAACAGCTGAGCCTTCGAGTCGAAGTAGTGCTCCATAGTGCCGTGCAGGTCCAGGTGGTCCTGGGTCAGGTTCGTAAAGCCAGCAACCGCGTACTTCACGCCGTCCACACGGTGGTAATCAATCGCGTGCGAAGACACCTCCATCGCCGCGCAACGCACCTGATGCTGACCCATAATCGTCAGCAGAGAATGCACGTGAGGAGACTCCGGGGTGGTCATCTTCGAAGGAACCGACACACCATCAATCAGAATCTGAATCGTGCCAATCAGACCGGTCTTCACACCCAGGCCGGTGCGGAACACCGACTCCAGCATATAGGTGGAGGTGGTCTTACCGTTCGTACCGGTCACCGCGTAACGGTGGGTAGCGGGGAACGACGCCGAACCATAAATCAGCGCAGCCAACGGACCGACATACTCGCGCAGGTTCTCAGTCACCAGGACAGGCACCGGCGCCTCACCCAGCAGCTGTGCACCGGCAGCATCCGTCAAAATAGCGGAAGCACCCAGCTTCAACGCAGCCTCAGCAAACTGCGCACCGTGCACCTTCGCACCGGGCAGAGCCACGTACAGGTCCTGCGGGCGCACGCCTCGGGAGTCCATGCTAATACCGGTGACCTCAACAGAATCACCGGATTCGGAGCCCTGAACGCCACTAGCCGGCTGGGAACTCATCTGAGCGCCCAAGCCCTGCAGATGTTCGCGAAGGTGCGCCAAACTCACCGGGTGCACAGAATTCGGGCGCAGAGTCTGAGCGTCGCCGCCCAGCAGGTTCTGGCCGGGTGCGTGAGATGCGGTATCCATCGTCCTTCTTTCCTCTCCGCTGTCCGAAGCGGTGAGCTCTGTATGGTCAATGCGCTCAAGGCACACAGGGTCATTCAATATTCTACGGTCTTTAGGCTTCGACAGGTGTTCAGTGCCGGGGCTTCTTCATCACGAATCAGCTACCGGGCACCTCTCCCCCGCTTGCCTTTAGCTCGTCTTATTGGGGCTGTCCTCAGCAAAAAGCGGAATCAACTCCGGTTCGCCGGTAGAACGCGGCACATTATAGGTGTGCAGAGTCTTCTCCATAATCTTGGAGAACTCAGCCGTCGTACCGTTCGTACCCACGCTACCCTCAGGACGCTGCATGGTCACCGCCACCAAGAACTGCGGGTTCTCAATCGGCGCCACACCAACAAAGGACGTCGTGTTGCCGTCATAGCCACCCTTCTCACTCGGAGCTTCCGCAGTACCGGTCTTACCGCCCACGCGGTAGCCAGTCACCTTCGCGGGGCGGGCATGGCCCTGCTCCACCACGTTCTCCATGAGAGTCAGGCAGGAGGCGGCGGTCTGCTCGCTCACCATGCGTTCGCCAGGCTCCACGGCACGCTTATGTTCGGTACCGTCGGCGTCAATGATCGCGTCCACAATGCGCGGCTTCAGACGAACACCTTTATTGCCCAGCGCCTGGAAAATCATTGCGGTCTGCAGCGGAGTCTGCGCAACGCCCTGACCAAACAGCACCGTGTACTGCTGACGGCCGTCCCAATCACGCCAATCAGCAATCAGGCCCTGCTCCTCACCGGTCAGCTCAATGCCGGTAAACTCACCAACACCATACTTCTTCAACCAGTTGTAGCGCTCTTCCTTGCTGAGCTTCTGACCGACCAGCACCGTACCGGTGTTCATCGAGTCAGTAATAATGCCCGAGAAAGTGCGCTTCTGCGCCCCGTGCTCAAACGCGTCCTTGAAAGTCTGGCCGTCAATCGTGAGGGTCGCGGGCACATCATACACACTAGTTGGAGTCGTCAGGCCCTGCTCAATCAGCGCCGAAGAAGTCAGCATCTTCTCGGTCGAACCGGGCTCCACGTTCTGCGAAATAGCGCGCGGAGTCATATCCGCAGCATCCTCAATGGTTGCCGCACCCGGGTCCATCGTAGAGGAATCAGCGAGAGCCAAAATGGAGCCGTCACGCACATCCATAACAATGGCGGTACACCATTCAGCCTTCAGCTCCTCAGCGCGAGCACGTACCACCTGCTGCGCAAAATACTGCACATCACGGTTAATGGTCAGACGAATATTCTTACCGTCCACCGCCAGGCGCTGCTCTTCCTTCGCCACGGGGATACGCACACCATCAGCACTAATCTCATAGGTGCGCTCACCGGGGGTACCGGCAAGCTCCTTCTCGAAGACACGCTCAATGCCCACCGAGAAGTTACGGGACACCGTGCCGCCCTTGCCGTTGCCGTCAGCCTCTTCAACAATGTTGTACTTGCCGACCACGGAGCCACCCACACTACCGTTGGGGTACAGGCGCTGGGAGAATGCCTCACCGTAGATGAAGGGCGCACCCAGAGCATCAATCTTATTGAAAATTTCCGGGGTGATATTTGCCTTAATCACCGAGTACTTGGAGGTGCCGTCCAGCTTGGACTTGATGAACTCATCGGTAATGCCCGGGTCAACGGTCTTGAGAATATCGACCATCTCGTACACCAGCTGGTTGGGGGTGACCTCAATCTTCTGGGTGCGGTCCTCGTTGTAACGCTTAAAGGTCGCCACGGCGCTCTGATCTGCGGTCAGGTTATAACGCTGCACGGTACGCGCCATAACGTTACCGTTGATATCGAGAATCTGGCCACGCACAGCAGGCAGCACCTGCGAGCGCAGACGCTTCTGACGGGACGCATTCGCCACCGCACCGGGGTCAAAGCCCTGGCGGATAAACAGGTTCGCACCGATAACGCCCAGAGCGCAGGTGGCTGCGGCGCCTGCGACGAAGCCACGGCGGGTCAGATCCGGCTGACCGGATGCCGATTCGTTCGCGTTCTTACGCGCGTCGGAGCTCATGCGGTGGTCCTTTCGCTGGTCTAGTCTATCGGTGATGCTACGCATCCTGTGGTCAATGTTGTTTATCGTGCGGGCTGGCTTGCCGCGGGGCTAGCGGCAGGGCTGGACTGCTGAGCGGCGCTCGGGGCGGCGGAAGCAGCCGGGCTAGCAGGCGCGCTCGGTGCAGGGTTGGCCTGCTGAGCGGGGTTAGCCTGCTGCGCGGGGCTTGCCGAGGCGCTTGCAGATACCTTTGCCGTAGCGCTCGCCTGGCCGTGGCGTTGCTGGACGGACTTGTCCGCATCCACAATGCTCTTGGCGTAGCTTTCGTTCGAGCCAGCTGCCGGAGGCGGAATCAGGTTCTCCTGCTTGCTTCCCTCAACACCGGTCGGACTTGCCACCGGGGCGGGAGTGCCCTCAATCGTGGAGGACTGTAGGTTCAGGGTCGCCTGCGAAGAGCTCACAAACATGCCAAGAGTGCTTGCTCGAACCGCCAGGTCCTGCGGGGCTTCCTTGAAGCCAATCTCCTGTTGCAGCGCCTGGTTTTCCTGCACAAGCTGTTGCTCCTGCGCGCGCAAATCCACCATGTCGTACTGGCGGGTCACAATCAGCACATTGAGTAGCAGAATAAAGACCAGGGTCAGCGGGATTGCTGCAAAAACAGCGAGCATAGTCGGCGGGCTGAGCTTACGGGCTCGGCGGCGCACCGTCGAGAGCGGGTGACGCGACTTCGGCTTCTCCTCGCGGGGCTCTTCGGTGCGGGCTGCCGCACGAACGCTCGAGGGCACACGGCTCGCATTCGTCGAGGTTCGCTTACCGCCGTGCGATGCTGCGGTGCTGACGGGGCGGACCACCGGCTGGGAGGCGGTGACCGGCTCCAGACGCGCGGTGCGGGTGCGACCGGAGTGGGCTCGGGTGGAGGCGCGGCTCGCCCCGGTGGAGCCACTTGTAGAGGATGCGCGGGTAGAGCCAACGGCGCCGGGGGTGCCGGCGGCAGGGCGCGAGGAACCGGCGCGTCGACTCCGCGGGGCGCCCTGGGTGCGGGTGGGGCGCTGGGATGCGTGCTGGGTGCTCACTCTTCTTCGCTTTCTGTCTTCTACTTGGCGGGGATGCGGATCTTCTCGGCGGCGCGCAGCTTGGCGCTGGCGGCGCGAGAGTTCTGTTCGATTTCCTCGTCGGTAGGCGGTTCTGCGCCGCGGGTAATGATTTTGACGGTGGGCTTGTGCTCTTCAAGCTCTACCGGGAAGCCCTTGGGTGCTTTGGAGGTTGCCTCTGCGGTCAGCGCCCTCTTGACGATCTTGTCTTCGAGGCTGTGGTAGCTCATGGCGACGAATCGGCCGCCGAGGTTGAGCGCCTCCAAGGCTGCCGGTACGGCGCGTTCGAGGGCTTCCAGTTCGTGGTTCACTTCGATGCGCAACGCCTGGAAGGTGCGCTTGGCGGGGTGACCGCCGGTACGCTGCGCGGCGACGGGCACAGCCTTCTGGATAATGCGCACGAGCTCACCGGTGGTTTCCAGGGGTGCGTTGGCTCGGGCGGTGCAGATGGCGCGGGCGATACGCGACGCGAACTTCTCTTCGCCCCAGTTGCGGATAATGCGGCGCAGCTGATCTTCGCTGTATTCGTTGACGACGATGCGGGCGGTGAGCTCGTCTTCGGAGTTCATGCGCATGTCCAGGGGCGCGTCGTAGGAGTATGCGAAGCCGCGGGTGCGTTCGTCCAGCTGCATGGAGGAGACACCCAGGTCCATCAGGATGCCGTCGATGCCCTGCACGCCGGCAGTTTCCATGGCGCGGTCAATTTCATCGTAGACGGCGTGGACGGGTACGAAGCGATCACCGAAGCGTGACAGGCGTTCACCGGCGATGGCGTGTGCCTGCAGATCGCGGTCAATGCCAATCAGCACAAGGTTTTCGAAGCGTTCAAGCAGCGCCTCGGAGTGGCCCCCCATACCGAGGGTGCCGTCAATAACGTAGGCGGTGCCGCGCTCCTCAACGGCGCGTTCAATGCCGGGTGCCAGCAGGTTAATGCAGCGGTCCAGCATCACGGGCACGTGGCGTTCGCTGGCTTCACGCTGGGAGAGGTTCTCAATGGATGCGCCGGTGACCTTGGTGGCAGCGCCGGATGCGGTCGTACCGGTTTCGGGGGCGTGGTCTACGCTCATGGGTGCTCCTGTGAGAGTTTGTCCTGCGGAAGGCTGGGAAGGCTTACGGAAGAGTGGTGCGGGTGCTAGAGATGCCAGGGCGGTAGCCGTCGCACCGGCGGGATGCCGGTTAGAGTAGCGGACTGAACGGGTCCTCGTCGAGGGAGGCAAATTCAGCTTCGGTGCGGACGAGGTATTCTTCCCAGGCTGCGGCGTCCCAGATTTCTGCGCGGGTACCGGATCCGATGACGACGAGGTTGTCGGTCAGTCCTGCGTATTGGCGCAGTATCGGCGGGATGGTGATGCGTCCCTGCTTGTCAGGCAGTTCGTCTGAGGCTCCTGAGAGGAAGACTCGCAGGAAGTCTCGGGCGGCTCGTCCCGGCAGGGGCGCGGTGCGCATCCGTTCGTGGATGCGTTCAAATTCTGCGGCGGGGAAAACGTACAGGCATCGTTCTTGACCGCGGGTCAGAACGAGGCCTGCTGAGAGTTCCTCACGGAATTTGGCGGGAAGAATGATGCGTCCTTTGGCGTCCATTCGTGGTGAGTAGGTACCTAAGAACATTCACTTCACCTCCCCGATGTGTGCCCCTGATGTGTGCCGATGTGCTGAAGCCTGCGGGAGCGTGGTTGCTCCACGAATCCTGTAGGTGCCGGTGGCGGGGTGTGCCGGGCCCTGCACCTTCGTCGGTTGCTTGAGGGCACGACGATAGGACTGACTTTCAGCTTTCCCCTCCACTTTACCCCACTTTCCACCACCTACCCCACCCGGCAGAGTATCTTTTAGTGTTTTTATGCTCTCTTCTGCATTTTTAACGCTTACGCATATCTTCTGCACAGCTTCGGGTGTGCTCCTGCTCAGCGTGCCGCCCTCAGATTGCCTACTTCGAAGAGGCTCAGGTATGTCCATGGTTCGGGGCGTAACGCCCGGCGCCCGGAACTTGGGGCATAAAATGGGCACGAGAAAGCGGAGGTAAGAGAATTCTTACCTCCGCTTGATCGGTCTTGAGTTTTGAGATGTTCGCATCGGGGGCAGCCCTAAAAGCTAGGCCGCAAAGTTTCTGCGTCCTGAATGCTCTAGAACTGACCGTTATTACGCTCGTCCCAGCGGTCTTCGAGGCGGTTCATGAAGGAAGACCGTTCCTTCTGCTCGCGCTGACGCACGCGAGCTGCGCCCTCTGCCTTACCGCCAAGGAAGGAGTCGACCGGGGTCTTCTTGCTGGTGGTCGCAAAGTACACGCCACCCGCTGCGAAGAGGAAGCCGAATACGCCCAGCCAGATCATATTAGATGCGACCGCACCGATAATGATGCCCAGACCGATAAGAACGAAGAGAATACCGAGAGCCAGGTGGCGAGCACTAAAGACCGGCGCAGTATTGCCAGTTGAGGACATGGAGGAGGCAAAGTGCGGATCCTCATTGCTCATGAGTTCTTCGAGCTGGTCCAGAACCTTCTGTTCACGCTCGGACAGTGCCATCGTTTTTCTCCTTTGAGGTGTCTCTACTCAAGATGACGTTCGTATCAGCAGGGTTAGCTGGTGTACCAGCTGGCGCGGTGAGCGCTTCTTCCCGTCGTACGCTTCCCATCGTACCCCGCCGGGTGGGGTTGGCGCATTCTTTTTCAGGCAGAAGTACCTTAAGGTCTTCTATGGAGGGCGCTACTCTTTCTGCGATGCTTCCCCTCTTCCCTCCCTCAGTCTTTTGCACAGCCTTTTACTCAGCCGTTTACTCGGCCTTTTGATCCGGCACCGCCACCCCGGAGGCTGGTTTGAGGCTTTCCTGCGAGTACTTGCGATGAATGGCGTCCATGACGTGCTCAACCTCGGACCATCTGCCGCTCTTCACGAGGCGGGCACCGGACCCCGAGTGAGCGCCAGCTCCCGAGCGAGTACCGTTCTGCGGGCTATTGTCCGCTCCCCCGCCGCCTCGTTGTGAGGAAGCGGTTTGTGCTGAGGCGGTTTGTGCAGAGCGTGGGTTTGCCCCGCTCTCGATGGAGTCGAAGAGGGTTTGTTGCACCCCGTCTTCGGTGCGGGCGAGCTTTTCGGCGCGCACTCCGATGAGCCGCAGGGCGCGTGGCGCCTCCTGACCCACCAGAATTTCATCGGCTCGCAGGGCTTCCAGAGCCAGGGAAGCAATCTGCATACCGGAGTCCACGGGCACGTTTAGGGGGATAGCGCGGGTGTGCGTTTCGAAGGTGCTGTAGCGGATTTTGAGGCTGAGCCCTCCGGCGAGTTTCCCGGCGGCACGCAAGCGCTTTCCCAGCTTGAGGCTCAGCTCCCGAATAGCAGCACTAACCTCCTGGGCATCGGTCGTATCCGTCTCGAAGGTGTGCTCGCCACCCATGCTTTTCTCTTCGCGTTCGGTAACCACGGGCCGTTCGTCAATACCGCGCGCCATGGCCCAGAGGTGCTCACCCTGGGCAGTGCCGAAGCGTTCTTTGAGCCAGTCCAGGCTCATGGACCTCATCTGGGCGATGGTGTGAATACCGTATCGGGAGAGCTGCTCGGTACTTTTCGCGCCCACTCCCCACAGGTCGGAGACTTTTCTCGGGTCAAGAAATTCTTGAACGCGCTCGGGCGGAATAACCCACAGCCCGTTCGGCTTGCTACCGGTGGATGCCATTTTGGCGAGTAGCTTATTGGGAGCAACCCCCGCCGAGGAGGGCAGGGAGAGCTCCTGTGCGATGCGGTCGCGAGCGCGCTGTGCCAGGGCGACGGGGTCTTGGCCGTGCAGGTAGGCGCCGGTCAGATCCACGAAGGCTTCGTCCACGCTGACCTGTTCCACGTAGGGGCTCAGGTCGTTCAGGATTGCCATGACGGCGCGGGAGTAGTGCCGGTAGTCGCCGCGCAGCGGCAGGACGGTGGCGTTGGGGCTGAGGTTTTGGGCGCGGCTGAGCGGCATGCCGGAGCGTACTCCGTGGGCGCGCGCCTCGTAGGAGGCTGAACAGACGACCGAGCGGGGGCCCAGGGGCGCCACGATAATGGGCTCGCCACGCAGAGCGGGGTTTTCGAGGAGTTCGACGTTGACGAAGAAGGCGTCCATGTCCAGGTGCATAATGACGCGGCCGTTCCTTGCGCCGCTGTTCTTGCCGGTTCGCGTCTGCCCCATGTCGCCTCCTCTCATAGCTTCTACGCCCACCTACCGAAAATATAGCACATTTCTACGAATAATAGGGGTAATATATCGTAAACGTGTTCGTAAATGCGTTCTCTTGGGCTTTTCTCCACTAAGCTAGAAGAAGTGCACACCGCACCGCATCAGGACCGTACACAGCGACCATCAGCGAGGATAGTATGACTCCCCCTTCTCCTTCCGGAGCACCCACTCCCCAGGCGACCGAGAGCCTCACCGTAGCGGCACCGAATATCCCGGCGGCTTCTGCGCACCTCGCTGAGCGTATTGCTGAAGAGCAGCGAGCCTACCTGCACGCTTTTGACACCCTCATGGCTGAGTTTTTTACCCGCCAGCGCGAGCTACTCGAGGGCATCTCTGCTGAGACTCTACCCCTGCTGGAGGCTATTGAATCCCTCTCCACCGGCGGCAAGCGCCTGCGTGCCCTGCTGAGCTACTGGGGTTGGCGAGGTGCCGGTGGCACACCCGTAACCAAGAACCGCGCGTCCTGGTCTATTGTGAAGGCCGGCATGGCGGTGGAGCTGTTCCAGACCTCCGCACTGATTCACGACGACATTATCGACCGCTCCGATACCCGCCGTGGCGCTCCCTCCGTGCACAAGCGTTTCGAGGCGGCGCACGAGCAGAATAGTTGGCGCGGTGATGCTTTCAACTACGGTCTGACCGGCGGTATTCTTGCCGGCGACCTGACCCTGGCGTGGTCTGCCGAGGTTTTCGCGTCCCTGGGTGAGGGAGCGATTTATGGCGCTCCTGCGCGCACTATTTTTGACCGGATGCGCACCGAAGTTCTGGCGGGTCAGTACCTGGACGTCTACTCCGAGGTTCTCGAAACCGAGGACGCTCAGGCGGCTCTGCAGCGTGCCCTGAACGTGATTCGTTTCAAGTCCGCCAAGTACTCGTGCGAGCACCCCTTCACGATTGGTGGTGCTCTGGCTCTGCAGGCTGCCGTGCTGGAGAGCGGTGCAAGTGCCGTGAGCGAGCAGCACCCGGTACTTGCCGGTTACCGTGCGTTCGGCCTGCCGCTGGGTGAGGGTTTCCAGCTGCGTGATGACGAGCTGGGTGTCTTCGGCCAGCCCGAGGTGACCGGTAAACCCGCTGGCGATGACCTGCGTGAGGGTAAGCGTACCGTGCTGGTGGCGCTCACCTCCGCCGCTATTTCTGAGAGCGATGCGGCACTCCTGCACGATAGCCTGGGCAACCCCGAGCTGAGCGATGAGCAGGTGGAGCGCATCCGCGATCTGATGGTTTCTTCGGGCGCTTTCGCCAAGCATGAGCAGCTGATTGAGCAGAAGTCTCAGGCTGTGTTTGAGGCGCTGGAGGCGATGAACCTGGACGAGCTGACGCATACGGCACTGACCGATATCGTGGGCCGTGCACTGCGTCGCAAGGCATAGATGCGCTACGTCGCAAGGCGTAGAGGTTCAACACAGTTAAAACGTTAAACAAGTTGAGGCGGCATACCGAAGTATGCCGCCTCAACGTATTTAGCTATAGTTCTGAGCCGCTATTACCAAGCCAGATTACCAAGCCAGTGCCTGCGCACGGCGACGGATTTCAGTCTTACGACCGTCAATCAGTGCGTCAATGGGGCGGCCGGGCAGGGACTCGTCGCTGGTGTACAGCCACACGATAGCTTCTTCATCGCTGAAGCCGGAGTCCTTCAGGACAGCGAGGGTGCCCTTGAGGGATTCGAGTACTCGCGAACCGTTCATGAACAGTGCGGGTACCTTGCGCACGTTGGTTTCCGGGTCGCGCAGCGCGATGAGCGTACCGTCAGAAATCAGGTTGTGAACGCGGGTCACCTTCAGGTCGAGTGCCTGCGCAATTTCGGGGATAGTTACCCAATCGCCGACGAGGGCGAAGGTCTGAGCAATATTTTCGTTAGTCACCTTTTAAGAGTGCCAGAGCTGGCACGTATTTACCACTTTTGACCCGCATCTGGAGCGGGAGCTCTCCTGCGCACCTTTCCTTTTTTCGCGTTGCCGGCGGTTCTTGAGCTGGGTGCGGAGCCATCGGCACTTCTTAAGAATTCGCTGAGTGTTCACCTGCTCGGCTCCCTTTGGCATCGCTTCTGTCCAGGTGGGCGGGCTAAAATGAGGGAACGTATGAATACTCCCAGCCCACGCCGGACTTCTCCCGTGAACCCCCAAGCTTCCTCTTCTTCAAAGACTTCTATTCCTCCCGCCACTCGCCCCGCTGCCCCGGATACCGCTATCGGTTCTTCGCAGTGGCTCAGTGGCGCCATTATTGAGGGTCATTACCAGGTGGGTTCGCTCATTGGCCGCGGCGGCATGAGCGAGGTCTATTATGCGCTGGACCTGTGGTCGAATAACCCGGTCGCGCTCAAGGTCCTCTCCCCCACCCTGGCGAAGGATGCGGCGAACCGCCAGAAATTCCACCGTGAAGAGCGTTCGATGCGCCAGGTGGGCGGCGGCGGGCATACGGTGGGTGTGATTTCTTCGGGTACCGAATATTTTTCGGGCGAGATGGTCATGTACATCGTCTTGGAGTATGTGCACGGTTGCACCCTGAGCCAGCTGTTGCGTGTGCGTAATGCCCTGTCCCTGGGTGAGGCTCTGGATATTCTCATTCCGGTGGTGGAGGCGCTCTCGGAGGTGCACGCGAACCGCTACCTGCACGGCGATATTAAGCCGGGCAATATTCTTCTCGACGCTAACGGTCAGGTGAAGCTCACGGACTTTGGTCTTTCCCGCCGTGACGATCAGGTGGATGCGGGCGCACCCATGGGCACCCCCGCCTACGTTGCGCCGGAGGTCCTGGATCCAAAGGTGAAGGTCGGCGCGCAGGCTGATATTTTTGCGCTCGGTGTGATGATGTACCGCATGCTTTCGGGTCGTCTGCCCTTTGTGGGTTTGGAAAATGACCAGCAGGTGCTCTACCACAACGCCAACATTGAGATGCCCGCCCTGACCGATGTGGCGCCGGGTGCGGACCGCGATATTGCGGGGCTGATTTCGTGGTGTACCCGCAAGCAGCCTCACGCCCGTCCCGAGGATGCGACCGAGCTGTTCACTGCCCTGCTGGAGATTTCTGAGTCACTGGGTGAGTCCGAGCGTGCTTGGCGTGCCCCCTCGTGCCCGGAGCCGGAGCTTCCCCTCTGGGAGGCTGTTGCCGATATTGCGGAGCGTAGCGGTGCCGCGCAGATGGTGCGTAACACCCCGATTAGTGCGTTTAGCGATGCCCGCGATCTGCTGGTCTACGATGTCTACTCCCCCGACAGCCTCGTGTACGACGCATCGGCGGCTGGTCAGGGTGTGCACCTTGCCGACGTTGACGCTGAGGACTCGGTGCTAAACCGCCAGGGTATTCCGCCGCTGGTCAGTTCCGCTCCCTATGACGAGGATTCTGAGGGCGAGCCGGAGAAGGGCAAGAAGTCCGCTAAGCGCGGTTTGGGTTCTTTCCTTGACCGTCGTGCGGGCGCGAAGAGCCCGCAGACTCAGTCCGTCGGTATTGGTCCACAAACAGAGCAGGAGTTCATCTCAGCTCATGGCGAGTACGCCCCAATTCATGCGGAGCGTTCGTTGAGTCCTTCCGGTACGCGTCGTTCGAAGTCTAAGGGCTCAGCAAACGCAACTGAGGCTTCAGAAGCTGATGAGAGCGCTTCTTCTCAGGAGTCCGAGCAGTCTTCGCAGAAGGATCCTCGCCTACCCGCCAAGCAGTTTAGGACCCCGCCCTCCGGTATGGCGGTGGGCGGTTGGGCTCTGGCGCTGATTCTGTTGGGCATGGGTTCGAGCTTTACCGGTTGGTGGCTTGCGACCTCGCTGGTGCAGTCGCAGTGGTGGCGCAATATTGAGGCGTTCCTGACCTTCTAGCACCCGCCGCGCCGTTTTTGTGCCGCGCGCAGGTTAAACGCAAGGCCCGGGTCTTCATTCACGATGAGTGAAGACCCGGGCATTGTCGTGTCTACTGCTCCCCGCCAACTATCGCGGCGAAAAGCATGAACGTTTTATGCGCGGTTCTTGAGGTACTCGGAGACCAGGAACGCGATTTCCAGGGACTGCGAGTGGTTCAGACGCGGGTCGCACAGAGACTCGTAGCGGTCTGCCAGTGCTGCCTCGTCGATAGCATCGGAGCCGCCCAAGCATTCGGTCACGTCGTCGCCGGTCATTTCCACGTGGATACCGCCGGGGAACGAACCCAGTGCCTCGTGCACCTCGAAGAAGCCGCGAACCTCGTCGAGCACGTCGTCGAAGCGGCGGGTCTTGTAGCCGGAGGGCACGGAGATGGTGTTGCCGTGCATCGGGTCGGTGACCCAGACGACCTTCGCACCTTCAGCCTGCACACCCTCAACGATTGCGGGCAGCTTCTCGCGGATGTTCTTCGCACCCATGCGGGTGATGAAGGTCAGGCGGCCGGGCTCGCGGTTCGGGTCGAGCTTGTCGATCAGTGCGAGTGCGTCCTCTGCCGTGGTGGTCGGGCCCAGCTTCACGCCGATGGGGTTGCGGACCTTGGAGAGGAAGTCTACGTGTGCATCGTCGATGCCGCGGGTGCGCTCGCCAATCCACAGGAAGTGTGCGGAGGTGTCGTAGGGCAGGTGGGTGCGCGAGTCGATGCGGGTGAGGGCACGCTCGTAGTCCAGCACGAGTGCCTCGTGGCCGACGTACATGTCGGTGGTCTTGAGGGCTTCGAAGTTTACGCCGCATGCTTCCATGAACTTGAGGGCACGGCCGATTTCGTTGGCGGTCTTCTCGTAGCGTTCGTGTGCGGGGTTGGAGGTGAAGCCGCGGTTCCACTGGTGTACGGCGCGCAGGTCTGCGAAGCCGCCCTTGGTGAAGGCGCGCACCAGGTTCAGGGTGGATGCGCTGGTGTGGTAGCCGCGCAGCATACGCTTGGGGTCGTGTACGCGGGCTTCGGGGGTGAAGTCGAAACCGTTGACGGTCTCGCCGCGGAAGGAGGGCAGGGTGACATCGCCGCGGGTTTCCATGTCTGCGGAGCGCGGCTTGGAGAACTGGCCCGCCATACGGCCCATCTTCACCACGGGCATGGAGGCGCCGTAGGTGAGCACTGCAGACATCTGCAGGATGGTCTTGACGCGGCCAGAGATCTTGTCGGCGGTTGCACCCGCGAAGGTTTCTGCGCAGTCGCCGCCCTGCAGGAGGAATGCGCGGCCTTCAGCAACCTCACCGAGTGCCTGGCGCATGGCGTCGACTTCACCGGCGAAGACGAGCGGCGGTACCGAGTTCAGCTCGGCGATGGTGCTCTCAAAATCTTCGTGCTCGCTCCAGGTGGGCTGCTGGTCAATGTGCAGCTGACGCCAGGTGTCCAGGCCGTGGTCGGGGGCCTGCGAGGTGCTGAGGTTTTGGTTGCTCATCTTCACTCCATCGGGATGGTCTTGTGCGTTTTCTGATTCAGCCGCCGTTTCGGGTGTTCGGCGCGCCGTGTGCGGCGTGCTGGCTTGCGATTCTTCAGGCCGAATAGACCTAATTGTACTCTTGCTTGCTTCAACACCTAACCCTGCAGTCAGGTACATCTCACATGTTTAGATAGCGCCACCCGGTGTCGGCGATACGCGGGTTGATATACACCGCTGCAGAGCCGCATACGAAAGGGCGGGATGCGGCATGTACCGCATCCCGCCCTCTGGCGTATGTGTGCATCTGGCGTATGTGCGCACCCGGGGTGCTGTCTCAGGATGCTATCTCAGGGTGCTGTCTCAATGTTTAGTGCTGCTGGTGTGCGACTGCCTCATCAGCGCTCATGTTTTTATCAGCCATGAGTTTCTTGACGCGGTCGGCGTACACGTCCACGTATTCCTGGCCGCTGAGGGCACGAATCTCGGAGCCAATACGGTCGGCGATTTCATGCTGAACGCGGTGGCTCAGGTCTGAGCCGTCGGTGTATTCCTCGAAGGTGAGGGGCTTGCCGATAATGGTACGCACCTGGATAGGCTTGCCGTCGTGGCGCAGACGGATACGGTTCGAGCCGGAGGGCTGAATCAGGTCGGTACCGATCTGTCCGATGGGCACTACGGGCACGCCTGCTTCAACTGCGAGGCGGGCGACACCGACCTTGGGGCGGTAGCCGCGTCCGTCGGGGCTACGAGTGCCTTCGGGGTAGATGCCGATGATGCCGCCGTCCTTGAGGACCTGCGCGCCGGCATTGAGGGATTCCTGGCTCTTCTGGCCGCCGGAGCGGTCCATGGGAAGCTGGCCAACGCTGCGGAAGAACGCCGCCATGGCGCGACCCTTCACGCCGGGGGTGGTGAAGTAGTCGCTCTTGGCGAGGAAGTTCACGGTGCGCGGCATGGCGAGAGGAATAAAAATGGAGTCGCAGAATGCCAGGTGGTTGCTGGCGACGATGTAGGGCCCCTCGGGCAGGTTTTCCAGGCCAACCACGTCGTGGTGGTACAGTCCCTGCAGCAGGGGTGAGCCAAGAACCTTGAGCGTTGAATAGAGGGCGGTGTTAGGCATTGGGGTCTCCTCTCTGAATATTCCCGGGTCAATTCTATCTTGTCTGGAGCGTAGCGAGATAATAAAAGAAAGAGAACGATTTTTCTGCGCACCGGTGTATCGGGTGCGCTGGGGGCGATATACCAGCATCGGTGCTGTATCTGTGGTAGCCGGTCGGGGTACGCTATAGAGCCTCGCCTACGCTAATAGTGCTGCAGGTAGGCGAAGGAGGACCATGAGCATTTTCGATAATTCGCTGGAACCGGTCAAAAGGATTCGGCGTAAGGCTCGCGAGCGCAGGCTTCTTGCAACCCAAAATGTTAAGGAATCTTTGGCGCGTCGCCTCGGGGAAGAGCAGGATGCATTCGACCACTCCCCTGTTTCTTTTGCCCCTGATTCGGGGCAGCATTCCGTGGGTATTTTGCTGGTGCATGGTTTTACGGGTTCGCCGCACAGTATGCGCCCGGTGGCTCAGCGTTTTATGGAGCTCGGTTATGCGGTAGAGATGCCTGTGCTGACTGGGCACGCGACCCGTTGGCAGGATTTGCGTGATAGCACGTACCAGCAGTGGCTGGATTCTGCTGAGCGGGGGTACCGCCGCCTGACCAATCAGGGCTTGCAGGTGGTGGTCATCGGAATGTCGATGGGCGGTACGGTGGCGACTCACCTGTCGGCGCGTCTGCCGGTGGCGGGTACAGTGCTGATTAACCCCTATATGGTGGATGTGAACCCGATGATGCGCCACGCCGGCAAGGTCTCGAAGGTTCTGCCGGTACTCAAGGCGATCGGTTCCGATATTGCGGTTCCGGGCGTGAGCGAGGGTGCGTATTCTCTCGTTCCGACCGCGGCGGTGCATCAGTTGCATCTTTTGGGTGCTGAGACTCGTGCTCTGATTCCGCAGTTGAAGTCGCCGGTTCTGTATTTGCGTTCACTGGGCGATCATACTGTGTTGGATAGCTCCCACAGATATTTTCTCGAACATTGTTCAGTTCCTGTAGAATTTAGGTGGCTGACCCGTAGCTACCATGTGGCAACTCTGGACTATGACGCAGAGTATCTGCTCTCCGCCATCCAAGCTTTTGTCGCATCCCTAAACCACTAGTTCTGCGGCTCCGCTCGCTGCAACTGGCGTAAGCATCACCCGCCGTAGCGAGTAGAACAGCAGATAGATATTACGGCTCCTTGGGCCATCGAGGACAGCCCGCGGCACCGGATCCGCCACGGGCTCACGCCCTGATTTGAAAGGCGCATTATGAAAGTCTTCTCCACTCCCGCTGAGGTTATTGTCGACCCCTCACTGAATCTGACAAGCATTGTTGAGCGCCACCGTGCCGATAGCTCCAACCCGTTGCTGTACCGCCGTCAGATGTCTCCGGGTAACTGGCAGCCGGTTCACTCCCAGCAATTCCACCAGATGGTGACCGACCTGGCTAAGGGCATGATTGCCGCTGGTATCCGCCCGGGTGACCGTGTGGGTATTATGAGCCGCACCCGTTTTGAGTGGACCGTCATTGACTTCGCGATTTGGTATGCCGGCGCTGTCTCTGTGCCGGTATATGAGACGAACGCTGCCGCCCAGGCTGCGTGGGCTCTGTCCCATTCTGAGGCTGTCGCCATCTTCGTCGAGGATGAGAAGCTCCTGAATCGTGTGGCTGAGGCTGAAGAATACGCCGCTTCTACGTCTGAGCCGTGCCAGCTCAAGCACCGCTGGGTCATTGAGAACGGCGACCTTGATACCCTCAGCGCTCGCGCGTCCGAGGTGAGCGATGAGCAGCTGGAGCAGATACGTTCCGCCGCCGGTTGTGATGACATCGCGACCATTGTGTACACCTCCGGCACGACCGGTCGCCCCAAGGGTTGCGCGCTGACTCACGGTCATTTCCTGAACCTGAGTGCCAACACTAAGTTTGCAGAGACTGAGATTGCAAACTCGCGTAACTCCTCTATTCTTTTCTTGCCGCTGGCGCACGTTCTGGCGCGTCTGATTCAGGTGCTGGCACTGGACGCTGGCCTGGTTATCGGCCACTCCCCCAATATCAAGAACCTGGCTGCTGACTTGGATAGCTTCAAGCCGACCATGCTGCTGGTGGTTCCCCGCGTCTTTGAGAAGGTGTACGAGGGTGCCATGGCGAAGGCGGCTAAGGGCGGCAAGTTCAATAAGGCTCTCTTTGAGCGTTCCACCGATATTGCGGTGCGCTGGTCGCAGGCAAAGGTTGAGGGCCGCGTGCCCGTCAAGCTGGCGGCACAGTACGCTCTGTACGACAAGCTGGTCTACTCGAAGCTGCGGTCGGCTCTGGGCGGCGAGCTGCGTTACGCGGTCTCCGGCGGCGGCCCCCTCGGCGAGCGCCTGGCGCACTTCTTCCACGCGGTGGGTGTGCAGGTGGTTGAGGGTTACGGCCTGACCGAGACCTGCGCCCCGATTGCGGCTGGCCGCATCGACCCGTACCAGATTGGCATGATTGGCCCGCTCATCCCCGGTTCCGAAGGCTACATTGCTGAGGACGGCGAGCTTCTGGTTCGTGGCGTGGGCGTGATTAGCAGCTACTACAAGAACCCCGAGGAGGATGCTCATGCGTTCACCGAGGACGGCTGGTTCCGTACCGGTGACCTGGCTCGTTTCGATGAACGAGGCTACCTGAAGATTGTGGGCCGTAAGAAGGAAATCATTGTCACCGCCGGCGGTAAGAACGTGATTCCGGGTATTGCGGAGGGTCATTTGCGCACTTCTCCCCTGGTTTCTCAGGCGATGCTGGTTGGCGATGAGAAGCCGTTCATTGCGGCTCTGGTGACCCTGGATCCGGATACCCTGCCCGAGCAGTTGGAGCACCTGGGCTTGCCGCGTTCGCTCTCCATTCCGGAGGCTGCCGTTCACCCGGCGGTTCGTGCCGCAATTCAGAAGCTCGTGGACGAGGCGAACCAGCTGGTTTCCCGTGCCGAGGGCATTCGCGAGTTCCGCATCATGAACCGTGACCTGACCGAGGAAGATGGTTACCTGACTCCTTCGCAGAAGCTGCGCCGCGCGAAGATTCTGCAGGATTTCTCCTCCTACGTGGATGAGATGTACGGTAAGGTTTCTGATAGCACGTCGGATTCTTTGGCTCGTCTGCAGGAGTACGCAGCGGAGCAGTCTGAAAAGTTCGCTGAACTGCGTGAGCAGGCGGCTGAGCGTCTGCACGAGTACGCGGATCACCAGGCGGAGCGTCTTGCAGAGTTGCGTGAGCAGGCGGCTGAGAAGTTTGAGGAGCTGCGTGAACAGACCGCTGAAATGATGCAGAAGCCGCATGAAGATAAGGCTGAGAAGGCAGAAAAGGCTGAGGATTCTTCTGCAGAAGCTGCTGCTGAAAAGGCAGAAGCTAAGAAGGCTGAGAAGAAACCTGAAAGCGACAACGCATAACCGGCTCTGGCCACCATTAACGAGAGGAGGGGGGTCGTACCTAAGCGGTACGACCCCCCTCCTCTCTGTTTGTTCGCTAGATGCCTCGGCTTCCGGGCGTTATCTAGCCGTCGTTAGATGGCGAATTCTTAGTTTGCGGGCTCGTCGAATTCCAGGCCGAGCAGCGCGTTCTCAACGATTTCGGTCAGTGCCGGGTGGATCCAGTACTGGCCGCGTGCGAGGGTTCGCGCATCCATACCGAAGCTCATTGCCTGCAGGAGCGGCTGGATGAGCACGGAGGACTCTTCACCGACCAGGTGTGCGCCGAGCAGCACGCCGTTGTCCTTGCGGGCGATGAGCTTGCACAGGCCAATCTTGTCTTCCATTGCCCAGCCGTAGGCGGTGTCGCCAAAGTTCTGTGCCTTGACGGTAATCTCAAAGCCTTCACGCTCAGCGGCCTGGCGCGCCTGCTCTTCGGTCATGCCGACCACGGCAATCTGCGGGTTGCTGAAGACCGCGGCGGGTACGTAGCGGTGGTCACTGGCACGCAGGTCCTCGGGGTGGCTGAGGTTGTGCTGCACAACGCGGGCCTCGTGGTTTGCAACGTGCTTGAGCTGGTAGCGGCTGGACACGTCACCGAGGGCGTAGACGCCGGGTACGGGTGCACCGTTGTAGAGCACGCGCTGGTGCTTATCGACGCTGAGCTGACCGCCGTCCTGCACGTCGAAGTAGTTCTTCGCGTTGAGGGTGTCGGTGTTGGGGCGGCGACCCGTAGCCACGAGCACAGCGTCTGCCGGGATTTCGAGCAGTTCTTCACCGTTCTCGGTGGTGCGCTTCGCTACGACGGTCACGCTGCCGTCGGCGTTCTCACGAATCTCGGAGAGGGACGCATCCTTGACGATGTTCCACTGCTTGCTTGCGGCTTCTTCAAAGCGTGCCACGACCTCTTCATCCACGTTGCGCAACAGGCGGGAGGAGCGGTTCAGCTGGGTCACTTCGGTGCCGAATGCAGAGAAAACGTGGGAGAATTCTGCCGCAATCACGCCGCCGCCGATGACGACCATGCGCGCGGGTAGCTCGTCCATGCGCATGACATTGTCGTTGGTGTAGACCTTGGAGGAGTCGATACCGGGAACGGGAGGCAGCACGGCGCGCGAACCAGCCGCAATCACAATCTGGCGGCCCTGCAGGCGGGTGCCGTCGGTCAGCTCGACGGTGTGGGAGCCTACGAAGCGGGCGTACTGGTCGTAGAAGTCGACGTTGGGCAGGCCGGCACGCCAGTCGCGGCCGCCCTCAGCGATCTGGTCGATGCGGGAGGCAAAGATGCGGTCACGAATCTGTGCCCAGTGCACGGCGTCTACGTGCGCGTCGACGCCCAGGTGCTTGACCTCGCGGGTCTTCTGCGCGATAGTCGCCGGGTAGACGTACATCTTGGTGGGGATGCAGCCAACGTTGAGGCAAGTGCCGCCGAAGATGCCGCCGTCGATGAGGGCGACCTTCTTGTCGTCCCATTCGGGGCCGATGAGGGTGTTGCCGGATCCGGAGCCGATGACGATGAGGTCGTATTGTGCTACGCCGTCAATGCGTTCTACGTTCTCGATGCTCATGTGGTCCTCTCGTTGATGGTGTTGAGGCTGGGCTCGTTCCCAGCGTGCCCCCCCTCGATGGCGGGGTTATTTCTGTTACTGCCACTATAACGCGTGGAGGCTACCGGCTATTCCCGCAATCTCGTGTCAATGTTGCCGGATATGCGAAAATGCGACATCCCAAAGAACACAGCCCTGAGAACACAGCGCTGAGAACACAGGGGTTCTTTGAGAAGACGCACTCAAGCGTTGATACCTCAAGCGCTGAGGACTATTCGAGCCCGCGGATTAGTGACGTGTAGATGTCTGCGATGAGAGGTCAGCGCTTAGATATCAGCCATCAGCCCAGCCAGCAGGCGGGTGAAGTCAATGGCGGGATCAACCGATTCTTCGTCGGGCCAAAAATGAATCGGGTACGCGGCGCCCTGGGCACGCTGCAGCACGGGGCTTTCAGCGAGCACGGGTTCTGCCACGAGCTCACCGAAGAGGGAACGCATTTCGTCGCGTCGGTAGCTGTGTTCGCTATCGTTGGGGCGCATCTTGTTGATAATGACGCCCGCACCTTCGATGCTGATGCCGCTTTCCTGCTGAAAGCGCACGATGGCGCGCAGGGTTCGTTCGGTGCCCGCCACGGAGAAAAGAGAAGGCTCAGCGACCGAGAGGATGCGCTCACTCACCGCCCAGCCCATTGAAGACAGGGTTCCGAGGAACGGCGGGCAGTCAATCAGGATGACGTCGTAGGCGTCCGCTGCCGCCTCCACCATGCGCTTGAAGCGGCGGATGAACGGCGCAGCTTCCTGCCGGTCCACGAGGGTGGAACGAGCCGAACCGCGCGCCACCTTCACGCTACCGGTGGTCACGGGGTTATTGGTCAGCAGGGTGGGTTTGCCGACGAGCGCGTTCCAGGATGAGCTACCGGCTTCCTCCGCGAAGGCGCGCTCATTGGAACTGGCGATTAGGGAGGCGACGTCGGGGATGGATTCATCCACCGCCAGGCCGGTGCTGACGTCGCCGTGGGGGTCGAGGTCAATAACGAGTGTGGAGAGTCCGCTGTGTAATGCCGCGGAGGCAAGCCCCAAAGTGATGGACGTTTTGCCAACGCCGCCCTTGAGGCTGCTGATACTGACGATGCGGGGCATGCAGGTCCCTTTTATGAGTGAGGTGTAATGCCCCTTTATTTTAGCGAATCTTCGCTTTTCTTCTGGCTCTGACAGCGGTGTATCTTGAGTTTTTCTCAGGCGGGCATTGAATATTCCCTCGGGTTTAAAGCTTCAGCCCGCGCTCGCCACCTGGCAGGTGGTAAACGCGGGCTGATCTAAGTTTTATGTTTTATGCCTGTGCACGGCGGGCACGGCGGGCGGCGAGTTCGTCGCCTTCGAAGTTTTCGTGCATTTCTTCGCCGGGCTGGCCGTTGAGGTTCATTTCGATTTCGCGCCAGACGCGACCGATAGCGATACCGAAGACGCCCTGACCTGCCTGAACCAGGTCAATGACCTCGCTCGGGGAGGTGCATTCGTAGACGGTGGTACCGTCACTCATGAGGGTAATGTTCGCGAGGTCGTCAATGCCGCGGGTACGCAGGTGCTCGATGGAGGTGCGAATCTGCTGCAGGGACACGCCGGTGTCAAGCAGTCGCTTCACAATCTTGAGCACGAGCACGTCGCGGAAGCTGTAGAGGCGCTGGGTACCGGATCCGGAGGCGCCACGCACGGTGGGTACGACTAGGTCGGTGCGTGCCCAGTAGTCGAGCTGGCGGTAGGTGATGCCGGCTGCCTTGCAGGCGACGGCGCCACGGTAGCCGAGGTTTTCCTCGACGACGGAGACCGGGTCGGTGAAGAGTACGCCTTGTTCACCGCGCGGAGGCGGTGCTACGGGGAAGAGGGTGTCGAAGCCGTCCAGGGGCTGGTCGAAGCCCTGGGGTGCCTCATGGGTGCCTGCGGCCTCGCCTGCATTTTCGGCTACCTGCTGCTCTAGCACGGTCCCTCCTTTTCATTAACCCGTTTAATGCGATTCACCGCGCCCTATCAAATGTGGTCGATATCGTTCCGGTGTAGACCCGATTCTCGGGGTGAGATTCTAGGGTTGAGGTCTAGAATCTGCGTCTATGATTCGCGTGGCTCCTCTACTGGGTTCCGGCGCGGTTTTCAATACTACACAGCGGTTCAACAGTGCGACCGATGCGCGATAGGCGCGGCTGTTCAATCTATTTTAACTGATAGAGGGCTCTACTTAAAATTGAACCCACCGGAGCGAATGATCTTTTCAGATTCATTCTTGCCTCATTAACGCCTCGTAGGGGCGCTCCTTCCCCGCTGTTCCGTTCGCTTTTTCTGGGCACCCCCGCACAGGGGAGTTTAAACAGGGGAAGTTTAAAAAGTAAATGCGTACGGGCTGGTAGTCCGTACGCATTTACAGCTGAGTTGAGTGAATAGCCTTGGCAGGCCGGGAGCCCCCTTGTGAGAAAGCTCTTCGTGTTGGATGAAGGGGTAGAAATTCCGAGCGTGCCAGCGTCGGCTTCGTCCAAGTCTAGAGGCCGCTACCCGTTGGTAAGGGGTAGGGACTATAGAGGGAATCACCGTGGTCAGCGGTGTTTCCCGAAGGAAATCCCCGTTTGGGGTGCGGTAGAACCGCTGAGAGTTCACGAACGACAGGCTGTCCGGCAGTCTGCGTCTTCGTTCGCCTACTCGTAGGTAGGCATCGCCGATTCGACGAGAGTTGCGTGCAGCTGCAGGCACAACTTGCGGATCTTGTCGGCTCGTTCCTGCGCCTGAGCCTGGGAGGCTGCGTCGCGGCGCGATGCCAGCGGAGCTACCGCAATTTCCACGAGGGAGATTTCGCGGTCTGCCGCAGACTTGAACGCGCGCAGGTGACGGGGCTGAATGCCGTGCTGGGTCAGCTCCGCGCTCACGCGGGCGATCAGCACGTCGTAATCGGTGTACTCCACATCCGAGCCATCTTCGAGCAGTCCAAAGTCAATCAGCTCGCGAATCAGTTCGGGAGTGGTGTTAGCGTATTCTGCCAGCTCACGGAGGCTGTAAGTACGGCCTTCCTGCTCGTCCGGTCCGAGGACGGTATCCAGGACGTCTTCGCTTACGGTGGTGGGCATGGAGTTCAGTACGCGTCCGGCTTCCAGGTCCTCCAGGTGCTGACGGATTACCTTGAGCGGCATGTAGTGGTCGCGCTGCATAGTGAGAATGTAGCGCAGGCGCTCAATGTCAGTCTGGGAGTACTTGCGGTAACCGGTTTCGGTACGGCTGGGGTGCACGAGACCGCACTCTTCCAGGAAGCGAATCTTGGAGGCGCTAATTCCGGGGAACTCCAGGTCAAGCTGGCTAAGAACCTGACCAATGGTCCGGCTCTTAACGTCACGCGGGTTACGGTCAGAGTCGCCGTTCTCCACGTCCTCTAGTTGAACCTCAGCGTTAGTGAGGTTCTCATCGATGCGTGAGGTCATCTATGTCTTTCGGGTACTTGTTCGGTCGATGACGATACTCGCCGTATTTGAGTGAATGGCTCGTTCCCCCGGTCGGGGGTCTCGCTTCGTGCCGAACATCTTTGCTTAGTGTTGAGAGTGTGATAGATAAGTTTAGTTGTTTATCACGAAATGATAAACCGCAAACCTTCGAGACAATCTTATAGCCTCACAAGGCATTTTGCTATTTAGTTCGCCCTTTTCAGAGGCTTTTTGAACCCAAAAATAGCCATACAATCAAACATTATTCAGTAGAGACAGTACCAATTTTAGCAAAATTCCAATACCTCGAACACATATATCTCATATTGGACTGCTTTACGAGGAAAATTTTATCTTCTCGCGATAGTTGAAGTTTTCATCACATTTAACTTGAAAGAGGCTCCCACTAGGGGTTTAGTCATCCTTCAAGCCCCTTTAGTGAATTCCTACACCTTCAAGACGAACCTTAAATGCGCCCAACTATTTGCGTTTGTGTGCATTTTAAAAGAAAAACGGCGAGACCAATCGGTCTCGCCGTCTCACCACTACATACCTCTTATCCGAGGCCTATAGAAGGTCTTAGAGTCTATCGACTTAGAGTTTGTCCAGCTCAGCCTTGTATGCCTCTGCATCCAGCAGGTTCGCCAGGTCATCAGTGTTCTCGGGGCGAATCTCAATGATCCAGCCCTCGCCATAGGGGTCAGAGTTGACCAGTGCGGGGTCATCCTCCAGACCCTCGTTCACTGCAACAATCTCGCCCGCAATGGGAGCGAAAAGATCAGAGACAGACTTGGTGGACTCAATCTCACCGAAGCTATCCTCAGCAGCTACAGAATCGCCAACAGAGGGAAGGTCGACGTAGACGACGTCACCCAGTGCATCCTGAGCGTGGTCGGTAATACCAACACGTACGGTGCCCTCGGCGGTGAGAGCGGAAACCCACTCGTGCTCAGAAGTGTACGAGAGTTCTGCGGGAACGTTGCTCATAGCAGCGGTGTCCTTTCAGTGTGTTCTTGCGTAGCGCGGACCGTCCCGCGCACGGTGTCGTTCCGTATGTGGGATGACGGAACGTCCTACACCAATTATCACATAAGAAGTAACGCGGGGCACGTCCAAACACCCCCGTACCACTTCTATGACACTATATTTTCCTTATCCTATCTAACCGCTCAATAAGCGCCCCTTCCCAAGGCCCTAGAAGTACCCCTATTACTCACCTCCAGCAGACAGCCATCAGACACACCAAAAGGCTCAGGGCCCCACACCATGAAGGTGCAGAGCCCTGAGCCTTAGGCTAGAGAGCTAAACTCTCACAGCGCCTTAGCGGGAAGAAATGACGCGCTCGGAGAAGCGGTTCGGGTTACCGAAACGGTGTGCGGTAATCGAAACAGCCTGCTCGCGGAGGAAGGGCAGCATCTCGATACGGCCAGCCTCGGTGACGGGTGCGAAGTACACTGCAACGTCCGGGCGACCGCCCAGTGCGGTGTAGATGGACTTCTCATCGTTACCGATGTAGCGGATACGGGTGCCTTCCAGCGGGGTACCAGCCAGTGCGCGGACCGGGGTCTTTGCGTTGGATGCCAGGTACTCACGGAACTGAGCGTCCGACTTGACTTCGTACTTGATGCCCTTGTTCTCGAGGACGCCACGAACGTCGACCGGCAGGTCCTTACCGACGGACAGAGCAACCGGTGCGTTAGCTGCCAGACCGGCGAGCACAACGCGCAGGGTCTCTGCTGCGGATGCGGACTCGTCTGCACGAACCAGAACCTGGGTGGGTACGTAGCGCAGGATGTTGCGCTCCACGCCCAGCTTCGAGGGATCGTGGTCGAAGCCGAACTCGGTGTCCCAAGCGTGTGCGTCAGAGGAGACACCGCGCTTGATGAATGCGAAGTCATCGCGCTTGCCGAGCTCGGAGTTCTCGATGGTAGCCAGGGTCTCGCGAACGGTCACCGACTGGGTGGTTGCGGTTGCGGTTGCCTGTGCGGGCTCCCAATCGGACAGAGCAATCAGGTAGCTGGGGCCACCAGCCTTGGTACCGGAGCCAACGGTGGACTTCTTCCAACCACCGAAGGGCTGACGCTGAACGATTGCACCGGTAATTGCACGGTTCACGTACAGGTTACCTGCCTGGACCTTGGAGAGCCACAGCTCGAGCTCGTCAGCATCCAGCGAGTGCAGACCTGCGGTCAGGCCGTAATCGGGTGCGTTCTGCAGCTCGATTGCCTCTTCCAGGGTGTCAGCGGTCATGATACCCAGGATGGGACCGAAGTACTCGGTCATGTGGTACTCAGAACCGGGCTTGACACCTTCGCGAACACCGGGGCTCCACAGACGGCCAGTGTCGTCCAGTTCCTTGGGCTGAACGAGCCAGCGCTCGCCCGGGCCGAGGGTGGTCAGACCGCGCAACAGCTTCTCTTCCGGCTTCTGAACAACGGGGCCCATCTCGGACTCGATGTCCTGCGGGTGTGCCACGTGCAGGGAGCTGACGGAGTCAAGCAGCTGACGGCGGAAACGCTCAGACTGTGCCACGGAGCCAACCAGGATGACGGTGGAGCCAGCGGAGCACTTCTGACCTGCGTGACCGAATGCCGAGTAGACGACGTCCTTGACGGCGAGGTCGATGTCAGCGTTCGGGGTGACGATGATGGAGTTCTTACCCGAGGTCTCACCGAACAGGGGCAAGTCATCACGCCAGGAGCGGAAGAGCTCAGCGGTCTCGTAACCACCGGTCAGGATCAGGCGGTCAACCTCGGGGTGCGAGATGAGCAGCTTGCCTGCAGCGCGGTCAACAACCTTGACGAGCTTCAGAACTTCCTTGGGAACGCCTGCATCCCACATGATCTCTGCGATCAGGGCACCGGTGCGAGCGGTGATGGTTGCGGGCTTGAAGATGACAGCAGAACCTGCAGCCAGACCAGCCAGAACACCACCGGCGGGGATAGCGGTCGGGAAGTTCCACGGGGGAACAACCAGGGTCAGGTCAACGGACTTGGGCTTTGCGCCGTCGATCTTCTCGAGGTCCTCAGCCAGCATTGCGTAGTAGTATGCGAAGTCGATTGCCTCGGAGACCTCGGTGTCGCCCTGCTCCAGGGTCTTGCCAGCCTCAGCTGCCATAACCTCCAGCAGGTCACCGCGGCGCAGTGCGATTGCCTTACCGACCTTGCGCAGAATCTCTGCACGCTCGTGGCCGGAGAGCTTGCCCCATGCCTTGCCAGCCTCTTCGGTTTCCTTGATCAGCTTCTCAGCCTCAGCCTCGCTGGTCAGCTCGTTAGCCTTGAGGGTGTCGATGCCCAGCTTGGTGGTCTTGGAACGCTCGAGGATTGCGCGGCCCCACTCGCGGTTACCGGAGAGTGCGGGGTCGGTGTCGGGGGTGTTCTCGAAGCGGCCTGCCGGTACGAAGACGTTGTCCTCGTTCTCGGTCAGACGGTTCTGAGTGCGCTTGGATGCGGGAACCTCATCGGTGACGGAGTTCAGTGCACGCATGAAGCGGTCCTCTTCGCGCTTGAAGATGGACTCGTCGGTTGCCAGGTCGAAGATACCGGACATGAAGTTCTCGGAGGAAGCGTTCTCCTCGAGACGACGAATCAGGTATGCGATAGCAACGTCGAATTCCTTGGGGTTCACGACGGGCACGTACAGCAGCAGGTGGCCAACGCGACGGCGGATGATCTCTGCCTGCTGCTCAGCCATACCAATCAGCATCTCGAACTCGACGCGGTCCTTCACGCCACGGTCCTCGGACAGCAGCAGTGCGAAAGCAACGTCGAAGAGGTTGTGGCCTGCAATACCGAGGCGAACGTTCTTCACGTGCTCGGGACGCAGTGCGTAGTCCAGAACGCGCTTGTAGTTGGTGTCAGCAGCCTGCTTGGTGTCCCAGGTGGTCAGCGGCCAGCCGTGCATAACAGCTTCCACGATTTCCATGGAGAGGTTTGCACCCTTAACCAGGCGGACCTTGATGCCTGCGCCGCCAGCAGCAACGCGCTTTGCGGACCACTCCTGCAGGTGCTGCATTGCAGCCAGGGTGTCGGGCAGGTATGCCTGAAGCACGATACCGGCTTCCAGGTCCTTCAGGTGGGGCTGGTCCAGGATCTTGGTGAACACCTCAATGGTGAGATCCAGGTCCTTGTACTCCTCCATGTCCAGGTTGATGAACTTCTTGGGGGAGGTGGATGCAGCCAGCTCGTACAGCGGGGTCAGGCGGCGAACAGCGGTCTCAACAACCTCGTCGAATGCCCAGTGCTGGTGGGGGCCGGAAACAGCGGACACCTTGATGGAGACGTAGTCAACATCGTCACGTGCCAGCAGGCGCTTGGTCTCAGCCAGGCGGTGCTCTGCTTCCTTGTCACCCAGAACTGCCTCACCGAGCAGGTTGACGTTCAGGCGGTTACCGGTCTTGGTCAGCTCTGCGATTGCGTCGCCCAGCTTCTCCTCGGAAGCGTCGACAATCAGGTGACCAACCATCTCGCGCAGCACGCGGCGTGCAACGGGAACGGTGGGCCATGCGACCTTGCCAGCCAGCTTGCCACCGAAGCCAACAGCGGACTTCATGTACCAGGGCAGGAAGGAAGGTGCCAGGCCTGAAATACGGGAAAGGTTGCGGCCGGAGACGTTGTCGTCTTCGGGGCGAATAACGCCATCAACAAAGCCGACGGTGAAGGGAAGACCATTGGGGTCCTTCAGAACACCGGCGAGCTGCTCAGCCGCGAAGGTGGGCTTGATCGACTGGGACTCATTTACCCACTGACGAACAAGCTGACGAGCTTCCAGAGCCATCTTCTGGTAGTGCTCAGATGCGAAAGGATGGGTCATCCTTGACTCCTAACTATCTCACTGTGTGCGGTGCACACCACGTTTGGCGATGTCTCTATTTCACCACAAAAGGGTAATAAATACCTCATTAGAAAAACTGAATGTTTTTTCCAAAATCCATTTAGTTTTTCTAAATGATTGTGCGGTGCGGTTCCCGCCCGGCAACCCTCCGAACACCGAGCCCAAAGAGAAGAAACGAAGACCATAGCGACATCGCTATCAATCCCTCTCAGGCTAGCACTTTCAGAAAGCAAATACCGAACCCATTCCGTAACATTCGAACACTTCAAAACCATTCCCAAAAGCATCTATAGAACTAAGGTTCACCACACTCTCCCGGAATACCCGCCGTACAAGCCAACACGCGTCTCCGAAGGTCTCCCCGTCTCAAAAAGAGCCACACAAAAGCCCACGCGGTACCATAGACAAGAGTCCACAATGAGAGACGCACCACGGAAGAGTTCGGGAGTGCAACCCACCCGAACAACCGGGCGCACCAGGGAGGAAAAACGTGTCAATCTACGACATCCGACGCATGCAAATGCTCCTCGAAATCCAAGAACGCGGCACCATCATCGCCGCCGCAGAAGCGCTCAGCCTCACCCCCTCCGCCGTCTCCCAGCAGATTGCCACCCTCGAAAAAGAAACCGGCACCCCGCTTCTGCAGCGCATCGGCAGGCGCGTACAGCTCACCAGCGCCGGACTCATCATCGTCGACAGTGCCCGCAGCATCCTACGCGAACTCGACCGCATGCAAACCTCCGTCGCCAACCTCACCGGCGAACCCGCCGGCATGGTGCGCCTCGCCATCTTCCAGTCCGCAGCCTTCGCACTGCTACCCGCAACCCTCAGCTACCTTGCCGAGCACGCCCCCTCGCTCACCCTGCAGGTACTGCAAATCGATCCCGAAACCGGCACCTCCCTCACCCGAAGCCGCGAATACGACATGGTGCTCTCCGAAGCCTACCCGCACCACCACATCCCCGAATACCCCGAGCTACACTCCGAACTACTCACCGAAGACCCGCTCAGCCTCATCGTGCCCAGCACCTCCACCATCACCTCTATTGAAGAGGCGCACGCACTCCCCTGGGTCCTCGAAATGGAGCAGAACACCTCCCGCAGCTGGGCACTCAACCAGTGCCGCACCGCCGGGTTCGAACCGGTCATCCGCTACAGCGCCAACGACATGATTACGAACTCCAACCTCGTCAAGGCTGGATTCGCCGTCACCATCGTGCCCGGCTTCATCCTCTCCTCCCTCTCCACCACCGAGGGGCTACGCATCGTCGAGCTACCCGGCAAACCCTCCCGCAAAATCTTCACCGCGGTACGCCGCGAATCCGCCGCCAACCCCGCCATCGCCATGGTGCGCGAAGCACTGCACCACGCGGTCAAGGTAGCATTCGGCGAGCATGAAAAGACCGAAACCGCATAGGAAAACTCAGCCGCCGCCCATGCCGGCACACCAGACAAAGCAAAGGTCGGGGCCGTTCCCACGAACGACCCCGACCTTTCACTATGCCTTTTTGAACAGGCGCCTATATATAGAGGTATAAAAGTACAGGCAGCGGAGCTACTCCCCCGCCGCGCCCATCCTTAGTAGGAGCCATAGGGGCCAGCGCAACCGCTAGTTCAGCGCAGCAACCACAGCCGGGCTCTGCACCTCATAGAACGAAGAGGACAGACCAGCCGCCGCCATATCCAGCACAGCGCTCACGTGCACATTCTTCAACGCAGAACCGGCAACGCCCGAAGCCACCTGATAATTCAGCTGAACATCCAAGCGGTGACCGCGAGGAATAGCAGTGCGCAACTCCAGAACGTTCTCGCTGCCAGCACCAGCCTGACCGGTCTGCTCGCTACGGCGCACCGCATCAAGATTCAGAGCATCCACAGGAGCCACCAGGGCCGAAGCACCCAAGCCGCCCGAAGGCAGCACCGCCTGACCCGAGGAAACACGAAGAGTCACCGCAGGATTCAACAACAAACCAGTCTTCGGATCCTGCGCGCGAGCACGCACCATCAGGCGAGTACCCACCGGCAGCGTCGAATTGCCCTCATTAATAATGCTCAGGCGAGTCGGCAGATTCCGGAAAGCAACAGTACGTGCCGGCTGACTCTGCAAAGACACAGCCTGCACACCGTTAGCAGCCTTCAACTCCAGGCGGATGCACGACTCGTTATAGCGCATCGGAACCTGCACCAGCGCAGAACTCGCCGCGCCGCCGTGCTGTCCACCGCCGTGCTGACCGCGCTGCCCGCCACGCTGTCCGCCAGGGCGCTGGGTCACCGGGGTCACGCGAGCGCGCTTACCGCCCGAACGAGTTGCCGCCGCCGCAGCGCTCACGCCGCCAGCTACCAGAGCAGCCGAAGCACCCGCAACCTTCAACGCGGTACGGCGAGAAGCGTTCCTCAGATTATTCTTAGTCATTTTCTACTCCTCTAAGCCTTCGCGATACGGTACACGCCGCTAATCGTGCCCTGCCACCAGGTGCCGTAACGGTCAATCGTGCCCACCATCTGCAGGGTGTCACCACCGCCAAGCAGCAGGCTCACATGCTGAGGCAGGCGCTGCTCGTGCATCGTCTTACCGGTTTCCATTTCCAGCGCGACAGCCCAGGCGTAAGCGCCATTCGCCAAACCAGCCGGGCCGCGGCGACGCTCACAGGTATAAATCAGACCATCAGCGGTGGAATAGCGAGGAACAGCCGAAGAGTACACATCCTTACGGTCCCAAATCTTACGCAGACCGCGGTCGGTAATATCCCAACGCTCCATACCGGGAGCAAAAAGCGCATTCGCAGGAACCGACGGGCCGGCACCCTCCGGATACTTCGGGTAGGGGTAGCCGTAGGTGCTTGCACCGACCATCGTGTTGCCCACACCAATCATGGAGTTCTCAGTGCCAGAGGTACCGGCAGTAAACAGGCCGGCACTACCGACCTTCGCACCGTTATCGGTGCGGTACACAATGACCGACTCCTGAATATCAGAGTTATCGGTCAGCATCACGTAATCCGAACCGTTCGGGCCAAAGAACGTCGGCGAGGCACCAGAACCCCACGCGAGCTTACCGGGCTTGCGGGCGCTACCTCGATCGTACGCATGCCACCACTTGAGGGTGGGCGCGCCGGTTGCGGTAGCGTTCAGCATATAAATAGCGTGGGAAGTCACCACACTCACACCCTGCGGGCACGCCGAAATCGAGTTATCGATACGTTCACCCGCAATAGACGCCTTATTCAGGCGCATTGAGCGAATCGTGCCGCGGGCAGAATCAATCACCGCAATGTAGCCGTTCTTCGTCGCAACCCAAATGCGACCGGACCAGTCGGGTACCAGACCAACCACAGCGTCATTAGCACTCTGGGCGAGCATGCGGCTCAGGTCAATACGCTCATCAACTCGGATGCTGCGTCCGTCAGCAGAGTGGGAGAGGCGCAACAGGCACTGAGAGCCATCCACCAAAACCATGCGGTCCTGCGCGTCAAGGTAGGCATACACGCCACCGAGCAGTGCGCCCTTCGGGATGTCCAAGTGGGAGAGCTCGCGGCCGGTATGAGGATCAAGAATAGAAAGCTTCGGGGTAATGAACTCGCCGTGGGCGAAGACCTGGGTGCAGAGCACCTGAATAAAGCCGTCGCGTCCAGCAAGGATCGTCGGGCAGGCGCCGCCGAGCTTCGTGCCGGTAATCTTCCAGTCGCCAGCGCCGGGGCCAGCAAGAGGAGTAGCGTCGGAAGACTGGGCATCACCGTGCATGGTGGTAATGCCGGGTGCGCCCAGGTGCGGATTCGCCTGGGCGTTATAGGTGGGGGTCATGGTTGGCTCTTTCTAACGGTGAGTGGCGCACACCTTCAATGGAGTGCACAAATATGCGCTTTCACATGCGCAAACGTTTCACATTGTAGGGTCAGAAAGCAGTTTTTGACGACACTAAAGGGTACCTTGAAACATTGTTCAGGCAACACTTGAGAGCTTCACTAGGAAAGCTCTCAAGCACTACCCTTTCAGATTCAAGGTGCCCTTTTAACCCATAGCCACGGACCTTCATACCCGCGAACCTCGTGTCCGCGACGATTATTTTTAGCTATTTCTCCATGAGCGCCTTTGCCAGGGCATCATCAAGAACCAAGTCAGTAATTGCGCCCGTACGCAACGCGCCGCGCAAAGCACGCACACGGTGAGTACCGGACGCAACGCAAATACGGCGCGGAATGCGGGCAAGCTCCTTCGGAGTCGGACCGGACGCACGCTTATTCAACTCAAGATCAGCCCACGAGCCGTCCTCACGCAGAAGAATCGTGCACATATCCCCCACAACGCCCAGCTCACGCAACTGACGCTGCTCCTGCACCTCAAAATAGCCACCCGAATACACGTGAGAAGGAATAGGTCCACCAAAAGCACCCACGCCAAAAATAGCGAGGTCAACATTCTGCTGGGCATGCAGATTCTTCTGCACGCTACGCTCACGCCACATGGCGGTCTTCGTGTCCGCATAGTCAAAGAACGCGGGAACCGGAAAATGGATAGTCTGCGCATCATAGGCATTCACCAACTGCCCCAGCAAGGAACCCAAGTACGGAATACCCGAATGGTGCGCATTACCGGCGCCGTTCATCTGCACGACAGTCACGCCTTTCAGAGGACGACGCGGCAGATGACGAGAAATCTCAGTCATCGTTGAACCCCACGCCACACCCAGGCTCGTTCCATTATCAATCAGGGAATCAAGGAGAGCCGCCGCGGTACGGGATACCTGACTCATACGGGCAATGGGGGTAGCATCCGAACGGACATTCACGAGAGTAACGCGCACCTTATAGCGCTCACCGATGCGGCGCTCAAGCTCGCTGCGGGCACGGAAGGAATCATCTAGACGGATCTGCACCATGCCGCTTTCACGAGCACTTTTAAGCAGACGTGACACAGTGGCTCGAGAGACCCCCAGACGGGCCGCGATAGCGTCCATCGTCATGTTGTGAATGTAGTAAAGCTGCGCTGCCTCGTAGGTATGGTTAGCGCGTTCGTTCATCTGCCACAGACCCCCAGTGAAAATCCGTTCATACTGCTTGGTTATTATTTCACCATTGGGTTTTACTAAATGCAAGATGAAACCCCCACGCCGCACAAGCGGCAATACAGGAAAGAGCAGTACATGAGCTCCCAGCACATTGCACAGCAGTCTCAGCTGACCGCCGAGTCCCGCGCCAAGGCGCTCAAGAGCATGGTCAACGAAGAACTCGACATCTTGGTCGTCGGCGGCGGCATCACCGGTGCAGGCATTGCCCTCGACGCAGCAACCCGCGGTCTGCGCACCGGTATCGTCGAAGCAGGCGACTGGGCTGCAGGCACCAGCGCATGGTCCTCCAAGCTCGTTCACGGCGGCCTGCGCTACCTCTACAACCTCGACTTCAAGCTCGTGACCGAAGCACTGACCGAGCGCGGCCTGCTGCTGAACAAGATCGCACCCCACCTGGTGCACGCACAGCCCTTCCTGTGGCCCCTGAAGATGCCCGTCATCGAGCGCGCATACTCCGCAATCGGCATCGGCATGTACGACACCCTCGCATTCCTCGGTTCCCGCGGCAACAAGGGCGTCCCCTCCCAGCGTCACTTCACCAAGACCGGCACCAAGACCGTCTTCCCCGACATCAAGGACTCCGCATTCAGCGGCGCAATCCAGTTCTACGACGCACGCGTTGACGACGCACGCCTCGTCATCGACGTCGTCCGCACCGCTGCAGGCTACGGCGCACTGGCTGCATCCCGCACCCAGGTTGTCGGCTTCACCAAGGACGCATCCGGCCGCGTCATCGGCGCAGAGCTGGCAGACCTGGAGACCGGTGAGCGCCTGAACGTACGCGCAAAGCACGTCATCAACGCAACCGGCGTGTGGACCGAAGAGTCCGAGTCCCTGGCTAACCCCGATGCAGGCCTGGAGGTTCTGGCATCCAAGGGTATCCACATCGTGGTTCCCCGCGACCGCATCAACGCAACCAGCGGTATCTTCACCAAGACCGAGAAGTCCGTTCTCTTCATCATCCCCTGGCAGCGTTACTGGATCATCGGCACCACCGACACCCCCTACACCGAGGACCGCGAGCGCCCCGTCGCAACCAGCAAGGACATCGACTACGTCCTGATGCAGGCGAACAAGCTGATCGCTAACCCGCTGACCCGCGAAGACATCATCGGCACCTACACCGGCCTGCGCCCGCTGCTGCAGCCCAAGGTCAAGGACGGCGCAGCATCCACCAAGGTTTCCCGCGAGCACACCGTGACCGAGGTTGCACCCGGCATGAGCGCAATCGCAGGCGGCAAGCTCACCACCTACCGTGTCATGGCTGCCGACGCTGTCGACTTCGCACTGGGCGAGCAGGCTAAGCAGAACCCCTCCGTGACCGCAACCATCGGCCTGGTCGGCGCAGACGGCTACCACGCAATCGCTGCTAACCGTGCACGCTACGCAGAGCGTTACGGCTGGGATGAGGACCGTATCACCCACCTGCTCGAGCGTTACGGCGCGCAGATTGAGGACCTCGGCGCTCTCATCGACGCTGACCCCTCCCTCGGTGCTCCCCTGGCTAAGGCACCCCAGTTCCTGCGTGCAGACGTCGTCTTCGCTGTCCGCTACGAGGGTGCCCTGCACCTGGAGGACGTTCTGGTCCGCCGCGTACGCCTCGACCTCGAGCAGCGCGACCGCGGCCTGGCAGCAGCAGACGAGATTCTCGACATCATGCGTTCCGAGCTCGGCTGGGACGACAAGAAGGTCAAGGAAGAACTCGACCTCTACGCAGCACGCGTACAGGCCATCCGCGAGGCGGAGTCCACCTCCACCGATGCTGAAGCATCCGCAAAGATTGAGGCTGTCACCCCCGTGGCACCCCGCGTGAAGCTCTAATCCTTAGAGCTTTCGCACACCTTTCGTGGCCGGTTATCTGGTACGAACCGACCGTTCACCCCTCACCGAGCATGGGTTAGCTCATATTCTTCGGTGAGGGGTGGACGGAAGGTTAAATAACCGTTTACGATAATCCCCTGCATAAGAAGCAGCGAGCTAAATACAGGGTTAGCCCACTGGTACGATCTGCTTCTCAATCAGACATTCAACCAACAATTTTCGTAGCAACCGCTACACATTTCAGCACAGCGTTGTGCCCCGATCCGCCCGTGCGGTGAGGATGCACGGGAACATGCAAGCAAAGGTTCGCTTGCCTTCCAGACGCTTCGTCTTCAAGGAGCAACAATGTCTCTTCTTGCTTCCGCAGGAACTGTACTTGCAGCCGGCTCTTCCGCTCTCGTGGATGCATCCGGCGCCCCCACCACCCTCGGAATCTTCGCTTCCGAGTTCTTCGGCACCTTCATCCTGATTCTGCTCGGTGCCGGCGTATGCGCCGCAGTGACCCTCAAGAAGTCCTACGCTAAGGACGCAGGCTGGGGTGTTATCACCTTCGGATGGGGTCTGGCAGTGTTCACCGCCGTGTACCTCTCCTTCCATTCCGGTGCACACCTGAACCCCGCTGTGACCGTTGGCCTGGCAACTGCAGGCCGCGACCTGGCAACCGGCGTTCCCGCAACCCCCGGCAACATTGCCCTGTACATCGTCGCTCAGATGCTCGGCGCAATGGCCGGCGCAACCGCAGCCTACCTGACTTACAAGAAGCACTTCGATGAGGACCCGGGCGACCGCCTCGGCATCTTCGCAACCGGCCCCGCCATCAAGTCCTACGGCTGGAACTTGCTCACCGAGATTATCGGCACCTTCGTCCTGATTGGCTGGATCATCGCATCCGGTAAGACCCCCAGCGAGCTCGGCCCCCTGGCTGTTGCCCTGGTCGTTGTATCCATCAGTATGAACCTCGGTGGCGCAACCGGTTCCGCTATCAACCCCGCACGTGACCTCGGCCCCCGTATCGCCTACACCTTCCTGCCCATCCCCGGTAAGACCGGCTCCAACTGGTCTTACGCATGGGTTCCGGTTGTTGGCCCAATCATCGGCGCTATCCTCGCAGGCCTGATCGTTCCGGCAGTTCTGCCCCTCTAAACCTCTCTAATACCCCCGTTCTTTTGTTCTAAGGAAAAATCAATGACGACTTCTCTGCACTCCGCAACCCTCAACGTCGAGCGCAAGTACATCCTCTCCATCGACCAGGGCACCACCAGCTCCCGCGCGATCCTGTTCAACAAGGCGGGCGAGAACGTGGCTCAAGGCCAGCTCGAGCACGAGCAGATCTTCCCCAAGGCCGGCTGGGTCGAGCACAACGCAACCGAAATTTGGCAGAACGTCCGTAAGGTCGTAGCAATGGCTATGGCAAACGGCGAAGTCAACCACCACGAAATCGCTGCAGTCGGCATCACCAACCAGCGTGAAACCACCGTCGTGTGGGACAAGAACACCGGTGAGCCCGTCTACAACGCAATCGTCTGGCAGGACACCCGCACCCAGGAAATCGTTGAAGAGCTCGCAGGCGAAGAGGGCGTTGGCAAGTACCACGACATCGTCGGCCTGAACCTCTCCACCTACTTCTCCGGCCCCAAGATCAAGTGGATCCTGGACAACGTTGAAGGCGCACGCGAGCGCGCAGAACGCGGCGACCTGCTCTTCGGCAACACCGACACCTGGCTGGTCTGGAACCTGACCGGTGGTGTTGACGGCGGCGTTCACGTCACCGACGTAACCAACGCATCCCGTACCCTGCTGATGAACATCCGCACCCTCGAATGGGATCCGCAGATCGCTGCAGACATGGGCATCCCCATGAGCATGCTGCCCGAAATCAAGTCCTCCTCCGAGGTGTACGGCTTCGGCCGCGCAACCGGTCTGCTTAACGGCACCCCGATTGCCGGTATCCTGGGCGATCAGCAGGCTGCCACCTTTGGCCAGGCCTGCTTCGAGAAGGGCATGGCGAAGAACACCTACGGTACCGGTAACTTCATGCTCATGAACACCGGCAACGAGCCCGTCTTCTCCAACAACGGTCTGCTGACCACCGTCGCATACAAGATTGGCGACGCAGCACCCGTCTACGCTCTGGAAGGCTCGGTCGCAATGAGCGGCTCCCTGATCCAGTGGCTGCGCGACAACCTGCGCATGATTGAGCACGCTGCAGAGTCTGAGGAACTGGCTACCTCCGTCAAGGACTCCGGTGGCTGCTACGTTGTTCCCGCGTTCTCCGGCCTGTTCGCACCTCACTGGCGTTCCGACGCTCGCGGCGTCATCGTTGGTCTGACCCGCTACGTGAACCGTGCACACATCGTGCGTGCGGCGCTGGAAGCAACCGCATTCCAGACCCGCGAGGTTCTGGACGCAATGAACGCTGACTCCGGTGTTGAGCTCTCCGAGTTGCGCGTGGACGGCGGCATGACCGCTAACGAGTTCCTCATGCAGTTCCAGGCTGACATCCTCGGCGTTCCCGTGATCCGCCCGAAGGTTGTTGAGACCACCGCTCTGGGCGCAGCATACGCTGCAGGTATCGCTGTTGGTTTCTGGACCGGCGAGCAGGACGTTGTGGACAACTGGGCTGAAGATAAGCGCTGGCTGCCCTCCATGGAGCCCGCAGAGGTTGACCGCCAGTACCGCCTGTGGAAGAAGGCTGTCTCCCGCACCCTCGAGTGGGTTGACGAGGACGTTCCGACCGCCTAATCGCAGCACCCGTTGCCTAACGGCACAGTCCGCGTACTAACGAAGCTCCGGCTACTTCTCCCCCGCTATGGGGTTAAGGCAGCCGGGGCTTTTCGCTGTTTTATGACGCTCAATTCAGCGTTTATTGCGGCGTAATTTCTACAAAAATTAGTGCTAGGGTACCGTTGGTTTTTGTAAATTTGGTATCTTCCGCCGATCACCTGGCGCGGTGTTGTTCGTGAGGTGTCAGTACCGCACAGGACCCGTACGCGACATATTCATGCACTGTCCTGACAGGAGCCGACGGTTCGCGCTAATACTTTATTTACGCTCCCGTCCGCCGTGGTGCTTCACGTACCGCGGCGGACGGACTTTTATCTCTTGTTACTTGGTTCTCTGCGTTAACGATGAGCGGGTTTCATTTTTCGTGTTGCAGTTCTCGCTGTAAAAATCACTGGTTTTATGCCCCTTGTTGAGATACCCGTTCACATGTTGTGTGGGGGTTGGTCTAACAGCGTTTATTTACCTTTGATGTCCACTTCAAGCGCCGTATCATAGATATATAGGCTTATTGATTCTATTCTGACCACCGAAGATGGCGGTTAGTTACGTATCTGGCACCTTCCGGTGGTCGTGAGACCGGAGAGAGGCTCCGTTGGAAGGAGGGAGCGGGTTTCCCGCACCGATTATGGTTGATGTCCGTCGCCGCAAGCTTGCAATTATTACTATGAACGTTTCAGTTCTTGCAGCTGCTCTCTCCTGGCTGTTGGTGCTCTTCTCTGTCATGTATTCTCCCGCAGCTATACCGTGGGCTCTGGGCGTTGCTATCGTACTGACTGTGATTGGCGCCTACGCGCTGTACCGCTACTACTCCAAGTACTCACACATGCTCCCGAACGAGGACCCGGACGCGCACGATGTGCTCGGTCACGACCTGCACTCGACTCACCTGCCGCATCTGCACCACACGGAGCGCACTTCTGACGGCGCGTAATTCTGATGGAGCGTAATTCTGACAGGGCAGCCGCTAAGTAGCGAGCTCCTCATCCCCTAGACAGCAAAATGTGCCGCCTCACCAATACCGGTGAGGCGGCACATTTACTTTAAGATAGCGGTTCAGAGTCCGGCCCTGCAACCATGTCTGGACGGTTTGAGCCAGTGCTTTGACGCCCTTCGACTTCAGCTCTATCTAGTTCTGTCCTTTTGTTCTTTTGAACTACAAGAGCGTTATATTTCCAGCCGAGGATTCGTTCAAAAAGCCATCCACCCCAGATGAGCGCAGCGGTAATGAGAGCGACAGGAATCAGAAAGATGAGGACTTTCGGGTCGCGGGTGTGGTCTGAGGTGCTCCCCGCGGTGAGCTCCCACAGCGCAAGGATTGGTACCGCCATTATAGGCATCACTATAAAAAGGATGATGGCATAGTAAATGCCCATCATGCTACCAGGCCTACCTCTATTTATACGGGCCTGGGTAACAGCTCTCTTCAGACGTTTGTATTCATCTAAGGTTTCACCGTCTAGATGCGAAGCATCAGGGATCTTGGCCATGACGTACCGTACGGCTTCTAAATCTGAGGGCGAGCAAATAAAGATATGCCCCTGGGAGGTAACGGTATATTCTTTCGCGATGTCGAGGCACGCCTGCGCGTAACGGTTATTGAGCTCTCGACTCTCCGGGTTTTCTTTGAGTTGCCGGCGGATGTCTTTCAGGTCTTCCATGTTTCTCCTTGCAATTTCAGTCGTCGTTGAGCCCATCGTTGAGGCACGAGAAACACAGGTCATCCCCCCACCCTCTGCGGGGTGGAGAAGCCGGAGTATTGAATTGCGGTGTATCGGTGTGTACTTCACAGAATGCCAGTTCTTGGGGTTCAATCAAAATTGCCGGGGCATCCTGAGATGTTTCAACGGCGGTGCATACATCTCATATATAGCGGTCAGTTATAGACAAAACCCGCCACGGGTACGGTACGGAGGCGCCCCTCCCCTATGATGGTTGAAAGGGATATTTACCTCTAATACCATCTGCAGTACACGCCCACGAGCAAACGAGGAAGAGCATGACCAAAGCGACCGATTCGCCGCAGCCGCCGGAAGCGCTCGCGCGCTGGTACACGCGCTACGCAAGCCCCGTGGGCACTCTCTACATCGCCGCCCGCGCGGATGCAGTCGTCGGCATCTGGTACGAGGACCAGGCGCATTTTCCGCTCCCCCATGAGCTTGGTGGACTGATTGAGAATCCGGATGTCTATCTGCGGGAGCACGGCGTTGCAGATGGTGAAGAGCCAGCCGGTGAGTATGCTGCGGCGCGGCTGCTGTCGCGTGCTGAGGCAGAGCTCTCCGAGTATTTTGAGCGCAAGCGCACTTCTTTTACGTTGCCTCTAGATCCTGAGGGCACCGATTTTCAGCTGATTGTGTGGGAGCATCTGAAGACTGTTCCTGCCGGGTACACCACCACTTACGGCGAGATTTCGCGTGCGGTTGGTCCGGGTGCTCCGGCGCAGGCTGTGGGTCAGGCGGTCGGCCGCAATAAGGTTTCTGTTATGATTCCGTGTCACCGCGTTATTGGTGCTGATGGTAGTTTGACCGGCTACGCTGGCGGTGTTGAGCGTAAGCAGTTCCTCCTCGATTTGGAGGAGCCGGAAGAGGTGCGGGAGGCGCGGCTCTTCTAGCCATGTCACCCGGCGGTGTTTGAGACTTATCAGAGGGCGGAGCGTGCATCGGATGCGGGCTCCGCCCTCTGTCGTACTTGTTTTCGGTTTCGTTGCTCTGCACCACGACACATAATCGAATATACTTGCGATTTACTCACGCTAGAGCTACTGTTTAAGTAGAACATGCTTCCGAAATACTCGGATGAGCTGAGCACTCTCAGAGAGGAGAAACCGTGACCTCGCAACCTACTATTCCCGCCACCGCCTTCGAAAACACCCTGAGTTACCCCACGTAGGTGACTGATAAGCTTCTGCGCGACTACTACGACACCGAATGGGGTATAGCCGTCACCGATGAGCGGGGGCTCTTCGAAGCCCTGAGCCTCGAGGCTTTTCAGGTGGGGCTCTCCTGGCGCACGATTCTTGCCCGCCGTGAGGCATTTCGTCGCGCTTTCGAGGGGTTCGATCCCGAACGCGTGGCTGCGTTCACCGACCAGGATGTTGCCCGGCTCCTCCAGGACGAAGAGATTATCCGTAACGAGCGGAAGATTCGCGCGGTCATCTCCAACGCGCGACTGACCCTTCGGATGCGTGAGCTTGCCGCCACGCCGCGTGACGCGTCCGCGGAGGATGTTCATCTTCCCCTTATCACCCACTCTTCTACCCCGACCAATACGGATAGCGTTGAAGCGCCGAATGCCTGCCGCCGTCGAGTTCGTACGCTCCGCGATGAAGATTTGGACCGGATGCGCGAGCGCACCCTATCCGACGGCACACGTGTACCGGGCGGGCTACCGGCGTGGCTGTGGTCCTTCGTGCCGCACGAGACTATCGCACCACATACCCTGGACGATATTCCGACAGATACACCCGAGTCCGCGCTTCTTACCAAATCTTTTAAAGCTCTAGGAGGTGTGTTCTTGGGTCCGGTGACCGCCTATGCGCTCATGTGCGCGGTCGGTATGGTGGATGCGCACCTGGTGGGTTCGCATCGGCGAGGCTGTTCGGGGCTCTTTGCCTAAGCTCCCTCGCCCTAAGCTCCCTCGCCCTAAGCTCCCTCGCTCGGCGTGCTCGCGTCTGAGGGCGTAGAAAAGCCGCGCGCCACTTCGTAGAAGTAAGCACGCGGCTTCTATACGTTGAGATGTTCCGCTCTGAATTAGATCGTCACAGGGCTAGATCATCACGAAGAGGAAAATCAGCGCCAGCAGCGGCGGGGTCAGCTGAATCAGTGCCGGCTTGCGCTTATCCGGGGAGGTGAGGAACAGGTAGACACCGGCAATAGCCATGGAGCCCAGGCCTGCGAACATGAGTGCCACACCCACCTGCGGGGAGCCGAACCAGAAAGCGAGCAGACCGGTTGCGGCGATCCAGGAGAGCATCAGGTTGTACAGGCCCTGGTTTGCCGCCATCTCCTTGGTGGACTCGGCGAATTCTTCGGTCATTCCGAAGGTTTCGCGGCCCTTAGGCTTAGTCCAGAGGAAGGATTCGATAATCCAGATGTACACGTGAATAGCGATTGCTACGAAGGCAAAAACGGTGGTGACCGTTGCGAGTGCCTGCATTGTTTCTCCTTGAGTAGTAGGTCATCTGTTAGCCGTGTGTCTCACGCAGCGGGCGAGAGAGTAACGCACAGATAACAGCCGGGCAGCCTCTCCTGTGCACGTCTCCGGTGTGTGGGCACAAACACTAATTCTACTCCTGCCGGGTGGATTATCCGCATCGTATGACATTGGGTACCTCAGATACGGCAAACGCCCGCCGCGACATGACCTCGCAACGAGCGTTCTGCGTATCTCTCCGGTTCTTCCTCGAAGACAGGAAGAGTCGCTTAAAAAGCCTAGTGCCCGATGAGCGTGAGCAGGTACGTCCAAATGCACAGCAGTACCAGCAGGAAGAGACTGTACTTGATGGTTATGGAGGTAACCTTCGACTCCTGCCCTGCCTCGTTCACGGCGGCAACCGCCACTGCAATCGACTGCGGGGACACAATCTTGCCCATCACACCACCGGAGGTATTGGCTGCAACCAGCATGGCGGGGTCTACACCAATCTGATGCGCAGTGCTTGCCTGCAGACCGGCGAAGAGCACGTTATTGTTGGTCACCGAACCGGTCACAAACACACCAACCCAGCCGATTATGGGCGAGAAGAGCGGGAAGAGTGCACCCGCGGTAGCTACCGCCAGAGCGATGGAGGAGGTCATGCCCGCGTAGTTCATGAGGTTTGCTACGGACATGACCAGGCAAATCATGTAGATGGGCTTCTTCAGCTGCTGCCATGCACCGTTAAGCTCCTGCAGAGTCTCACGGACGGTAATTTTCGAGGTGAACGCAGAGAGCAGAGCCGCCACCAAAATGGCGGTACCCGCCGCACCCAGGATGTTCCAGTTGAAGACCGCGTGGATAGCTAGGCCTTCACCGTCGCCAATCTGGTGGTGGATACCGGGCACGTGGAAGCTCAGGTTTGCAAAGCCCAGGGCTCCGTTATGATCGAAGACGGGACGCAGCACGGTGGACCAGAGCAGGATGGTGATGGAAAGGAAGATGAAGGGACTCCAGGCGCTCGCAACTTCGCGCAGGCTGTACGTCGGTTCGTCCTGCGCGGAGAGCTCTTCCAGAGTCGGTGCGGTGGGCTCGCGATAGATGTGCTTGGGCTGCCAGAAACGCATCACGACCGCCAGGAACACCAGGCCGACAAGGGGCGGCACAATGCCGATGAGCTCTGGGTCCTGCAGGACCCACAGCATGATGCTCTGCAGGCCAGAAATCACGATACCAGTTGCGAGCGCTACTAAGCCTACCTCACGAATGCCGCGCAGACCGTCCTGAATAGCGACCACGAGCACGGGTACGAGGGCCGCAAAGATCTGCAGGACCCAAACCATATGGTTGGATAGGTGCCCCAGGTCTACGTTACCGATAGCGGCACCGGTGGTCACGGGAATACCAACCGCACCGTAGGCGCCCACGGTGGCGTTAGCGACCAGGGAGAGCATAGCGGCTTTGAGCGGGTTGAAGCCCAGGGCAACCAGTAGCGCCACAGAAATAGCAATCGGGATGCCGAAGCCCGCCGCGCCCTCAATAAACCCGGCAAAGCAGAGGGCGATGAGTAGCACCTGGATGCGCTGGTCCGCTGAGATTGAGGAGACAGAGGACCTCACGATGGCGAATTTTCCGCTGCGCACCGCGATGCGGTAGAGCCACACTGCCATGAGCACAATCCAGGCAATAGGCCATAGCGCTGAGAGGAATCCGTAGAAAATAGAACCTGCGGCTGCTGTCCAGGGCAGGTGGAAGACTCCGAGTGCGATGCACAGGGTCAGGGCTAGGGTGATTAGCGCTGATTTAATGCCGCTGAGTTTGAAAACCGTGAGGCAGAGTAAAAAAAGAATAATGGGGGATGCCGCTACAAGTGCAGAGAGCACCGGGGAGTTGAGGGGATCGTAGGTTTGCGACCACATGATAGTGGTATGTCCTTCCTCGCTGCAGGGTGTACCTACAGCGGTTTGGATGCCGCTGTAGGGTGCGTCCGCCTGCCCTTATGGGGTAGCACGAGGCGTAGCCTCACGACGCCTCTACCGCTGAGGGTCCCTGAACGTGAAAGGCGTAGCAACATCATGTGTCTGTGTTGTAGCCTTGGCTGAAGGCAGGGGGCGCGGGGAAGGATATTTCCACGATGCCGGGCGTTGGTTCTCTCGTTGGAGGCCTCGAAGCTAAAAGTTCCTTAGCTCGTGCTCTCGCCTACGGCGCCAATGCCCACTGAGAACTACATCACTGTGGCATGTGGGTCCTTTGCTAGGTGCTGGGTGCTTTTACAGTGTGAAACGCTAGTTAAGAGTCATTACGATTTAGTCCTTGTCGGTAGTTATTTTCTCCGGTCAGCCCCTTTCTGATGCTCGAGCCAAACCTATACGGCGGCTGGTAAGGATAAAGCCCCTCCCCGACCGCATGGAGTCGAGAAGGGGCTTTACCTCAGGATCATCAGGGGTTCAGCGTCACGTTGCTATCTACCCCTGGTATGAGCCTCAGGAATGGCTTTAGCCAGCCCTATGTGTTAGCCAGCCATGAGCGACAGCGCGAAGGACCAGACGCAGACCAGGCCCAGCAGAATAGCGCTGTACTTGATGGACATGGAGGTAATCTTCGATTCCTCACCTGCGCTGTTCACAGCCGCCGCAGCAATCGCGATGGACTGCGGGGAGACGATCTTACCCATCACGCCACCGGCGGTGTTTGCGGCAACAAGCAGGGTCGGGTCAACAGCAATCTGAGCTGCGGTGGTGGACTGCAGGCCCGCGAAGAGCACGTTAGCGTTGGTCACGGAACCGGTCACAAACACGCCAATCCAACCGATAATCGGGGACAGCAGCGGGAAGACCGGGCCGGCTGCCGCGAGCGCCAGAGCGATGGAGGTGGTCATACCGGCATAGTTCATGACGTTTGCGACGGACATGACCAGGCAGATCATGAGGATCGGCATCTTCAGCTGGTTCCAGGTGCCGCCGAGTTCTTCAAAGGCTTCACCCCAGCTAATCTTCGAGGTCAGCACGGTAATCAGTGCCGCCACCAGAATTGCGGTGCCGGATGCGCCCAGGGTGTTCCAGGAGAAGATGGCGGTCACGGTCTTACCGGCACCGGTAGTGATGGCTTCATGAATGCCGGGGATGGGGAATGCCAGGGTTGCAGCACCGAGCGGGCCGGTGGTTGCGAACACGGGCTTGAGCGCGGTGGACCAGAGCAGGATGGTTGCGGAGAGGAAGATGAAGGGGCTCCACGCCTTAACGATCTCGCCGCCGGTGTGCTTGACGTTCTGCTGAGCCTGGGCTTCTTCGAGGCTGGGTGCGGTGGGTTCACGGTAAATGTGCTTGGGCTGCCACTTCTGCATCACGAGCGCCAGTGCTACCAGGGACAGCAGCGGCGGGATGATGTCGACCAGTTCGGGAGAGCCGAGCAGCATCAGGATAGCTGCCTGACCGCCGGAGAAGATGACGCCGGTCATGAGTGCGACCAGGCCGACTTCGCGGATGCCGCGCATACCATCCTGGATTGCGACCATCAGTAGCGGCACGAAGGCGACGAAGATCTGCAGTACCGGAACCATGCCTGCGGACAGGTGCGCGGTGTCCAGGCCGCCGACCTTAGCTGCGGTGGTCACGGGGATACCGATAGCACCGTATGCACCGGATGCGGCGTTAGCTACCAGCGCCAGCATGGATGCTTTGAGGGGGTTGAAACCCAGGGATACCAGCAGCGCCGCAGAGATAGCGATCGGGATGCCGAAGCCTGCCGCGCCTTCGATGAAGCCACCGAAGCAGAAGGCAATCAGCAGCACCTGAATGCGCTGATCGTTCGAGATGGAGGAGACGGAGGAGCGCACGATGTCGAAGTTACCGGCGCGTACGGCGATGCGGTAGAGCCACACAGCCATGAGCACGATCCAGCCGATGGGCCATGCGCCCGAGAGGAAGCCGGAGAGGATGGAACCGGCACCTGCAGTGATGGGCAGACCGAAGACGGCACAACCGATGATGAGGGTGGTGCCGAGGGTCAGCAGTGCTGATTTGAGGCCGCTGAGTTTCAGGACGGTCAGGCCCAGCAGGAAGAGGATGATGGGCACTACGGCAACCAGTGCGGAGAGCACCGGTGAGTTCAGCGGGTCGTAGGTTTGCTGCCACATTGGGGCGGGTGTTCCTTTCGGTCTGTGTGTATTAGCGGTCGCTTCTTCCGGTACGGCACCTGTGCTGTATGGAAGCGTTAGGCCGCATAAAAACCGATGGGTCCGGTCCTTGCGTCGTGGATGGATCCATCGGTGAAGCGTGATGGTCTTGAGCTGCCGGGCGTTTGGTTACTTGACGTGGCGATATGCCGAGGCAATATACCGTGGCGCGGCGGCGGTGAGTGGAACCTTTCCCTCTCACTAGGTGCTCTTGACTTTATCTGTATAAGCTAACAGGTCTTCCTCGAGACTTCAGGATAGGGTGACCTTAAGTGTGCACAAATGATACCTATGTGCATAATTGCGCTCCTTAGCCGCGAACCTCCCGCCCCCCAGCACACAAACACAGAAACGCGAAAGCCCCCTCCTACCGAAGTAGAAGGGGGCTTTCGCTCAACCGTGTCGCGGGCACCTTACTTTCAGAGAAGGCAGGTTACACGCATCGGGGTTTCACGCTGTTTAGATACCAACCAGAGACAGGACGTAAACCCACACACAGGTGATAGCCAGCAGAGCTGCACTGTACTTGATCGCCATGGAGGTAATCTTGGATTCCTCGCCGGAGCTGTTCACAGCAGCAGCTGCAATTGCGATGGACTGCGGGGAAACAATCTTCGCCATCACACCACCGGCGGTGTTAGATGCAACCAGCAGGGTCTGGCTGACGCCAATCTGCTGTGCGGTGGTAGCCTGCAGGCCGGCGAAGAGGATGTTGTTGTTCACCACGGAGCCGGTCACGAACACGCCGATCCAACCGATGATCGGGGACAGCAACGGGAAGATTGCGCCCACAGCGGCAACAGCCAGTGCGATGGAGGTAATCATACCCGCGTAGTTCATGACGTTAGCAACGGACATGACCAGGCAGATCATGAGGATCGGGGTCTGCAGCTGCTTCCAGGTGCCGCCGAGCTCCTCGATAGCCTCGCCCCAGCTAATCTTGGAGGTCAGGATGGTGATGATTGCAGCCACCAGAATTGCGGTACCGGATGCACCCACGATGTTCCAGGTGAAGACCGCATCAAATGCCTTGGGGGTAGGAACAATCGGTGCAGCCTGCTGGATGCTCTGGTGCACCCACGGAATGTTGAAGCTCAAGTTGGTGAAGCCAAGCGCACCCTTAGCTGCAAAGACGGGCTTCAGAGCGGTGGACCAGAGAAGAATCACGACGGACAGGTAGACGAAGGGGCTCCATGCCTTGAGGATCTCGCCACCGGTGTGCTTGACGCTCTGCTGAGCCTGAACTTCTTCCAGGGAGGGAGCGGTGGGCTCGCGGAAGATGTGCTTAGGCTGCCACTTCTGCATGACCAGTGCCAGAGCGACCAGTGCTAGCAGCGGCGGGATGATGTCGACGAGTTCGGGGTTACCGAGGGTTGCGAGCAGAACGGACTGGCCGCCGGAGTAGATAACGCCAACCATGAGAGCTACCAGACCGACTTCGCGAATACCGCGCAGACCGTCCTGAATAGCAACGAGCAGCAGGGGAATCAGGCCCGCCATAATCTGGATAACCAGGACCATTTCGATGGACAGACCGTGTAGGTCCACGCCACCGCGGGTTGCTGCGGTGGTCACGGGGATACCGATAGCGCCGTACGCACCGGAGCTCACGTTAGCAATCAGAGCGAACATTGCGGCCTTGAGCGGGTTGAAGCCCAGGGACACGAGCAGTGCAGCACAGATAGCAATCGGAATACCGAAGCCTGCAGCGCCTTCAAGGAAGCCACCGAAGCAGAATGCGATCAGCAGCATCTGGATGCGCTGGTCGGTAGAGACAGAGGAGATGGAGGAGCGGACAATCTCAAAGCCGCCAGAACGCACGGAGATGCGGTAGAGCCACACTGCCATGAGCACAATCCAGCCGATGGGCCACATACCCGCGAGGAAGCCGTGGAGGATGGAGCCCACACCCGCGGTAACGGGCATGCCGAAGATAGCGCAACCGATGACCAGTGCAATAGCGAGGGAGATAACGGCAGATTTAATACCGCTGAGCTTCAGGACGGTGAGGCCCAGAAGGAAGAAAATAATCGGGACTGCTGCCACGAGTGCGGAGAGTGCGCTCGAGTTCAGCGGGTCGTAGATTTGCTGCCACATGGTTTATTGTGTTCCTTTCCGCGCCCGAGGGGCGGGATCGATTTGTGCCGTAAAACCTTCCCAGCGACGCTCGTGGCGGTGTGTGTGCCGTGTGCATAAGGCCTGGCCCCCTGCCGTCTTGTGCGTTGGGGAGGCTATCCCACCGGGATATTTGCCTTCGCTTGGGTTCGTGTTGGTTTTGCAGCTATGAAATTCAGTGTGTATGAAGTCGTGTTTTAGTCACAGAAACCTAAATATTCCTTGATTTGTCAAGGGAAATTCAGTGCCGAAGCTAAAATTTCTGACCGCTAAAACGCGATTCCTTGTGTACCCAATGTACCACTGAACACCCACAAAATCGGGCATATTCCAACATTTAGATTCAAGCTCATAATTGCAACCTAACCTAAAGCCCACCCCGGATTGAGGGCTTACCCAACCTCCCTCCCCCGCTATTACAAGGGAACAAGGGCCCACCAAAGCCAACCAGAGCACACAGCGCCGCGGGACCAATCAAACCGACACGCCCCAGCCCCGCACCATCAATCCCCGCAAACCCCTAAACGGCATACAAAAAAGCTCCGGAAGGAAAACCTTCCGGAGCTTTATCTGTCGGGTTGACAGGATTTGAACCTGCGACCCCTTGACCCCCAGTCAAGTGCGCTACCAAGCTGCGCCACAACCCGATTCGTTATTCACGATATTGTTTTCAAGGTTTCCCCTGAACACTCGAATAACTATACCGGGCTTTTATCCCCCGCGCAAGCCAGAATCCCTATTTTTTTAGAAAAAATCTTAAAAATCTTTTCCTCACGGATTTCCTTGCAGATTTTCCGTACAGAACCCAGCGCGCGGGGGCCAAGCCTAGCAAGGGAGCCAGCCCAGCAACACGGCATCAAGCAGACACCCCCGCTACTAGCGGCGGCCGCTCTTGCCCTTCTTAGCCTTCGCGCTCTGACGCTCACCCAAAGAGCGGCGCTCACGCACACGCATCGAAATCTCAATCGGAGTACCCGTGAAATCAAAAGTCTCACGCAGACGACGCATAATGAAGCGACGGTAACCCGGATCCAAGAAACCGGTAGTAAAGAGCACGAACTTCGGCGGACGCGAAGACACCTGAGTACCAAAGAGAATACGCGGCTGCTTACCGCCACGCAGCGGGTGCGGATGCGCGGCAACAATCTCGCCCAGGAACGCATTCAGGCGACCGGTCGGAATACGCGAATCCCACGACTCCAGCGAGTGCTCCAGAGCGGGCACCAGCTTGTCCTTGTGCCAGCCGGTCTTCGCCGAAATGTTCACGCGAGGAGCCCACTGCACGTGCGCCAGGTCGCGCTCAATCTCGCGCTCAAGCATGTAGCGGCGATCCTCATCGAGAGTATCCCACTTATTGAATGCCAGGACCATCGCACGACCCGAATCAATCACGGTCTGCACGATGCGCACGTCCTGCTCAGAGATCGGCTCGGAAACATCCAGCAGCACCACGGCAACCTCAGAACGCTCCAGAGCAGTCTGAGTACGCAGCGAAGAGTAGAACTCCGCGCCCTTAGCCATGTGCTGGCGACGGCGAATACCCGCGGTATCCACAAAACGCCAGGGGTAGCCGCCCAGCTCAATAATTTCGTCAATCGGGTCACGAGTCGTACCAGCCAGGTCGTTCACCACGGCACGCTCAGAACCAGCCAACTTATTCAGCAACGACGACTTACCCACATTCGGGCGACCCACCAGAGCCACACGACGCGGGCCACCCAGCGCCTCCGGCTGAGCGAACTGCGAGTGCTCCGGCATGACCTCAAGGATCTCGTCCAGAGCATCCGCCAGGCCACGGCCATGCAGACCCGACACCGGGAACGGCTGACCCATACCCAGCGACCAGAGGCTATAAATCTCCGGCTCCAGGTGAGCGTCATCAATCTTGTTAGCAATCAGAATGATCGGCTTCTTCACGCGGCGCAGCATACGCACAATCTGCTCGTCCGAAGCGGTCACACCCACACGAGCGTCAACCACCAGGACCACAACATCGGCCTGCTCCACAGCAATCTCAGCCTGCTCAGCAACCTGAGCATCAATACCGCGAGCGTCAGACTCCCAACCACCGGTATCAACCAGGGTGAAGCTCTTACCCAACCACTCAGCCTTATAGGACACGCGGTCACGAGTCACACCCGGCTTATCCTCAACCACCGCTTCACGGCGGCCCAGAATACGGTTAATGATGGTCGACTTACCCACGTTCGGGCGGCCAACAATCGCCACTACCGGATCAGCGAGCTGCTCTTCCTCTTCCTCAATGTCGAAGCCCCAGGCACCCAGCAGGGCGCGGTCCTCTTCATCCAGGTCGTAGTCCTCAAGACCCTCAAGAAGAGCTTGAGCACGCTGATCAGCGGTCTCATCATCAATCTCAGCGAGGCGCTCGATAACGTCGTCCTCGCCACCGCCCAGGTACTTATCTTCGTAATCGTCGCGGATAGCGTCCTCAGCCATGCGCATTCCTTTCTCTACCCGCCCCACGCCCAACCCAAGGGTCAGCACGCGAGCGCGGCTCAACGTCTTCTCGGGAGCGGATGCACCACTCCCCCAGCGTTTCGGCGGGGCCTAGCCCGCGCGTTTTGCCTTCAACTGGTCATTCACAGCGTTAATCACTGCAGAGACCGTCGCATTAAAATCAAGATCCGAGCTGTCCACCAGGGTCACGCCCTCGGCAGCTTCCATAAAGTTATTGACCTTCGAATCCTTCGCATCACGCTCAGCGATCTGCTTGCTCAAGTTACCCGAAGCGCCGGACTTCTCCGCGTTCTCCAGGCCGCGGCGCGCCATGCGCACCTCTTCAGAAGCAGTCAGCAGGATGCGCGCATCAGCGTCGGGAGCGACCACGGTGGTGATGTCGCGGCCCTCAGCGACCATGCCGTTAATAGCGTGGTTAATCATCCAACGCTGCAGGCCAATCAGGTGCTCACGAACCGCCGGAACCGAAGCCACAGCAGACACCGCCGAAGAAATGCGCTCGCTACGAATCTCCTCACGGATATCAGTCGAGCCCATCAGAATCTCTTCTTCCTTAATGTTCGTACCGAACACCAGGGGCATCTCCTCGACAGCCTTCGCGATCGCCTCAGCGTCGTTCAGGTCAATGCCAAGTTCCAGCACACGGTAGGTTGCGGCACGGTACATTGCACCGGTGTCCAGGTACGCCAGGCCAAAGTGGCGTGCAACTTCCTTGGACACAGACGACTTACCGGAACCGGATGGACCGTCAATAGCAATCGTCAGTTTAGGGTTCTCGTGCATCAGCACTCCTTAAAATTCGTCTCAAACTTTATGCCGGAAAATACAGCTTTAACTCTACTTCACAACACGCCAACCGCGAGCCGACAAATCGCGGACCAGCGCCTCATGAATAGACGGATTGACCGAGATTTCAGCCATACCCACCGGGGCACCCGTCGAGTGTTCCAGACGCAAATCCTCAAGGTTCGCGCCCAGCTCACCAATCTCGGCAAGCAAACGAGCCAGCGTGCCGGGGGTGTCGTCCACCAGCACCGTCATCTTTGCGAACGCGGCGGGGGCAGTACCGTGCTTACCCGGAATACGGCTAACGCCCGCGTTGCCTTCACTCATCAGCTGCGCCAAATCCAGGCGAGCGCCGGACGCCGTCGGGTTCTCCAGCGTCGCGATGAGGCGGTTCAGGTCATCACGCACACCGTAGAGGGTCTGCACAATCGGGTCAGCGTTCGCCGCAAAAATCTGCACCCACAGCGTCGGGTCCGAAGCCGCGATACGCACCGTATCGCGCAAACCCTGACCCGCCAGGGACAGTGCATACAGCGGAGTGTCCTGCAGACGCGAAGCCAACAGTGAACTCATCGCCTGCGGCACATGAGAGATCAGGGCAACCGTCTGATCATGCTCCTCAACGCTCAGAGAAGTCACAATCGCGCCCAGCTCAACCGCCACAGAACGCACCAGGCGCACACACTCGGGGTGAACCGAATCGTGCTCGCAGATAATCCACGGACGCGCCTGGAACAGCTCACCGCGAGCAGCCACCGGGCCAGACTTCTCACGCCCAGCCATCGGATGCGAACCCACGTAACGGGACGCATCCGCACCCGAGGCAAGCACATCAGCCAGCGGCTGCACCTTCACCGAGGCAACATCCGTCACCACGGCGCCGGGGTAGCCCGCCTCCGGTCGAGGCGCATAGGTGTTCAACGCGCGAGCGCACACGGCACCGGCACTATCCGGAGGCGCAGCCACCACCACCAGCTGCGGGGCGAAGGCGGTGCGCTCCTCCTCCGACAGAGTGGAGAAACTTGTACCGGCACCAATATCCTGCGCCACAGCCTCGGCGGTGGGTGAAATATCTTGGACGTACACGTCCTCGCATCCTGCCGCACGCAGCCCCAAACCAATAGAGGCACCCAGCAGACCCGAGCCGATAATGAGTACCGGCCCGGTCAGCGTTGAGTCCATGGGCAGCTCAGATGCGGAAAGCTCAGCGGGCGAGCTCATGACAACTCCTTAGCGTTATTACATGTCCACCGAAGCGAGCAGGTGACCGATCTCGACCTTGGAGAGGTTACGGACGGTACCCTGCTTCTGCGAACCAATACGGATCGGGCCCATCTCAACGCGGACCAGGCGCTCAACCGGGTAGCCGACGGCATCGAAGAGGCGGCGCACGATGCGGTTCTTACCGGAGTGGATGGTCACCTCAACGAGCACGTGGCCGGGGGTGGAGTCCACCAGTTTGAACTCGTCAACGCGGGTCACGCCGTCTTCCAGGCGAATACCCTTCTTCATGGCTGCGCCGACGCCGGGCTCCATCGGGCCGGGAACCTGCACCAGGTAGGTCTTGGGCACCTCGTAGGAGGGGTGGGTGAGGCGGTTCGCCAGTTCACCGTCGTTGGTCAGCAACAGCAGACCCTCGGTTTCGACATCCAGGCGGCCCACGTGGAACACGCGCTCGCTCATGGAGGAACGCAGGAAGTCAGAGATGCAGGGGCGACCCTCGGGGTCTTCCATGGTGGAGACCACGCCGGCGGGCTTGTTGAATGCCATGTAGACGAGCTTGTCGTTAGTCTGCACGGTCATGCCGTCCACCTGCACGGTCACCTTGGAGGGGTCAACGCGCACACCCAGCTCGGTCACGACTTCACCGTTGACGGTAACGCGACCTTCGGTAATCATTTCTTCGCAGACGCGACGGGATGCCACACCGGCCTGAGCCAGCAGCTTCTGCAGGCGCACGCCGTCGTGGTCGTAGAACTCGTAGTGGTCTACCGGGGCGTTGCGGGGGCGGCGGGGGCGGTGCGGGCCAGCGTAGTTGCTGACGCGGTATTCGCCGCGCTCGTTCGCGAAGGCTTCGCCGGAGCGGTAGGGGCGGCCCGGTGCGCGGCGTTCACGCTTGGGCAGTTCGGTGCCGCGGCCTCGGCCGGAACCTGCGCGGCCTGCGCCGAACTTCTTCTCGCCAAACTTCTTGTCACCGAACTTCTTCTCGCCGAAGCCCTTCGCGCCGCCCTTGCCTGCGCCACCCTTCGGTGCGCCGGGGCGACCGCCGCGTGCGGAGGCGCCCTTAGCGCTGGGCTTACCGCCCTGACCGGGACGAGCAGCGCCGGGACGGCCACCGCGGGAGTTCTGGGGGCGACCGGATGCAGAGCGGCCGCCGCGGGAGGAGTTTCCATATGCCATGGTGTTCTTCTCTTTTCTGTCGTATAGTGCGAACATTTCAGGCTTTTCCCGAACGTTCGTTCGTCTTATTGATTCGTTGTCGTTGTCTTAGTCGTTGCCCTCGGCAAGCACTGCGGCTTCCGTGTCATCGGGCAGGAAGGGCGCGAGCGCCGGCAGCTCCTCCAGGGAGTTCAACCCGAGCTTCGCCAGTAGCAGCTCCGTGGTTTCGTAGAGGGTCGCGCCGCTTCCGGCTTCTCGCCCTGCTTCACGAATCAGCTGCCGTTGCAGCAGCTGACGGATTGCCGCGTCCGCGTTTACGCCTCGAATGGAGGCTACCCTCGCCCTGGTCACCGGCTGCTGGTAGGCAATCACGGCGAGCGTTTCGTAGGCGGGTTTGCTCAGCGTCGCGCTCTTGGAACGGGTCACGAAGCGTGCCACCCAGGGGGCGAAGTCGTCGCGGGCGTAGAGCTTCCAGCCTCCTGCGATGTTCCGCAGCTGGAATCCGCGCGGTTCGGGCGCCCCCCGGTTTTCGTCTTCTCCGTAGCCGCTTTCTTCGCCGTTGTACTCGCGGTACAACTGGTCGAGCGCGTGCTCAACAGCTCGTTCGCTGACGATGAGAGCGGCGGAGAGTTCACGCACGCTCACGGGCACTTCGGCAACGGCAAGGATCGCTTCGATGGCGCTTTTGACGCCGCCGGGGATTGCCTCGACCTTGGAGAATTCGGCTTCGGCATCGACCGCCACACTGGGTGCGGTGGAGGGGCCTCCCACCGGAATCGCTGCCGATTTCGTTACCGATTCCTTCGACTCGCGGGATGCAGTTTCCTGCGATTCCTCGGAGCTGTTGGAAATGTCGGAGCCATCGGAGTCCTCTACCGTTTCGGCGGCTTCAGCCTCCTCAGCTTCTTCGGTCATCTCATCCAGAGGAGCAGCAACTACCTCGTGCTCAGCCGGTTCAGCGTCCGTCTCAGCAGGCTTTGAAAACTCGGTCTCTGCAGACGCCTCTATCGATGCCAAGTCAGCCTGTTCCGAATCCTCATCTGCGTTCGGATCCCAGTAGCCCATGTTCACGATGGCAAGGTCGTCAGGGGTAAATTCACGGTCAAAGCGTGAGCCGTGATTACTCATAATCCTCCTCTACCGGTTCCGTGTTAGTTTCAGGCTCGTTCACTTCGGGTGATTCAGGCGCTTCACCGGTTTCGTGCCCGTCCTCAGCATCTGTTTCTTCGCGAATCACGAACTGTGCCGCGCTCGCGCTCGCACGTACCCGAATGGATCCGAGCGGTGCGTCCTGTTCTACGTGCAAGGCACCTTCTTTGTAGAGCTCGAGCAGGGCGAGAAAACGAACCACCGCGATTTCTAGTTCGCCGGATCCTTGAACCAGTTCGGCGAAGCTCAGTTCCCGCACCGCGGTATCGAGCAGGCTGTGCAGAATGTAGTGTTCTTCAGCCGCGATGGTGGTTAGCGGAACGTGCAGGTGCTCGTTGAGTTCTTCAACGATTTCTTCGGGTTCCGGCTCGGGCTCTTTGGGGATTCGACTCAGCGCTGCTGCGGCGATGCGGGCGAACTCTTCGGCACCTCCGGTGAAAACCAGCTCGGGTAGCGCCTGGGCGAATCGTTCTTCAAGGGCTACCGCACGGGGAAAACGCTGCGCTTCTTGCGCCCAGCGTTCAGCAAAAATATCGGCAACTTCGCGGTAGGCGCGGTATTGCAGCAGACGGGCGAAAAGCAGGTCGCGTGCCTCCAGCAGTGCAACGTCCTCTTCGAGGGGTTCACGATGCTGCGGGAGCAGGCGTGCGGTTTTGAGTTCCAGCAGGGTTGCGGCAGTGACCAGAAATTCGCTGGCTTCGTCGAGTGCGCGTTCGGTGCCTTCAGCGTAGAGGGCGTGCAGGTATGCGAGGAACTCGTCGGTGACCTCTGCGAGCGCCACCTCGGTAATGTCGAGTTTGCGGCGCGAAATCAGGGTCAGTAGAAGATCAAAGGGACCCTCAAAATTACTGAGGGTGAGGGTGAAACCGCGTTCCGGGTTCTGCAGGCCGCGGCCCTCAGTCCGGGCGTTCGCGGCGGTGTCTGCGTTGGGTGTCGGTACCCTCACGGCAGCGACGTTCGTGGTCATAAACGACCTATTCTCCTTAGGTTTATTCTCCCCGGCTGTGTTGGTGCCGTCTCAGATGCGGCTTCTGCTTCGCCTATTTTTCGACGTAAGCAGTGTGCGGGGTCTTTAGAATCCTCACAATTATACGCCCTCTGCCGGTGTGACTCAAGGGTGAGAGTCACCTCAGCAGAGGGCGTATAGGTGTGGGGGCTTTAGCGTGCGCCGCCCTTGTAGATCAGTTCGCGTGCCACCTGGCGGTATGCTTCCGCGCCGGGGTGGCTGGAGGCGTAGCTGAGAATCGGCTCAGCGGACACCGACGCGTCCGGGAACTTCACGGTGCGCTTGATGACGGTGTCGAAAACCTTGTCGCCGAATGCGTCCACGATGCGTGCCAGAACTTCCTTGGAGTGGATGGTGCGCGCATCGAACATGGTGGCGAGCACGCCGGAGATTTCGAGGTCGGGGTTCAGTCGGTCCTGAACCTTCTCGATGGAGTCGACCAGCAGTGCGACGGCGCGCAGTGCGAAGAACTCACAAATCAGCGGAATAATGACGCCTTCGGAGGCGGTCAGTGCGTTGACGGTCAGCAGGCCCAGGGAGGGCTGGCAGTCGATGAGGATAACGTCGTATTCGTCGCGGACTTTGCGCAGTGCCGAGGCGAGAACCTGCTCGCGAGCCACTTCGTTGACCAGCTGAACTTCAGCCGCGGAGAGGTCAATATTGGCCGGCAGCAGGTCGATGTTCTCCACGCCGGTGGGCAGGATGACGTCCTTAATGTCGACCTTGCGGTCCATCATGACGTTGTAGACGGTCAGGTCCAGTTCGTGCGGGTTCGCACCGAAACCGGCGGAGAGAGCACCCTGCGGGTCGAAGTCGACCAGTAGCACCTTACGGCCGCATTCTGCCAGTGCCGCGCCCAGGTTAATGGTGGAGGTGGTCTTACCCACGCCGCCCTTCTGATTCACCATAGAGATAATGCGGGCGGGACCGTGGCTGCTCAGCGGAGCCGGGTCGGGGTATACGCGCAGGGGTCGACCGGTGGGGCCGAGTTCTTGAGCCTGAGCTTCAGTCAATGGTTCACCTTCATCAATGAATTCGAAGTTTTAAAGTTTAAGCGTTGTCTATAAGGTTACCTCAAGAGCGGCTGTTCCGCGGATTGACGGGGTTTTATCCCCGTTCGTGGGCACGCGGATGCGCCATGCGGTACACCTCCATGAGCCCCTCGGGCGTGACCTTGGTGTACACCTGAGTGGTGGCGATGGAGGCGTGCCCGAGCAGTTCTTGCACCACGCGAATATCGGCGCCGCCCTGCAGCAGGTGCGTTGCGAAGCTGTGGCGCATGGAGTGCGGTGAGAAGTCGGAGCTGAGCCCGGCGGCTTCGGCGGCTTCTTTGAGGATGAGCCAGGCGCCTTGGCGTCCGAGTCTGCCGCCTCGTCCGTTGACGAAGAGCGCGGCGGTGCCTTTACCGTGCGCTACGAGGGAGGGGCGGGCACGCACCAGGTAGTCTTGGATTGCTTTTTGGGCGTAGCTTCCGATGGGTACGAGCCGTTCTTTGTTTCCCTTACCGAAGAGTCGAACGTAGCCGGGCAAAGTGATCTGGTTGCCGTCTTCATCGGTGAGGGTTCCCTCGAAGTGCACGTCGTCAATATCGGCGTTGAGCATTTCGCTCACGCGCGCGCCGGTGGCGTAGAGGAATTCGAGGATGGCTCGATTGCGTAGCCCGGTGGCGGTTTCGCGGTCGGGTACGGCGAGTAGCCGCTGGATGTCTTCTACGCTGACTGCTTTGGGTAGGCGTTTAACGTTCTTTGGCGGGGTGACCGGTGCCGCCGGGTCGGTGGGCACGATGAGCGCGGAGACCCAGAAGGCGTGTGCTCCGCGGACTGCCGCCATGGTGCGGGCGATGGAGTTCGGGCCCAGCGGCAGGGGCAGGTTCGGTGCCCCTTCAGCGGCTGGCGTTTCTTTTTCTGGCACCCCGGCTTTCTCCGGTTGCCCGGTATGACCTTTCCCAGCACGACCTTTTCCAGCGCGCCCGTTTCCAGTCCCTCGCCCCGATTCGGAAGCGATCATCAGTGCCAGCGATTCTGCGGCTTCCTCCTGCGCTTCCCGAGATTCCTGCGCGTTCTGGTTGTTCTTCTCCCCCGCTTCGAATCCGGCAAGGGGCACGGTGGGGGCGGCGAGTTCCCGCATGAAGGAGCGTACCTGCGCGGTGGTGATGCGTTCGGGGTCGATGACGCCGAGGGTCGCCATGTAGGCGCTGTATCGCCGCAGATCGCGCGCGTAGGAGGCGATGGTGTGCTCGCTGCTTCCTCGCTCCACGCGCAGGTGGATGAGGTACTGCTCGATTGCACTCTGGAGCGGGGTCTGCGCCTCCTGGTGGGAAGCACCCAGGCTAGAAGAACCCAGAGCAGAAGAACCCAGCACGGAGGAACCGGCAGAAGAGGGCACACCGAGCAGACCCGCGCCGCGGGATGTCTTGCTCACCGTGCTTTTTGCCTGCTTCACTCTATCTCCTCTGTCGGTTCTCTTGAGATGTGGACCTACCGTAGGCGGGCTACTCCCCCGCCCCATGCTCCGTTCTTAGTGGTTGCGGAAGTTCTCCGGCTTTTCGCGGCGCTGCCCCATGTAGGGGTGGAACTCCCAGCCGCCCTCGGCGGGGCGCAGGCCTTCAAAGTTGTTCTGCACCGCCGCGTAGGTGGCGAGTACCGCCTGGATAGCGAGCGCGTTATGAATCTTTCCGCCCAGCACCAGCTGCACTGCCTCGGCGAGGGGCACCCAGTGGTAGGTCATTTCTGCTTCTTCGTCGGTGCGTTCGCTATGTTCTTCGGCGGGCAGTTCCGAGAGGTTACGCGCCAGGTAGACGCGGCCTGCTTCGCTGGTTGCGCCGGGGCTGCTGAAGTAGTCGGTCAGAGCGTTCCAGGTGTCTGCCTGCAGGTCTGCCTCTTCGGCGAGTTCGCGCTGCGCGGCGACCAGGGGGTCTTCACCGTCGATGTCGAGCAGTCCTGCAGGTACTTCCCAGAGGTTCATGCGCACCGGGTGGCGGTACTGGTTGAGCATCAGCAGTTCGTTGCTGTCGTTGAGGACCGCCACGGCGACGGCGCCGGGCATTTCCACGACGTCGCGGGTCAGCACGGTATTTTCGTTGAGTTCGTACTCCTCAACGGTCGTTTCAATCACATAGCCGCTGTACTTCACGGTGCGGGTGCGGATGGTGCGTTCGGAGGGTGCATCAATAATCTGCTGGTTGTTGCTCATTCTTTCATTGTAGGCGGCTTCTTAGCCCCGCTACGTTTGGCGCGTCAGGTACGGGCACGGAATAAGGCATGTTCAGGTTTATACGAAGGCATCCCGCCCTCCCCTGCGCGGGGTGAGCGGGATGCTGAACGTTCGTGCCTAGATGTTAGGCGCCGCGGCGCTCCAGAGCAGCCTTAATCAGGCCGGAGAAGAGCGGGTGCGGGCGGGTCGGACGCGAGCGGTACTCGGGGTGTGCCTGAGTTGCCACGTAGTAGGGGTGTGCCTCTGCGGGCAGTTCCACGTACTCGACCAGCGAGGAGTCCGGGGAGGTACCGGAGATGCGCAGGCCTGCTTCTTCAAGCTGCTCGCGGTACTCGTTGTTCACCTCGTAGCGGTGGCGGTGACGCTCTGCAACCTCGGTTGCACCGTACGCCTTAGCAACCTGAGAGCCGGGAACCAGGTTTGCCTTGTACAGGCCCAGGCGCATGGTGCCGCCCAGGTCGCCTGCACCTTCGACGAACTGCTTCTGCTCTTCGATGGTTGCGATGACCGGTACGGAGGTTTCCGGATCGAACTCGGTGGAGGATGCTTCGGCCAGACCCAGTACGTTGCGTGCGTACTCGATGACCATGGACTGCAGACCGAGGCAGATGCCCAGGGTCGGGAGCTTGTGCTCGCGTGCGTACTTGAGGGCGCCGATCTTGCCGTCCAGGCCGCGGATGCCGAAGCCGCCGGGCACGAGGATTGCGTCCATGTTGCGCAGCTGGTGGTCGGCATCTTCGTCGGTTGCGCACAGGTCTGCTGCAACCCACTTGATGTTGACCTTCACGTTGTTTGCGAAGCCGCCGGCACGCAGAGCCTCGGAGACGGACAGGTATGCGTCGGGCAGGTCGATGTACTTACCGACCAGGCCAACGTTGACCTCTGCTGCGGGGCGGTGCACTGCGTCGAGCAGGCGGTCCCACTGAGTGAAGTCCGGTGCGGGAGCCTCAATGCCGAAGTAGTCGAGGATGTAGTCGTCGAGCTTCTGGCTGTGCAGGGTCTTGGGGATGTCGTAGATACTGGGTGCGTCGGCGCAGGAGATGACCGCGTCACTGTCCACGTCGCATGCGTTACCGATCTTGGTACGGTGCGATACGGGGACCTCACGCTCACAGCGCAGGATCAGACCGTCAGGCTGGATGCCCAGGCCGCGCAGTGCTGCGACGGAGTGCTGGGTCGGCTTGGTCTTGAGCTCGCCGGAGGGGCCGATGAAGGGCACCAGGGAGACGTGCAGGAAGAAGACGTTCTTGCGGCCAACATCGCGGCGTACCTGGCGTGCTGCTTCCATGAAGGGCAGGGACTCGATATCGCCAACGGTACCACCGATTTCGGTGATGATGATGTCGGGTGCGTTTTCAATTTCCGCTGCGTGACGCATGCGGGCCTTGATTTCGTCGGTAATGTGAGGGATGACCTGGACGGTGTCGCCGAGGTATTCGCCGCGGCGTTCCTTGGCGATGACGGAGGAGTAGACCTGGCCGGTGGTCACGTTAGCGGACTGGTCGAGGTTTTCGTCCAGGAAGCGCTCGTAGTGTCCGATGTCGAGGTCGGTTTCAGCACCGTCGTCGGTGACAAAGACTTCACCGTGCTGGAAGGGGTTCATCGTACCGGGGTCGACGTTCAGGTAGGGGTCGAACTTCTGCATGGTCACAGAGAGGCCACGTGCGCGAAGAAGCTGACCGAGGGAAGAGGCCGACAGGCCCTTACCGAGAGAAGATGCAACGCCGCCAGTTACGAAAATCTGGCGGGTTACCTTGTCGTTAGAGGACGCGTTCAGAGCGTTATTTTTTTCATTCACCACGGAATTCAAGCCTACCATTTTCTTGTCTGCTATCCAAGCAGAGGGTTTTGCCGCGAGAGGATTCTCTCAGGCGGTTTTCCCTCCCCTATTTGTCCTTATCACCACTGTAAACGGAGCTGGGGATTTATTATTCCCGCCGCGCCGTGTAGAAGCAGGTGTAGGAACATTCACAGAGTATCTCACATCCTCTGGGCTCCATGCGCCGCTATTGGTCACCGGCACGGGCTGTACCGACAACTTTCCGAGGCACGCTCGCGCACTTCTGCCCCTTTGATGGTCTTTAGTGCGAAAGATGCCGCCTTTCGGCGCTTTTGCCAGCACTTTCTTCATGCTTTTCCCTGCCGGTTTCAACGCCCCTGCGGCACTTCTCGACCGGCGGCTAGCAGCTCTCGGGCGTGCTCTCGCGCCGATTCTGATTGATCGTGTCCAGAGAGCATTCGCGCCAGTTCCACCACGCGTTCCTCTTCGGAAAGTACCTTGACCTTTGAGAGGGACGCGTCATCGTTTTTCAGCACGAGGATGTGCTGATCCGCGAAGGCGGCAACCTGCGGCAGGTGGGTGACCACCAGAACCTGCACGTGTCGGGCGAGCATGGCGAGGCGGCGACCGATTTCGATAGCTGCCTTACCGCCCACGCCGGAGTCCACCTCGTCGAAGATGAAGGTGGGTACGGGGTCCACTTCGGCAAGCACTACCTCCAAGGCGAGCATCACGCGGGAGAGCTCGCCGCCGGAGGCGCCCTTACCGAGCGGGCGCGGCACGGCGGTTCGATGCGGCGCCAGCATGAAGGTCACGGTGTCTCGGCCGTGCACCGAGAACTTTTCGGCTTCAGCAACTTCCACGGCCAGGGAGGCGTTCGGCATGGCAAGAGCAGTGAGCTCTTCGCTGACGGCGTCCGCCAGTTTCTGTGCGGCGGCACGGCGCAGGGCGGTCAGCTCTTCTGCCTGGGCGCCAAGCACCTTGCGTAGCTGTACCAGCTCGGTTTCCAGGGTTTCCTGTCGCTGCGGGTCATCCACCAGGGTCTCGAGGCGTGCGCGTGATTCTTCGGCCCATTCGAGGACCTCTGCTATGTCGGCACCGTACTTGCGGGTGAGGGTCGCCAGCTGGGCGCGGCGAGTCTGCACCTGCGCCAGACGTTCGGGGCCTTCAACATCCAAGGAGGCCATGTAGGAGGACAGATCCGAGGAGATATCGGTGGCAAGAATCAACAGTTCGTTGACGCGCGCGGCGAGGGAGGCAAGCTCTTCGTCAGCGTCTGCCTGTGCCTGTAGCGCGGAGCGGCTTGCATCGAGCAGGCTCATGACGCTCTGTTCGTCGCCGGCTGAGTATTCGCTACCGCTGAGCGCTGCGGAGGCGGTTGCCGACGCAATGCGTAGCGCTTCAACGTTCATGAGCTTCACCATTTCGGCTTTGAGCTCTTCTTCTTCCCCGGCCTGCGGGTTGAGGGCGCTGATTTCTTCTAGGGCACCCTGCAGGGTCTGCGCTTCGAGGGCGCGTGCGCGAGAGTTTTCGCGTACTTCCTTGAGCTCTGCTGCGGCGGCACGGTATCGCTCGTAGTTTTCGCGGTACTTCTCAAGCAGGTTGGCGAGCTCTTCACCGGCGTACAGGTCGAGGGACTGGCGCTGCTCTGCAGCTGATTTGAGGCGCAGCTGATCGGACTGGCCATGGACTGCAACAAGAGTCTGACCAATCTGAGACAGGGTTCCGATGGGTGCGGAGCAACCGCCGACGTGGGCACGGGAGCGTCCCGAGGCATTGACGGTGCGCGCCAGAAGCAGTTCGGAGGTCTGTTCGTCGATGTCTTCGGCGGTGCCGCCGGCCTCTTCGGCAAGCTCGAGGGCGCGGTGCCCGTGGGGCAGGCGAATCACTGCTTCGGCAAGGGCACTCTTGGCGCCGTTGCGCACGCTGGATGCGTCGGATCGGGCGCCCAGGAGCATGCCGAGGGCGGTGACGACCATGGTTTTACCTGCGCCGGTTTCGCCGGTCAGCACGGAGAATCCGGGTTCGAGGGGGAGCCTCGCATCGGTGATGATGCCGAGGTCTCGAATATGGATTTCCTCAATCACGAACGTTCATTCCTTTTCTTTAGTGCTTCTCGGTGTCCTGCGGGCCACGCCAGCCACGGATCGGAAGCTCAAATTTACGCACCAGTCGCTCAGAGAAGGGAGCCGGGTGGATACGGGCGAGCAGCACCGACTTTTCGGAGCGTCGCACCTCAATACGGGAGCCGGGGTCCAACTCTACGGTTCGGCGGCCATCGCACCAGAGCACGCCGGAGGCGCCGTTTCCGGGCATCATTTCTACCGCCAGGGTGGAGGTCGGTGCTGCTACCAGCGGGCGCGCGAAAAGCGCGTGAGCCGAGAGCGGCACCATGAGAATTGCTTCAACTTCGGGCCAGACGACCGGGCCGCCACCAGAGAAAGCGTAGGCGGTCGAGCCGGTGGGGGTTCCCATGACCACGCCGTCGCATCCGAAGCTACTGAGCGGGCGGCAGTCCACTTCAATAATGACTTCAATCATTTTTTCGCGATTGCCCTTTTCAACGCTGGCTTCGTTCAGTGCCCAGTCGCTGTGCACGCGTTTGCCGTCGTTCCAGACTTCCACGTCGATTGCCATGCGTTCTTCAACGGTGTATTCGTTGTTGACGATGCAGCGAACGGTTTCGGTCAGGTCGCTCTCTTCGGATTCGGCGAGGAAGCCGACGTGCCCCAGGTTCACGCCGATGAGCGGAACACTGGTTCGGCGCACCATTTCAGCGGCGCGAAGAATCGAACCGTCACCACCAAGCACCACGCCGAGTTCAATATCGATGAGCGCCACGGATTCGTGGACGACCTGCACAGGAACGGGCTCGTCCCAGTTTTCGCTCAGGGTCTCCAAATCGGAGCGAGTCATGACGGGTGCGAGTCCCTCTTCGTAGAGCTGGGTGCATGCCTGTCGGGCGGCATCTCGTGCTTCTTTGCGCCCCACGTGGGCGAAGACGAGAATCTTACGGTGACGTTGTCCCACCGAGTCTTCGGAACCATGACGTTCGAAACTGTGGTGTTCGGAACTATGACGCGCACCTGCGGCAGCTACCTGTGCGGATGCTTCCTGCGGTGCGTGGCTTTCGTGCTCTGCCATAACGACTCTCTCCCATCGGGGTATTGAGATCGGGGTATTGAGATGGTGTATCTACACCTATCATACCGAATATGTTCTCGAAGATTTTCTAAAGAGCTATATTTTTAGAAAATTATTTCGAATAGTGTGCAGTTGGGGTATCTCTAAAATACCTGCGAATAGCGCGGCAGCCTGAGAAAACCCCGCCTTCAACGCGTCCTACGTTATCGAGCGGTTTTTCTCAGACTGCCTATAACACTATTTATTTTCGGCACTATATTTACTTTCGACACCGTATTTATTTTTTGCACCATAGGAAGTACTCTACGTTGCCGTCCTGTCCGGGGAGCGGGCTGGGTTCCATACCCATCACACGCATTCCGTGGCTGACCGCAGATGCCTGAACTTTTTCCACTGCTTCACGGCGGGCGGATTCTTCGTGCACCACTCCCCCGCGTCCGATGCGGTGCTTGCCGACCTCGAACTGCGGTTTGACCATGAGCACCAGGTCGCCGCCGGTTTCGGTGGCGTTCGCTAGCGCCTCCATGACCAGGGTCAGTGAGATGAACGAGAGGTCAGAAACCGTCAGTTCGACCTGCCCACCAATGTCTTCGGGCTTCATGTAGCGAACGTTGAGTCCTTCGTACACGCCGACTCGCGGTTCTTCGCGTAGCGTGTCCACGAGCTGTCCGTGTCCTACATCAACGGCGGCTACGTGGGCTGCTCCTCGACGAAGTAGCACGTCGGTAAAGCCTCCGGTGGATGCTCCCGCGTCCAGGCAGCGCTTGCCCTCCACCTTGATATCGGGGAACGCATCGAGGGCACCTGCGAGCTTGTGTCCTGCGCGGCTGACGTATTCGGTCAGCTCGCTCTGGCTCACGTAGAGGGTGTCCTCCGGGCCCACGAGCATGGACGCTTTGCGTGCAACCTTGCCGTTGACTTGCACGTCTCCTGCCGCAATGAGTTTTGCGGCGAGGGTTCGGGAGCTCACGAATCCGGCTTCGACCAGGTATTTATCGAGGCGCACGGTGTCCTTGTCTTCTTTCTGTCGTCGTCTGGTGACGGGTTATCTAGTGCCACCTCAGAGCATTGCTGTTCTGAGGGGGCACCGCCGCGAGCTAGGAGAGGTTTTCGAGATCCTTCTCCAGCTGCTCGCTCATCGTTTCGAGGCGCTTGACGCGCTCTACGGGGTCCATGGCGAGGATCGCCGCGAGTTGGCGCTCGAATTCTGCATCAAGCTCAGCGTTTTCCTCTGCCGTGCTATTAGTCTCCGGTTCTTTAGGCACCGGGGATCCCCTGGATGTTGGGGTGTGCGCCCTGTTCGGGGTTTGCTGCCCACCATGCCGCGCAGGCTACACGCCATGCTTCGGCTTCGCTCTCGCTACCCGCGAATGCTTCGGCATCTTCAATCTCGGGGCCGGTCAGGCTCAGGTTTTCACCGCGGACTCGTGCCTGCCAGGTGGGGCCGGTTGCGGTGACTTCGTAGCCTTCGTAGAGCACTTCAATTTCGGGGTAGGGTGCGAAGAAGTCCTCGAGGGTGCGCAGAATATAGGTCGGACGCTGGTTCGGCACGGCCTCGATGACGTCCTGGTAGGTCTGTACGCCGGTGAGGACGAGGGCACCGTCCATCTTTGCGTTGTTGGCGCCGAGAATGTCGGTGTCCAGGCGGTCACCCACGATGACGGGGCGGCTGGAGTTCACTGCCTGCGCTGCGGTGTGGAAGATGGGTGCTTCAGGCTTGCCCGCGACAAGCGGGGTGCGGCGGGTTGCGCTTGCTACGGCTGCTACGAGGGTTCCGTTGCCGGGTGCCTGGCCTCGTTCCTTGGGGATGCTCTGGTCGGTGTTGGTGGCAATCCAGAGGATGTCGGGGTTTGCGAGGGTGTAGGCGGCTTCCGCAAGGTCTTCCCAGCCGATCTTGGGGTCGAACCCCTGGATGACGGCTACGGGGCCTTCTTCTTCCGTGCGTACGGTTTCGAGGCCTACCGCACGAACGCAGTCGGCGAGTGCTTCGGTGCCGGTGATGAGGACTTTGGAGCCTGCGGGTACGTGCTGTGCGAGCAGTGCGGCGCCTGCCTGTGCGGAGCTGACGACTCGTTCTGCTCGGGTGTGCATACCCAGTTCTCGCAGGTGCTCTGCTACAGATTCTACGGAGCGCGATGCGTTGTTGGTGACGAAGATGACCGGTACGTTGAGTTCTTCTTCGGCACGGTTGAGTGCTTCGGGTGCGCCTTCGATGGCCAAGGGACCAGCGTAGACTACGCCGTCCAGATCGGAGAGGAGGGCATCGTAGCGGGATAGGAGTGCGTTCGTGGTCATAGAGTGTTCCTCTCGGGGGCTCTGGCGGTTGTCGCTATTAATCGTACCTGTTAGACACTCTAGCGTTGGCGCCTTCGGTCGATTATATGGAAAACCGCTGGACGCTCTCCCCTGCTTGGGTGTGGCGTCCAGCGGTTTCATGCTGACACTTAGGTCACATATTTAGAATTCTTAGATTCTCTGCAGTCTTATTCTGCGGAGGTTTCTTCTGCTTCTTCAGTCTTGGGCGCTTCGGTCTTCTCGTCCTCAGCTTATTCTTCTGCAGTTTCGCTTGCTTCCTCTTCTGCGGAAGCTTCCGCGGTCTCTTCAGCGTCTTCTGCGGTCTCAGTGAGTTCTACGGACTTCTCTTCCTGTTCGAAGAGGCCTGCTTCACCGAAGATGTCGAAGATTTCGGGTTCTGCGAAATTGCCCTGGCCCAGTGCTGCTTCTGCCATGAATGCGAGGCGTGCCCAGCGTTCTGCTTCCTGGTTACGGCCCGCGTTAGCCAGCGCACCGGAGTATGCACTGAACAGGCGGGGGCTGTACTCGAAGGCGCGCTTGGGGTTCAGCTGAGGAATCTGCAGTGCTACGACGGCCTCGGACTTCTTGCCCTGATCGCTAAGGATGCCGGATTCAACGATGGCGAGCTCCACGCGCACGTTGGCGGGCAGTTCTTCCTTCTTGAACTCTGCAATCATTTCCATTGCCTTGGGCAGACGGCCGAGCGCACGTTCGCAGTCCACCAGCAGTGCCAGGTGGTCTACGGAGCCGCTGATACGGCGGTGGGTGCGCAGTTCGCGCAGTGCCAGTTCGAAGTCTTCTGCCACGTATGCGGCGACGCCAACGGCTTCACGTACTGCGGCAATACGGCCTGCACTGCGGGATGCTGCAACGGCGTGTTCCAGCGCGAATTCGGGGTCGATGTCGAGGTAGCGACCGGCCATGGCGAGGTGCTTTGCGACGGTTTCTGCGTTGCGCGGTTCTAGGGCGCGCAGCTGACGGAAGGTCGCGCCGTCCAGCTCGCGACCGGTGATGTCGTCGTCAATTTCTGGCGCCTTAGGCTTTGCGGGGCGGTAGCCTGCACGGCCACCAATGCTACGTACCTCTTCGCGAGGTGCCTCAGACTCAGGGCCGTTGGATCGAGGTGCCTTGGAACGGGAATCAGAGCGACGACCGTCGAACTTCTTGCCTCCGCGGTCGTTACGCTTGAAACCGCCCTTGCCGCCAAAGTTCTTGCCGCCCTTCTGGGAGCGGAAGTCCTTTCCTCCGCTGTTCTTGCGGTGCTGGCGGGGGCCGGAGCCGTTAGACTCGTGACGGGGGGTCTCAGACATGAATCTCCTTGGGAGGTATCCGCTCTTGGGCGGGTAGGGTATGCAGTCGATTCGGTCGAACCGCTGCCTGAGGCATCAACTCTATGAGGGGTGCTTTAGATACACCCGCTAATGCCTAAACATAAGCCATACCATTCTAGTATAGAGAGCACCTTCCGTGCACCCGTACTGATGGGATGTTAAAGACAAATGGGGAGGCCCTAGGGCCTCCCCAAACAAAAATAGCCCCGGCGAAGCCGGGGCTATTGAATAATAAAGCGGCAATAACCTACTCTCCCACACCCTCAAAAGTGCAGTACCATCGGCGCGAAGAGTCT
>NZ_KZ627134.1:0-11476 GCF_001811075.1 Rothia sp. HMSC069C03
TTCGACCATGGTTTTTAACTACGACCAAAGACGCTAACCTATGGCACAAATCCGTAACCTATTACCGGAATTTGCGTCTATGCCAGGCGGACGGGAGTCGGTAATGACTTAGTTTTTTCGGTAATGGGTTAGTGACTTTAGGCTGGGGTTTTAACCACCTCCAAAGACGCTAAGTCATGACTGAAATTGCTAGGTCATGACCGAACCTCCACCGGTGCTGAGTAGCCCCTCCACTGGCACTGAGCGGCCTAAACAAAACAGAGCGGCCCCACGCACCCCCACTCCCTCCTCATGCCCGTAATGTGGCGGGCAACTCATACGGCTCACGCGGGGTGTTAGACAGTACTACACTTAAAGCGGAAGTCACATCGCCGTCACTGAAGAAAAGAGTTTTTGTGCCCACCACGACCGTACACTTGATCGACCGCATCCCTCGCGTTTCTGCTGATGAGTTGCTGGCGGGTTTCCGCCCCTCTGAGCGTTTTGGTGAAGTGTCTTTTGATAGCTACATTCCTGATCCGAATCAGCCGTCGCAGGCTGAGGCTGTGCAGAAGCTGAAGGATTTTGGCGACAAGATTAATGGTGGCGGCGCTGGTGCCGGTTTCTTTGGTCGCCTGTTTGGTGGCAAGAAGAAGGATTCGACGAAGGCTGGCCTGTACCTTGACGGCGGTTTTGGTGTGGGTAAGACTCACTTGTTGGCGTCGCTGTGGCATTATGTGGATGGCCCGAAGGCGTTCGGTACTTTTGTGGAGTACACGAACCTGGTGGGTGCGTTGACGTTCCGTAAGACGGTTGAGGCGTTGAGCAGCTATAAGCTGGTGTGCATTGACGAGTTTGAGCTGGATGATCCGGGTGATACTGTGCTCATGTCTCGTCTGATGCGTGAGCTGGCGGATGCTGGCGTGAAGCTTGTGGCGACCTCGAACACGCTGCCTGGTGCGCTGGGTGAGGGCCGTTTCGCGGCTGAGGATTTTAAGCGTGAGATTCAGGTGCTTGCTTCGCAGTTTGAGGTGCACCGTGTGGATGGTGAGGATTTCCGTCACCGTGGCTTGCCTGCTGCGCCGGAGCCTGTTGCTGATGATGCGTTTGATGCGAAGGTTGAGGAAGTGTTCGGCGGCCAGACTGTTGGTGTTGATAGCTTCGCTGACCTGGTGGAGCATCTGGCGAAGGTGCACCCGTCGCGTTACCGTCAGCTGATTGATGGCCTGGATGGTATTGCGTGGCGTGATGTTCACCCGATTACTGAGCAGTCGGTGGCGTTGCGTTTTGTGGTGCTGGCTGACCGCCTGTATGACAAGGACTTGCCGATTGTTTCTTCGGGTGTGCCGTTTGACAAGGTGTTTACTGAGGAGATGCTGGCTGGTGGTTATCAGAAGAAGTATTTCCGTGCGGTGTCTCGTTTGACTGCGTTGGCTCGTGAGGGCATGCTCGGCGAGTCTGAGTAGCCGCCGCCTGGCGCTGCGAGACCGCGCAGCGTGAATGCGTGAACTGCGTCGAAAAGTTTATATAGTAAAGACCCCCGCCGGATGCTCCACGAGAGGATCCGGCGGGGGTCTTTGTGCGTCTTAGTTAGTTTTTATTCTTAGCGTCGATGCTCTGCAAGCCTAGCTGGGTGGTGTACACCAGTTCGTAATCGCAGAGCCTGTACGAGTACACGCCTGCTTCGACCTCTTCGAAGGGCAGGATGAGCTGCCCTTCCAGCATGAATGATTTCTGCCAGTTTTCGATGCGTTCCTTTTCCAGCTGGTCGAGTGCATCGTCGAATCGGAGTTTCCCACTCTTGATGCGGTGGTTGGGTGCATCTGAGTATTGGTAGGGGAGTCGAATCGATGAAGCTGCAAGTTGCATGCTCTGCCAGTAAGTCGGCGGGTCATCGGCTGAAGCATCAAAGCGGAGCGAATCAGACTCGTCTGTGCTGTTGATGGATGGCAAGAGTCGGTAGTTTACAATCGCGCTCTTGGGGTTGCCCGGTTGGTTCCGTTCCACAATGATTGCGATAACTTCCAGGGACGCGTCGGTGTCGCGAACCTTTGCCTCGCCGATTTGCTCGTCAGAGAAGCGCAAGTCGTCAGGCTTAAGGAGGCGATTCATACAGTCCACCATGGTGTACTGTGTACGCTGAGGTGCACAGAGCAGATAGCCTTTAGCACGGACCTTGGCTAGTTCCTTACCCTTATCACACTCCTTCTTGGCGCTCTCGTAGACTTCTGCCCAGGCACTAGGAATCTCAGTAGACGTATTTTCCTGGTAGGTCTTCTGCACCAGAGGGCTAATGTCCGCAGGAATTCGAATAGGTTCACCGTCGAAGTGGGGGAGTAGCTGCGCGTAGCTGCTGAGCAGAATCATCGGCTCATAGACTGCCTTGGATCCACGCGGGAAGTCAGGCGCCTCATTGTGTGAACCGAACGTCTCAACTCCTCGCACGTAGCACACCGGCATACGGTATGCGGGGGTGCGTTCTGAGCTGCTGCGGCTATCGTGACGGTGTAGACGTCCCATGCGCTGAAGCACCAGGTCAACTGGCGCGAAGTCGGTAATCATTACGTCAAAGTCCAGGTCAAGCGACTGTTCGATGACCTGTGTACCCACCACAATGAGGCGGTGCGGGCGCGAGGAATCCTCCCCGTCAGCTTCGCTGTAGTGTGCCTTCTTGCCGAGCTTTGAGACAAGGAGTTCTTCTTGTTCGGCGCGGTGTGTGGCGGTAAAGCGAGAGTGCGTGAGGACTACGTGCTCTTCACCGAACTGTTCACTCAGAAATGCGTGCATTTCCTGGGCTCGCCCAACGGTGTTGCAGATGACTGCGGCGCATCCGTGGTCATTGGCGAGCGGTTCGAGCACGTTCAGGACGCTTTCGGGGCTGTCAGCAATGAGCTTCAGCTCGATTTTGGTTTGCTCTACGGGCTGTTCAACCTTCCATTTCTTGGGAGTTCCGTTGTCCTCGGCGGTGAGCGTGTGGACAACGGGGTAATCCAGATCGAGGATGGGTTCTTCGGACGCTTCCGGCTTAGGTGCTGCATGAATGCCTGCGAGTCGAGCTTTCATTTTCGCCATCAGGTCATTCTGTGATGGGGGAGCAGGAGTAGCTACTTTGTTCGGTTCTGCTCCAATCTTCAGGCCCTTGGTATAGCTCTTCATCAGATCATCACGAGTAGCTGACGGCAGGGTTGCCGACATGAGAATAACGGGCGCATTCATCTGACCCAGCCAGTAGAGCGCACTGGAAAGGTATTGGTTCATGTATGCGTCGTAGGCGTGAACTTCATCAATGATGATGACCTTAGACGCAAGCCCAAGGTGACGGAGCATCACGTGCCGTGCTTGCAGAGCGGTCATGAGAACTTGGTCGATGGTGCACACAACGAAGCTGGAGAGGAGCCCCTTCTTGGTGCCGCTGAGCCAGCTGTGTCGCGCGAGAGACGTTCCGGGGCGTAGTGTTTTTCGGTTGTTTTCTCGCCCTGGGGTAGAAGATTCGTCGAAAATATCTGCCTTGGAGAGCACCTCATAGGACTTGTTGAACCGGTTTTTGGAGTGCCCCAGGAACATGGTGTGCGGCTCAATAGGTCCGCCATGTTCTTGCGCCACATTGTTTGTCTGGTATTCCACCCATTCGGTAACACGGTCAAAGAGGGCATTAGAAGTCGCCTGGGTCGGTGTTGCGAAGGCCACACCCGTGCGACCTGTAGCCTGTGCGAGGAACTCAGCAGCGATGAGGCCAGCTTCAGTTTTACCCTGACCCATCGGTGCTTCGATGCACATCATGCCGCCGCTTTGCATAGAGCGTGCCGCTTCGACTACGACTTCCTGCATGGGGCGTAGGATTGGGTTGCTCCACCCAAAACGGGATGCGTAAAGATCTGGTGCGGGGGTATCGGGGTTAGTGTCCAACGCGGCAATCCAGCGCTGTTCAAGCCCGAGAACCTGCCAACCAATGCGCGCTCGCTGTTCCTGATCGGCTGAGCCGAAGGTTCCCATGGGGAAGAAATCAGGGTTTGAAGCAATCCAGTCGGACATGATGACAAAACCGGTAATGCAGAACTGCACGGAGACGGGGATAGTCTGTCCGTGCTGTGCTAACTGATGCAATGCCGAGGATGCGCCAAAGCGTTTCAGAGTGATGGTGTAGAGTTCCTGCCAGGCGGCATGCCATTTGGGGGAGAGACGCTCCAAAATGACGTTGCTTAGGTCTGCTGAATTAGCAAGATATTCTGCGGGTGTGCCGTGGTGCGCGCCGGAGATACTTGCGAGAGTTTCAGCAACTTCACGCGGTATTCCCTCAATATTGTTGGTGAGCAGGTGAATGAGGATGCTCTGGCTGTACTTGCTGTGGGGGCATCGTAAGCCGCTAACGGGGGTTACGAGGTCTTCAGGAAACTCAAAGTCCTGCTGCTCGATACGCTGACGGTACACCGCGAGGTTTTCGTCACGTCGTGCATCGAGCTGCCCGGAGAATTCGGGGGTTGCTTTGCCCATGTCGTGGGTGGCGGCGAGCCAGCATACGAGCGAGCGCGTATCTTCCATGGAGAGATGGAGATGCTCACTGAATCGTTTCTGCAGACCGGGTGCGAGCCATGTATCCCAGAGTCGGGCGGCAACAGAACCGGCATCGAGCATGTGCTGAACGAGGGAGAGGCCGCGGGTAGGGGAGTCCTTGTCTCCTGTTTTTGCCCAGAACGATGCTGTTTCAGGTGTTGAAAGATGCTCAGGGGCGGGTACCATGATTCTCCTTAGACGGTAGACTAGTGCGTACCTCGCTGTGGTGCGAGGAGTATGTTCCCCGAAGCAGACGGGGATGAGCCAGTATTTATAAAATTGGTTGATGTGGTCCCCGCGCTAGCGGGGATTCTGCTTCCGTTGCTTCAAGTTTTACTCTACACCTTAAAAATATCAAAGGTATTAATAAATTTGTAGATTTACTTGACTTAATCTTCTTGGTGCTCCTATAGTGGAATTATCAAGCCACTGGAGGCCCACCAAGAGCCCCCTGACAAGGCTAAATTAACGGTCCACTCCCATTGTGGACTAGAAACCATTTTTATGACTGCTCATTCGTCACTCGACAGTGAGCTGATTTCGATGATGAAAGGAGTGAGAATGGCTAGCTTGGAAGAACCCCGCTTCAATCTTGTTGATGAAGCATGGATCCCGGTTCGACTGAAAACGGGTGAGGTTGCTGAGCTGTCACTCCATGATTTCTTCAAACGGGTGTATGAGATTGACCGAATTCAATCGGATAATCCGCTAACCGATGTTGCAATCTTGGGTGTTGCGCTCATTATCTTTGCGCGTGCCACTTTTCTTAGCGAAGGCGTTAAGACTTTTGGTGGTGCGGCTCCTTGGATTCGTCAGATGCGTGAGTCCGACGCTAATAATCTGGCTGCTGTTCTGGGATACCTTGAAATTTTCAAGGACCGTTTCTGGCTGGTGGGCGGTGACCGACCCTTTATGCAGGTGCATGATTTGCACACGGCTAAGGGAGACACCAAACCCGTTAGCCGTTTGCTTTTGGACTCAGAGAGTGAGTACTTCTCGGTTCGTGCTGAAAAGACCTTGGACTCTCTGAGCTTTGCCGAGGCTGCACGCTACCTGCTGACGATTCAAGCCTGGGACTACTCGGGCATTAAATCTGGCGCAGTAGGTGACCCCCGCGTTAAGGGCGGTAAGGGTTATCCTCTGGGTGTTGGCTGGTATGGCACCACTGGCAAGGTGATTGTTCACGGCGCCAATATAATGGAAACCCTGCTGTATAGCCTTGATTATGAGCAGCTGACTGATGATGAGTCGTTTGCTCTTGACCTGCCGGTATGGGAGCGTGCTGAGCCTGATACTGCAGCACCGCGTGCGTACACGGGCGGTCCCGCGGCTCAATACAAGGATCAGCCGGTACCCGCGAGTGGTATGTGCGAGATTCTGACCTGGCAGTCGCGTCGCATCCGCCTACACCATAACGGCGAGCGCGTAACTTCGGTCCTTGTTGCTAATGGCGATAAGTGGTTTGACCGCAATACCTATACTGACCCTCTGACGGGTTATCGCTACAGCAAGAATCAGTCGTCGAAGACTGAACAGGTGTGGATGCCTCAGGCTCATTCGGCTGAACGCACTCTGTGGCGTGGTGCTGATGCTCTGCTGATTCGTCTCACCCCGGAATCGGAGAAGCAGAATAAGCCTGCTCCTGTGATTCGTCAGTTGGGTTCGGGAAGGTACTTCCCGACCGACGCGGAGGTACAGGTTCAGCTGGTAGGCGTTGAATACGGCAACCAGAGCGCCGTGATTGAGAACATTATTTCTGACTCGATGACCCTTGAGCTTTCTCTGCTGACTGATGAAGGTGTGAGCGCCTCCCAGATGGTGCGTGAAAATATTCAGGCAACCATGGACGCGGCAATTGCTCTGGGACAGTTCGCGGGTAATTTGTTGCGTGCCGCAGGTCGGGAATATGAATTCCGTGTAGATGCTACCGAAGCCGTACTTAACCGTATGGAGGAGTCTTTCCGTCTCTGGCTTGCAGATCAGGGGGCGACAGAAGATATCTCCTCCAGGAAGGAAGAATGGCAGCGCCTGGTGCGTACCGCTATCCAGCATGAAGCGAACGTCCTTATCGATAGCGCAGGGCCCAAGGCTATGCTTGGCTTCTTTGGTAAGGATCTTTCTGGGAACGAAGTTCTTTACAGTGTTGCTCACGCAGAACGGCAGCTCCATGCGCGTCTGCGTAAGATCATCCCTTTGGCTTATCAAGCCTCCACCTCTCACTCACCTCAGGAGGACACTAATGAGTGACCGTACTGCGCAGAATGACCTGCAGCAGTTTATTGCTGCAAAGGTGATGCGCCTTTACCACCAGAAGAGTAGCGGTGTTTCGTCTGCTACTGCACAGCTGGCGAAGCTTCGCCGGGGAACGGGTGAACCGCCCTTGGCTCATCCTGAGCTTTGGGGATTCGTCCTGGAGAAGGAAGACGGTACTGAAGGTATCCCCGAAGAGTATCGCGGTAAGGGCGACCAGCCGAGTAATGCGGAGAATGCTGCATACACTGCTTTGACTCTTTTTGCTCTGCACCAGCAGGCGCAGAATCAGCCTATGCATGTTGCCGGTGTTTCTTTCGGGCAGGCAGTCGGTCGCTTGGTCAGTCAGACTACTTCTTCGATGAAGAAGCGTTTTGATTCTCTGCTGACTGCTCAGACGGAGAACGCTCGCCAGCATTACCTGCGTAGCCTGATTACTCTTCTCCGTTCCGAAGGTATTGCGTTTGACTACGGTCGATTCGCGACTGACTATATGTACCTTCTGAACCCCACGACGCGTCAGAAGGTTCTGTATCGCTGGAACCGTGACTTCTCCTACGGGCTCATCCCTGTTCGCGCTGTTGCGAACAAAACCACTAAGTAACTATCACTCCTGAAAGAAGGAAAAAATCATGACTACTTTCGTCGATATCCACGCCCTGCAGACCCTGCCCCCGTCGAACATTAACCGTGACGACACCGGCAGCCCCAAGTCCGCTTTCTTTGGCGGCGTTCAGCGCCAGCGCGTGTCCAGCCAGGCTTGGAAGTCCGTTATTCGCCGCGATTTTGAGTCGCACCTCGACCGCTCGAAGCTGGGCGTACGTACCCGCCTGGTTGCTGACAAGGTAGTGGCGCGCATCCTGGAGCTTGCGCCCGAATTGGATGCTGAGAAGGCTGAGGCGGCTGTCGTCGAGGCTTTCAAGGCGGCAAAGATTAAGTTGGAGAAGCCGAAGAAGAAGGAAGACGAAGAAGCAGGCCGTGCTGTTTCTGGCTACCTGATTCTGTTGAGCAACCAGCAGATTGACAAGCTGGCACAGGCAATTATTGATGCTAATGGCGAGAAGCTCGTTGCGAAGGATGTTAAGGAAATCCTCGACACTAACCACAGCGTTGACATCGCCCTCTTCGGTCGCATGCTGGCAGAAGCTGCCGACTTCAACGTTGACGCAGCATGCCAGGTAGCACACGCCCTGAGTGTTCACGGTTCCGAACCCGATTTCGACTACTACACCGCCGTGGATGATGTCGTTCGTTCTTCCGATGACGCTACCGGTGCGGGCATGATTGGCACCGTTGAGATGGCGGCAAGCACCTTCTACCGCTACGCCAACATCAACCTGGATGCGCTGAACGCTAACCTGGGTAATACTTCTGGAAGCGTCGAAGCAACCCTGGCGTTTCTCCGCGCATTCATCAACTCTATGCCTACCGGTAAGCAGAATTCTTTCGCCGCGCGCACCCTGCCTGACGCGGTTATCGTAACCGTTCGCAACGACCGCCCCATCTCTTACGTGAATGCCTTCGAGAAGGCTATTACCGAGGTTGAGGGCCGCCGCGTGGCTGCAGCTCGTGCGCTCGCATCTGAGGCTAAGAACATTGAAGAAGCATATGGTTACGAGCCGGTTGCTTCGTATGTTCTGGCTTTGGGCGACCTCAAGGAAGAACTGGTTGGTCTTGGCGAGTCTGTTTCTTTGAAGGGGCTGTTGGATTCCCTGGAGTCTCAGCTGACCGCTCTTACCGCTCAGGAGTCCTAATGCCTACCCTGCTCTTGAAGATGAGCGGGCCGTTGCAGTCATGGGGCACTCAGAGTCGTTTCCGTCGCCGTGATGCCGGACATGAGCCGAGTAAATCTGGCGTAATTGGAATGGTTGCTGCAGCCTTGGGGCGCTCGCGTAACGAGCCGGTTGACGATTTGGTTTCGTTGAGGTTCGCGGTGCGTACGGATGCCTCGGGTACTCTGATTCGTGACTATCAGACCGCTAAGAATTGGGCTAAGAACCCGAATGGTGCGGCTTCTCTTTCGACTCGTATGTACCTTTCGGATGCTGTTTTTGTGGTGGCTCTGGAAGGCGAACGTGAGCAGCTGGAGACTATCGAGTCTGCGCTGAAGAAGCCCGTGTATCCTCTGTATCTTGGGCGGCGCGCATGCCCGGCTGGTTACGACCTTGTCCTGGGTATCCGTGAGGAGTCCGCTGAGGAGGCTCTGCGTTCGTTGGAGTGGCAGGTTCCTGAGTATCGTCGTAAGGATTTTCCAAGCCCGGTAGCGTTGCGTATCCTGCGTGATGCGTTGCCTGGCGAGCGTGGTGATTTGGTGCGGGATATTCCGGTGAGTTTCAGCTCGGAGCATCGTCAGTATGCTTCGCGTGAGGTTGTGTCGGTTGAGCCTGTCCTCGTTAATGTCAATGAAGATCAGCCTGCACAGAACATGGAGGAAGAGGCTTCTGTGAAGAGCTCTTCTGCCCAGCATTCTGAGCTTGATTATATGAAGGCGGTGATGGAAGCATGACGTATTTTTCTCGTTTCATGATTAATCCGCAGCGTCGTAGCGCGTGGAAGTTGTTGCGTAGCCCGCAGGCGATGCATGCAGCCGTGATGGCGACTTTGCCGCCGGATACGGATTATTCTGAGGGTCGCATTCTGTGGCGTTTGGATGAGTCTCAGCATGCTCCGGTTCTGTACATGGTGAGCCCTGAGGAGCCTGATTTTTCGTCTCTTGTGGAGCAGGCTGGCTGGCATAAGCGCCCTGGTGAGAGCGCTCATTATGGTCGTTTGCTGGCGAAGCTGGAGAACGGTCAGGAGTGGGCTTTCCGTCTTGCCGCAAACCCGGTGAAGCGTCACACGAATAAGCAGACGGGTAAGCGTGAAGTGTTCCCGCACGTGACGGCTGAGCAGCAGCAGGCGTGGATTCGTGAGCGTGCTCCACAGTGGGGATTTGAAGTAATTCCTACTGTTGAGGGCCAGGATATTGAGGAGTGCCCGATGGTTTCTTCTCGTCAGGACCTTGCGTTTGCCCGCCGCAATGCTGAGGGTAAGGTCGGTAAGGTGACTCACCGTAAGGCTCAGTTTGATGGTGCTCTTCGCATCACTGATGTTGAGCTGTTCCGTCAGTCTCTGCTCTCCGGTATGGGCAGAGGTAAGGCGTACGGTATGGGCCTTCTGACGTTGGCGCCTCTGTCCCGCTAGGTAATGCGGGTGAAGGGCGGGGGACTGTTCTGTGTGATGGCGCCCCGCCCTTTCTTTATTCACTCATATTTTTGTGCCGATGCTGGCACGCTGATGTTCATAGGAGAAGATCATGCAGGGGGCTGTTCCTCCGAGCTCGTCTGAGCTGTTTCGTAGTTCTGACCGTTTGAGTTTTGTGTATGTGGAGCATGCGACGATTTCCCGTGCGGATAGTGCGGTGACGTTTGTGAAGGAAGAGGGGGTGGTGCATTGCCCCGCTGCGAGTTTGAGCGCTTTGCTGTTGGGGCCGGGTACTCGTATTACTCATCAGGCGATGGCTTTGTTGGGGGAGTGCGGTACTACGGTGGTGTGGGTTGGCGAGCAGGGTGTTCGTTATTATGCGAGCGGTAAGTCTGTGGCGCGTTCTTCGCGTCTGCTGATTGCTCAGGCGAAGTTGGTGTCGAATACGCGAAGCCGTTTGGCTGTGGCGCGCATGATGTATCAGTGGCGTTTTCCTGGTGAGGATACGAGTGAGTTGACTATGCAACAGCTACGTGGCAGGGAGGGTGCTAGGGTGCGTTCTGTGTATAGGCAGTGGTCTGAGCGGACTGGTGTTCCGTGGGAGCGCCGTGAGTATGATCCGAATAATTTTGGTGATGGGTCACCGATTAATCAGGCGTTGTCGGCTGCTCATGCTGCGTTGTATGGGATTGTTCATGCGGCGATTGTGTCTTTGGGCTGTGCGCCTGGGCTGGGGTTTGTGCATACGGGGCATGCTTCTTCTTTTGTGTATGACGTTGCTGATTTGTATAAGGCGGAGGTTACGATTCCTGCTGCGTTTGAGGTGGTTGCTGGTTATTCGGAGGGGATGGATATTGGGTCTGTGACGCGTAGGGCGGTGCGTGACCGTATTCGTTCTGAGAAGGTGATGGAGCGGGTTGTACGGGATATTCAGCGGCTTCTGCTGTCTGAGGAGGTTCCTGAGGAGATGCTTGATAGTACTGAGATGCTTTTGTGGGATGAGTATACGGGAGGTACTACGGCGCGTGCGAATTTCTCTGGAGACGAGTCATGATTGTGATTGTGTTGTCAGCTTGTCCGGTGAGTCTTCGTGGTGATTTGACGAAGTGGCTTTTGGAGATTAATCCTGGTGTGTTTGTGGGGCGTGTGAGCGCCAGGATTCGTGAGAAGTTGTGGGCGCGTGTGTTGGAGTCGGGTGGTACTGGTCGTGCGACTATGGTGTTTCCGGCGGATAATGAGCAGCGGCTTGAGTTTCGGGTAAATAATGCGGATTGGGAGCCTGTCGATTTTGAGGGTGTTAAGCTGATTTATCGTCCGGTGGTTCGTAAAGTTGTACCGAAGTCTGGGTGGAGTAAGGCGAGTAAGTATCGCCGTGCTCGCAGGGGTTAGTAGTGGCTGCTTATCGTGTATTCTGGATGCAGGCTCTGGCTCCAAAGTAATCCTATTTTGCCGGTATAGGGGGTAAAACCCCATGTCAGCAAGTGTGTTCCCCGCGCGAGCGGGGATGAGCCGC
>NZ_KZ627134.1:11576-12475 GCF_001811075.1 Rothia sp. HMSC069C03
TCCCCGCGCGAGCGGGGATGAGCCGCGTGAGAAGCACGATATCGACGCGGCGGCACAGTGTTCCCCGCGCGAGCGGGGATGAGCCTACAAGGCTCTGCGCAACGCGGCTGCCGCGGCTAACCGCGAGGCGAACAAGTGTTCCCCGCGCGAGCGGGGATGAGCCGCGTAACCGTCGGGCTTAGTGATCCCGGAAACAGTGTTCCCCGCGCGAGCGGGGATGAGCCGGTCGCGTCGTCTACGGGTGTGAAGGTGGCTTCGTGTTCCCCGCGCGAGCGGGGATGAGCCGCGTTGTAACTGTTCTGCACCCTTGCCTCAAACGTGTTCCCCGCGCGAGCGGGGATGAGCCAGAAAGGCTCCTAGATACATAAAGCATCTAGGAGGTGTTCCCCGCGCGAGCGGGGATGAGCCGCACATACCGCCCCTGGGGTGACGCTCTATAGGGTGTTCCCCGCGCGAGCGGGGATGAGCCGCCCGTAATCTCCTTATGCGAGAGGTTCACATCGTGTTCCCCGCGCGAGCGGGGATGAGCCGTACTGACCGTTCTCATCCTTAGCCAGGCGGAGGTGTTCCCCGCGCGAGCGGGGATGAGCCGAGCGCTACGGCGCAGAGGTGGCGCTGGACTTCGTGTTCCCCGCGCGAGCGGGGATGAGCCTGCTCAGGCAGAAGAAACGGTAGAAGACCAGTCGTGTTCCCCGCGCGAGCGGGGATGAGCCGTGAGAACGCCATGGTGTCTCCTTTCAAGGGTGGTGTTCCCCGCGCGAGCGGGGATGAGCCGCGCTTGTAGGCGGTAGTGCTCGGGGATTTCGTGTGTTCCCCGCGCGAGCGGGGATGAGCCGGTGACCTTCTTTCTGTAGATGGTGTAGGTACAGTGTTCCCCGCGCGAGCGGGGATGAGCCGAA
>NZ_KZ627134.1:12575-13032 GCF_001811075.1 Rothia sp. HMSC069C03
TGTTCCCCGCGCGAGCGGGGATGAGCCGAAGGGCGCGGCCGTGCTGGTTGAAGGCTATGAGTGTTCCCCGCGCGAGCGGGGATGAGCCAGAAATTACGCCGAGTCTCGGGAATCTTGCCCACGTGTTCCCCGCGCGAGCGGGGATGAGCCACCCCACCCATCGCGTAGAGAAAGTGCGTGGCAGTGTTCCCCGCGCGAGCGGGGATGAGCCGGCTACATCGAGAACGAAACGCCGATTCGGTTCGTGTTCCCCGCGCGAGCGGGGATGAGCCGAGTTCCTCCTGATGGGGGTATGAGTATTGTCAGTGTTCCCCGCGCGAGCGGGGATGAGCCGGGCGGCGGGGCTTCTCAGAGTTTTCTCTGAGAGTGTTCCCCGCGCGAGCGGGGATGAGCCGGAATTGGTCAAGTATGCCGCAAAGCGGGAAAAGTGTTCCCCGCGCGAGCGGGGATGAGCCGC
>NZ_KZ627134.1:13132-13525 GCF_001811075.1 Rothia sp. HMSC069C03
TGTTCCCCGCGCGAGCGGGGATGAGCCGCGGCACCCTCAGCGGGGGAGCGGTACCTCTCCGTGTTCCCCGCGCGAGCGGGGATGAGCCGGGTCAAGACACCGTGCAGCTTGTAGTAACAGAGTGTTCCCCGCGCGAGCGGGGATGAGCCGACTTGAAACATGATTTTCTCCTGACTGATTTGGTGTTCCCCGCGCGAGCGGGGATGAGCCGGGGGTGAGCTTTCATTGAGGCGTTCGCTGAAAGTGTTCCCCGCGCGAGCGGGGATGAGCCGGATACGGTAAGGCTGTGTAAGACTATCCCCGAGTGTTCCCCGCGCGAGCGGGGATGAGCCTTCAATACCTAAACCCAGGTTTCCACATGTTAAGTGTTCCCCGCGCGAGCGGGGATGAGCC
>NZ_KZ627134.1:13625-14872 GCF_001811075.1 Rothia sp. HMSC069C03
TCCCCGCGCGAGCGGGGATGAGCCGCGTGAGACCGGCGCGGGCGACAATATCCTAGAGTGTTCCCCGCGCGAGCGGGGATGAGCCGCAGTACACCTATAACACTTTTGAATCTTCTATGTGTTCCCCGCGCGAGCGGGGATGAGCCGCCAGGAAGTCGATAGCGGTACGTAGATGCGGCGTGTTCCCCGCGCGAGCGGGGATGAGCCGTCGGTTACCGACGCTATCGGTTCCGTATTCAAGTGTTCCCCGCGCGAGCGGGGATGAGCCGACCTGCTAGGCTCGCGATGGAAAACCCTTAGCGTGTTCCCCGCGCGAGCGGGGATGAGCCGTACACGAGCATTTCGCGCGCGGCGGTCTCTCAGTGTTCCCCGCGCGAGCGGGGATGAGCCGGCCACCGAAGCGCCCACCCCCCAGACCCTGCCGTGTTCCCCGCGCGAGCGGGGATGAGCCGGAACCGTCCGCGGCAGAATGAATCGCCAGCATGTGTTCCCCGCGCGAGCGGGGATGAGCCGTTGCCGCCGCCCGGCGGGTCTATCGGTGTTTCGTGTTCCCCGCGCGAGCGGGGATGAGCCGGCGCGCATCAAGGAAGCAATGAGGAACCTGTGGTGTTCCCCGCGCGAGCGGGGATGAGCCGCCACAGCAAACGACGATTACAGACAAGAGCACGTGTTCCCCGCGCGAGCGGGGATGAGCCGAAACGCACGAGTGCTACCCGTCGATTGAAACCGTGTTCCCCGCGCGAGCGGGGATGAGCCGCCCGCGCCGTTCTTGATAGCCGCGTGCGGGTGGTGTTCCCCGCGCGAGCGGGGATGAGCCGGAGATTACCGGCTTTGAAATCACCATCGAGGCGTGTTCCCCGCGCGAGCGGGGATGAGCCGGGCGTAACTTTCGCCGTGGAATTTGATTACGAGTGTTCCCCGCGCGAGCGGGGATGAGCCGTTCACAACCCTGAACGGGTAAATTTCCCGACCGTGTTCCCCGCGCGAGCGGGGATGAGCCGTGGAACGCCACGCGGTAATTTCGGGGCGTTATGTGTTCCCCGCGCGAGCGGGGATGAGCGGGTCTACAACCCCTCGTGGGATTCTAGGAAGGGGTGTTCCCCGCGCGAGCGGGGATGAGCCGGAATAATCGTTTTACTTCAAGGTGAGCTTGCCGTGTTCCCCGCGCGAGCGGGGATGAGCCGCACAAGGCTGCTATCGGTCTTGGCTCGCACTCGTGTTCCCCGCGCGAGCGGGGATGAGCCGAG
>NZ_KZ627135.1:0-19460 GCF_001811075.1 Rothia sp. HMSC069C03
GCGTTCACTGTATGGTTTTTGGATAACAATCCTGGGCTTCCTTCGGGAAGTTGAGGCTTTTTATTCGGAAATTTTGAATAATGAAGTTATTCGCTAGATTTTCCGTGGTTATAGCAAGAGGGAAACGCCTGGTTCCATTCCGAACCCAGAAGCTAAGACTCTTCGCGCCGATGGTACTGCACTTTTGAGGGTGTGGGAGAGTAGGTCACCGCGGGTTTTTTATTCAAGAGGGGAAGACCTTATAGGTCTTCCCCTCTTTTTGTGTACCCAAAAACTCCTAGAACGAAAGACACTAACTCAGCAAAGGTGCAGAGACTCAGAAATTCAGAGACTCAGCTGAGTAGCAGAGGAACAGGGGATGCAGCCTCGCCAGACAGCGTTTGATGCCCGGGCGACGAGATGGGAATTCACAGATCCGCCTGAATGACGAAAAAGAGAGTACGGCAGAGAAACTCTTGATACCTTAACAACAAGAGCAGTCCACATCTCTACTCAACGAGTAGAGAGCAAACAAAGGAGCATCATCATGGCCGATGAGAAGAGCATCTACGAACGCTGGAGCGAAGAACGCCTCGACCCGCCCTTCCCCAAAGAATGGGGACTGGACAAAGAAGACGAAGCCGAACTGCTCTGGCCCATCTGGCCCCTTCTGTTCATGGGTGAATCTGATACCGAACAGTACGTAGAAACTATCACCGATTATGTGATGGACGTACTCGGTCTGGAATACGATGGGGAGAACGAAGACAGCAAGCTCTGGGAGAAGCGCGTAGAGGACTACGTGGAAGAGCTCATCAAGCGTCGTCGTGCCTTTGCTGCTGAGCTGGGCATTACCCACGAAATGCAGAAGAACTCCAACCTCAACCGTGCCTTTTCGCAGCCCTGGAAGAAGAAGGAGTCATCGCACGACTGAACTTCACCTGTTGCGGTACCTGCGCATCCGCAGAGATCTGGGATGAGATCGACGATAACCGTGAATGGAAGGGATACATCTACTTCCACCAGCAGGATACCGAAAGCCTCGCAGAGAGCGGCGGCACCTACGTTGGCTTTGGTTCCTTCCTCGCCTACCCCAGGGACGAAGAAAAATGGAATACCTTGAGCGATGCGCAGAAGGAAGAGATCAGTGCCCTGCACAAGAAGCTCTCCGTGGAGCTCATGAAGGACACTATTATCCCCGTACTGGAGAAGCACGGTCTGAGCGTGAAATGGAAGGGGAATTTCGATACTCGCCCGTTCATTGGGGGAGTGGAAGTCTATAACATCCCCTAACCGCTGGTGAGCTGAACCGGGTGGGTGCCTCGGCGCTATACTTGTGCGCTACTTGTGGCAGAGGGGAGAGGCGCCTCCCAACGCTACGAAAGTTTACGAGGAAATAAGCTGAGAGCGTGAGAACAGACACCACGATATCTCAGTCAGAGTATTAACTAGCCGATACGGCACCCATTCGGTAGGCTAGACGGGTAGCGCGGTACGTCCACACTAGAGATAAGGCAGAACCTATCCACGTGATAGGAACTGATCGACATAGCCTTCTGCTGCCATATACGGCAGGAAGCTAGAGCTCTAGAACACCCTATAGGGGATAAGAATAACCCCGAGCCGGAAGAGTCAGATCATCTGAAGCTTTGCTCGGATGAACGCTCACTCCAACCGGAGTAGGCTAGAAGAAGTGGACGAACCGCCACCCATATTCCCAACCAAAGGAGCAGGCATGTCGACCGACGCCCGCGAAAAAGCCCGCCAGATTGCGGCCCAGCAGGCCAAGAAGAGCCCCAGCCAGGCAAGCCGCCGATGGCTCCAGTTCGGCGTACTCGCCGTGGTCCTCATCATCGTAGGTATCATCGGCTTCGTCGTAGTCAACGGCAACAAGAACACCAAGGTAGCAGAAAGCGGCCCGGTGCCCTCCAGCGCCAACGAATACGGTGGCATTGTGCTGACCAAGGACGGCATCGTCCAGAACTCCTCCACCCAGGAGACCCGCGACTTCAAGCAACTCGCAACCTCGACCTCCTCCGTGACCCCCATGGTCAACGGAACCGCAGCGGCAGTCAACACCCTGCCCCCGGGCGTGCAGACCGCTGAAGAGGCATCCAAGAACGGCCAGCCCGTACGCGTGACCATCTTCCAGGACTACAACTGCGTGCACTGTGCAGAGTTCGAGAAGAAGTACGGTGAAGAAATCCAGAAGCTCGTCGAGGACGGCACCATCACCCTGGAAATCCGCAACCTGACCTTCCTGGACCGCTCCTCACCCACCGCTTACTCCGCACGTAACGCGGCAGCAGCATACTCCGTGGCCAACCAGGTCAGCACCAGCGAATTCCTGAACTACCAGCGTGAGATCTTTACTCACCAGGGCCGCGGCGACATGAACAACCAGCAGATCGCCGACATCGCTTCGAAGTACCACGCTTCCATCGGCTCCGATATGAACGATGGCAAGTGGCGCCCCTTCGTGGACGTGGTCAACGCTGAATCCGCAAAGAACGGCATTCAGGGTACCCCCACCGTCTTCGTTGATGGCGACCAGTACACCAGCAACGACTTCAGCTCCTTCCTGAAGCAGAAGATTGAAGCAAAGAAGAAGTAAACGCTTCGATACGAAAACCCGGTAACCTCCACGCGAGGCTACCGGGTTTTTCCATGCACGGTGATGAGTACGAGGGGTGGGTGAGCAGCGTACAGAGGCAGTGCTCATAAGGGCTAAAACGAAGGAAACGAACATACCATCACCCCATAATTTAGAAGTATTCTCAACCAAACCCTAAAAGAACAACTAAGCAGACTCAACCAAGAGAATAAGGTACACTGGACAGGTTGCCTCCTTAGCTCAGTTGGCCAGAGCATCTGTCTTGTAAACAGAGGGTCACCGGTTCGAATCCGGTAGGGGGCTCAGAAAAATCCTGGTTCGCACCAGCCTCATAGCAGAGGTGCGGATCAGGATTTTATTGTACGAGTGTCCTGTAGTGTCTAAGGGACTCGCACTAGCACATCGTCCACCCGCCCTGAGGAACCAAGTATGTCTGAAACCTCCGGAACCCCGCAGGCCCCCGCCTCGCAGGGCACCCGTACCGCGGCGCTGCGCATCGTCAAAGCACGCGAAACCAACGACTACCCCCTCGAAGAATTCATCGAATCGCGAGGATTCCGCCCCGAAATCCAGGGCCTGCGCGCCTTCGCCGTGCTCCTCGTGGTGCTCTACCATGTCTGGTTCGGCAAAGTCTCCGGCGGTGTGGATGTCTTCCTCTTCATCTCCGCCTTCCTGCTCTCGCTCTCCTTCATGCGCAAGATCAACGAAGGCAAACCCCTCAACCTTTTCAACTACTGGCTGCACGTTTTCCAGCGACTGCTACCCGTAGCCACCGTGGTTATCGCGTGTACCACCATTGCGTCCTTCTTCGTGCTCGCGCCCAGTCGCTGGTCGCAAACCGTAACCGACGCAAGGAGCTCCCTGTTCTACTTCCAGAACTGGAACCTCGCGTTCAGCTCCGTAGACTACTACGCCCAAAACGCCTCCGTGAAGTCACCCTTCCAGCACTTCTGGTCGCTCTCCATCCAGGGACAGATCTTCATCATCTGGCCCCTGCTCTTCGCCGCAGTAGCCTACGTCGTGCACCGATTCCGCGGGAACCTCTTCACCACCGCGGTATTCATCTTCAACACGGTGTTCGTCGCATCCCTGACCTTCTCCATCGTCGAAACCGACACCAACCAGGGATTCGCCTACTTCGACACCCGCACCCGCCTGTGGGAATTCGCCATCGGTACCCTGCTGGCAATGCTCACCCTCAAGTGGAAGGCACCCGAGAAGGCTCGAGTAGTTATGGGCTGGGTCGGCATTATTGGTCTGGTCACCTGCGGCGCAATCCTGCCCGTGGAACGAGCATTCCCCGGCTACCTGGCGCTCTGGCCCGTGATCTCCGGTGCGCTCGTCATCATGGCAGGCCGCACCAACAGCCGCTGGGGCATCGATCGACTGCTGGTCTCCACACCCCTGCAGAACCTCGGCAACATCTCCTACGCCCTGTACCTGGTGCACTGGCCTATCCTCATTCTCTACAGCAGCGCCGTCGGTACCTCCCGCGTGAACTTCATCGAAGGCGCCATCATCATCCTTGCTTCCATCGGCCTGGCATGGCTGCTCATCCGCTTCGTCGAGAAGCCGCTGCGCTACCGCAAGGACCCCTTCGTACCCTGGCTCATGATGAAGATGCGCTTCAAGACCGTCTTCTCCGTCAAGACCTGGGCAGACCAGCTCGCCTTCATCCTCGCGATCTTCCTGGTCGCCGGCGTACCCCTGGTCGCCGCACAGACCTGGGTTGGCTACCGCAACACCCAGTCCGAGCAGAACGCCGAACTGAAGGTGCAGACCGCCAGTGAAAACTACCCCGGCGCCCGCGCTATCGGCGGCGCCCAACAGGGACTTATTGACAACCCCATCCCCTCCGGTGGTGACGTCAAAACCCAGTTCGACGGACTGAGCGACCCCTGCGCTGGCGGCTTCGCGCCTTCCGACCCGGCACTCGCCAAGTACTGCAACGTGCAGAAGTACGGCCCCGAGGACGCACCGCTGACCATGGTCATCGGTAACTCCCACGCCGAACAGGCGCTGAGCATCTTCAAGCCCATCGCAGAACAGACCAAAACCAACCTGCAAACCTACCTGCTCGGCGGCTGCCAGTACCCGGTCCGCGCCGTCAACGCCAGCAACGAATGCTCGGAATTCAACACCAAGATGACCGAGGAAATTCTCAAGCGTAAGCCGCAGACCGTGGTGCTCATCGCCACCGTTGCCCAGGCACGATCGAACGACGAACGAGTCGACCCGAGCCTCGACGAGACGGTCCGCCGCCTCACCGAGGCAGGAGTCCAGGTCATCGGCCTGCGTGATAACCCGCGCTTCGAGTACAACATCTACGAGTGCGCTCAAAAGGCCGGTGCCGACAAGAGCTCCTGCGCACGACCCGCAAGCGACAAGTACGCCGCCGAAAACCCTGCAAAGGAAATCTTCGATAAGTACCGCAATCAGGGTGCCGTCATGGTGGACCTGAAGGACGTGTACTGCCCGGACGGCATGTGCAGCCCCGTGGTTGGAAACATCTACGTCTACCTCGACGACAACCATGTCTCCAAGACCTACAGCCGCACCATGGCTCAGGAAGTCTTCCAGCGTGCAGCGGAAGGCGGCTGGCTCGTCAACGGAAAAGTGAACTTCTAAAGTTCGCCGATATAGCGGATCCCCCGTGCTGTTCTACAGAAGTATGAACAGTGCGGGGGATCCGCTATTTTCTGACCCGAAATTAGGATAGGCTAAGTTAGGAGGCTCCCGGGAAAAGCCTTAGAGAAGAAAGGACGCCATGAAAGAAATCACCGAACGCACCCTCAAAGTTGAGAACGTCAGCCTCGGCTACGGCGAAACCACCATCGTCAAAGACCTCTCCCTCGAATTCCCGAAGGGTAAAATCACCGCCATCATCGGCCCCAACGGCTGCGGTAAATCCACCCTGCTACGCGGTGTCTCCCGACTACTCAAGCCGCTCAACGGCGACTTCACCCTCGACGGCAAATCCACCCACGAATACTCCATGAAAGGCTTTGCCCGCATGGTCGGGCTCATGCCCCAGCACCCCATCGCCCCCGAAGGCATTACCGTAGCCGACCTGGTCTCCCGAGGACGCTACCCCTACCAGGGACTCTTCAAACGCAATAGCGCCGAAGACGACGAAGCTGTCGCCTGGGCGCTAGAAGCCACCGACACTATGTCCCTCGCCGAACGACAGGTTACCGAGCTCTCCGGCGGTCAGCGTCAGCGCGTCTGGATTGCCATGGCGCTCGCCCAGGAAACCGACATCCTACTGCTGGACGAGCCGACCACGTACCTCGACCTGGCACACCAGGTGGAGCTACTTGACCTGCTCTCGGAACTCAACGAACAGCGCGGCACCACCATGATTATGGTGCTGCACGAACTGAATCTCGCCGCCCGAGTTGCCGACTATCTCGTCGCGATGAAGGACGGCTCTATCGTTGCCCAAGGCGAAGCACACGACGTGCTCACCCGCGAGAACCTGCACACCATCTTTAGCCTGAAGGCCGAGGTTGCGGACCCGTTTAACGACGGCAGTGTAGTGGTGGTACCCTATCCCCGGAGTGCGTCCACCGTTGCCGGTTCAGCTGTCGCATCCTAAGAAACCCCCGCTCATATCTGAAGAAGAACCCTCAACAGTGGGATACTGGAAAACAGGACGCACCGAAAGCTAAGCGAAGAAGCCGGTACACCGCGCAGGTGTGCCGGCTTCTTCCACAGAAGGGTCACTCTCTATAGAGGCCCGGAAAGAAGAACACAATGACGACCCCGCTCCTAGACCCCAACGGCAAGCTCAACGGTGAATCAGTACGCTACGTGGCAATCGGCGACTCCTTCACCGAAGGCGTGGGCGACGTAGACCGCCGCCGCCCCAACAACCTACGAGGCTGGGCAGACCGCGTTGCCGAAGGCCTCGGTGCAGTAGACCCGCAGGCGCAGTACGCAAACCTCGCCATCCGCGGCCGCCTGCTCATTCCCATCCTCGAAGAGCAGCTGCCGGCAGCCCTGGCGCTGAAGCCCAACCTGGTCACCTTCTACGGCGGCGGCAACGACATCATGCGACCCAACGTGGATATTGACCAGCTCATGACCCACGTAGACGAAGCCTTCGCCACCCTGCGCGGCGAAGGAATCGAAGTGCTTACCGTAACCGGCCTGGATGTACAGGGCCAGGGCCCCTTCGCCCGTACCCGCGGCCGTACCGCCACCTACAACGAGCTACTGCGCGGTATCGCTGAGTACCACGGCGTGCACATTATCGACTACTGGCGCTGGAATGACTTCCTCGATTGGCGTCTGTGGGCTGATGATCGCCTGCACATGAACGACCTCGGTCACGAACGCTTCGCATCCCGCGTGCTGGCGCAGCTCGGCCTGCCCGGTGTGGTCACCGAATCGGTACTGCCCCCGGAGGTGCAGCTGACCGTCCGCGAGAAGATTGAGCAGGAGGCACGCTGGGTCCGCGAGTTTGCCCTGCCGTGGATCGGCCGCCGCCTGAAGGGTATGAGCTCCGGGGACGGTGTGAGCCCCAAGTACCCGGAGTGGGTCCCCGCGGCAAGCCTTAAAAACTAACGCCCTTAAGAACTAATGCTGAGGGGGCGCATGTTACGGTGTAAAACTGTATGCCGGGGGAGTGCCCTGTGCTGTATCTGTACCGTATTTGCGCTCGCATTTACGCCGTAACGGGAACGGTAAATCCGCCGTTACGCGTACCGTTGCAAACCCTTAAACCGCCCTTTAAAACCGGGGCGGAAGCGTTAAAACGAGAGTTAAATACTCTTTAAACGCGTGTTTAAGCCTGTTTAACAGCCCTGCGCACACCGCAAGAATCGGTGGCGTGGGGCTGTTTACGGCTTAGATCCGGCTTAAGCTGTTAATCTCACAACATGAATTTCACCGGTGTAATTTATCCCCGGTCACATAGAGAACATCCGTTCTTAAAAAGGTGCATTAACGCCTGACTAGGGGTGTTAAAAGAATTCCTTAAAAACATCTGGACTTGCAAAAACACCCATTTTTGGTAAAATGGATAGGTATGTTTGCCGCTCGAAGGCAGGCGTGCATCCGTAAATCGAGCTCTTCGCTTAAACGAGGTGCAATCGGCTCAGAACACCGAGATTCCGCGGATTTTTAAGGCAAAATCCGGCGTGCAGGCTTGCGCGAACCCCCGTATTTACCTAGAATTTAACGCTGTTCGTAGTGGTGGAAACGCCTCTCGACACTAATAAGCTTCACCGTTTTTCCCGCGGCGGGGATCGATGCGTGGCCTCTCACCCACGTGACGATCTCAAACACTCTAGCCCGGCGAATAACCCGGTGCTTCTACATTGGTGGCGGGACGCTCACGAGTAACATCGACTGCGTACCGTCATAAAAGTCAATCAATAAAGGAGTGAAACATGGCAGCAGTCTGCCAGGTGACCGGAGCTGTTCCCGGCTTTGGACACAGCATTTCGCACTCGCATCGCCGCAACAAGCGTCGATTCGACCCGAACGTTCAGAAGAAGACCTACTGGGTTCCTTCGCTGCGTCGTAAGGTAACCCTGAACGTGTCCGCTAAGGGCATCAAGGTTATCGATGCTCGTGGCATCGATGCCGTTGTTGCAGAAATCATCGCACGCGGGGAGAAGATCTAGTAAATGGCATCCAAGGCTAAGGACCTCCGTCCTATCATCAAGCTCAAGTCCACTGCTGGCACCGGTTACACCTACGTGACCCGTAAGAACCGCCGCAACAACCCCGACCGTATGGTGCTGAAGAAGTACGACCCCGTCGTTCGCAAGCACGTTGACTTCCGAGAGGAGCGCTAAGAATGGCTAAGAAGTCCAAGATCGCTCGCAACGAGCAGCGCAAGGTCATCGTCGCTCGCTACAACGAGAAGCGTATCGCGCTGAAGAAGACCCTGATCGACGAGAACGCTACCCCCGAGGAGCGCGAAGCAGCACGCGTGGCACTGCAGAAGCTGCCCCGCAACGCTTCCCCCGTTCGCGTGCGTAACCGCGACCAGATTGACGGCCGCCCCCGCGGTACCTTCCAGAAGTTCGGTATCTCCCGCGTGCGTTTCCGCGAAATGGCACACCGCGGCGAGCTGCCCGGTATCACCAAGTCCAGCTGGTAAATCTGGTATTTTAGTTCCTAAACGGTTTTCCGTCGTCACCGACGGTCACTCGCTTTAGACTCAAACCTTAAGTCTCTGGAAGGGGCACCCTAATGGCTAAGAACCGTACCGAACTCGTTGCAGAGGTTGCAGAGAAGTCTGGCAAGAGCCAGGCAACTGTGAATGCAGTCCTCGACGCAGTGTTCCAGGTTTTCGAGTCTTCCGTCTCCAAGGGCGAGAAGATCACCATCCCCGGTTGGATGGCAATCGAGCGCACCGACCGTGCAGCTCGTACCGGCCGTAACCCGCAGACCGGCGAAACCATCCAGATTCCCGCCGGTCACGGCGTGAAGCTGACCGCAGGCTCCAAGCTGAAGGCAGCAGTCGCTAAGAAGAAGTAATTCTTGAGACTTTGAATCTGCTAAAGACCCCCACCATACGGTGGGGGTCTTTTAGTATGCCCAGATGCTCTCTTGGTGATGAGGATGCGGGTTGCTGGGGAGCGGTTCAGCTGGCGAAGAGGTTAGGCTAGTGAAGAGGTTCAGATGGCAGGCTGGGAGGTGACGGGCTGAGATGGGGGCGTGCTGCGGGGAGCGTATGCAAGGTGGGTCTTCAAGAACTTAACCCTCAACTCGAGCCATAAAACACAGAAAGTAGCTCGGCTTCACGGGAGAAGCTATGATGCACTGCGGAAAAAATAAAGAAAATTTATACATTTAAGCAGAAAGCTATGCATAAGCTGAGCGAAAAACCGGGATTATCAAACCCCGCTGGGAAAAATACTTATACATCGCTGTCTGGACACAGCTTAAACACAGCAAACTAAAGCTCAATCTTAGACTCACACCCTAAGCTGGAATCACCGGTGAAGGAAAAGCCACACACCATACAAACGGCCCCACCCCAACCGGAAAATCAACCATACAAACCCCGGACGATTGACCCTCCGGGACGCACAAGGAGAACCACCTCATGGCACGCCCCGCTCAGCATACTTCCGCACAGGCCACCAACCGTCGCTTCCGCACCGGCGCGGCAGCGCTGTCCCTGGCAGCAATCGCAGCACTCGGTCTGAGCGCCTGCGGTGCCCAGAACACCTCCAACCCTGCGCCCACCGCCACTGCAACCGCTAAGGCATCCTCCACCGCCGATGCAGCAGTCAACGCGGGCAACGGCAAGGTCACCGTCAAGGCAAGTGACGCAGCCTCCCCGAGTGCCACCGCAAGCAGCTCCCAGGGCACCGTAACCGTCACCGGTGCCGACGGTACCGGCGTCACCACCGGCGCTGACGGCACCGTAACCGTGAACGGTGCAAACGGTACCGGCGTGACCGCAGACGCTAGCGGCAACGCAACCGTCAACGGCGGCTCGGGATCCGCCAACTCCGGCTCCTCTGCAAAGACTGACGAGAAGGCCGGCGAGACCACCGCCAAGAGTGGCTCCAATGGTGCCGGTAACGGTTCTGTGACCGTCGACAGCGGAACCGTCAGCGCCGCCAACGGCTACACCATGATCCAGATTGACGCTGACGGCGGCTGGTCCTACCACGCACCCAACGGCGACATTGTAGAAGTTGATGCTGACGGCTCCTGGGAACGCGTCGGCCCGAGCGGCAACGTAGAGGTTGAAACAAATGGTTCCTGGAACCTCGTCGGAAAGCCCGGTGTTGTCGAAGTGAAGGCTGACGGCTCCTGGGAACAGACCGGACAGGGCGCCTTCCAGGTACCTGCCGTACCCGTCAAGCCCGCCGGTGCCGGCGCTGACCCCATCCAGCCGGTTACTCCGCGCCGCTAAACGACAGATTGATACCCCCGGCGAAAACGTGGCTATCCCACCCGCTAGAATGCGGATAAACGCCCACGCGCCCGGATAATCACACCCAAACTCGATAGAATTAACGCGGTTGGTTAAAACCGATAATCGTTATGGGAACCACACAAGGATCCCGCGCACGACGCGAATACGTCGCCAACTAGCCGCACCATACTCAACAACCACAAGGAGAAACAATGGCATTCGCCCCGCAATGAAGAAGACCACCGCGGTTCTGTCCATCGCCTTCGCAGGCGCACTGGGCCTGAGCGCATGTGGCTCCCAGTCCTCTTCCACCACCACTACTGCAACTGCATCCGCATCCGCTTCTGCAACTGCTTCCGCAAGCGCATCGGCTAAGGCATCCTCTGCCGCTGCAACCACCTCGGCTGCTTCCGCTTCCGCTACTGCAGACGTGAAGGTCGACAAGGACGGCAACGTCACCGTCAAGGCTAACGACGGCGAAGGCAACTCCGCAGACGTGAAGGTCGGTGCAGACGGCAAGGCATCCGTAGACGCTAAGGACTCCGAGGGCAACTCCTCCAAGGTAGAGTCCGACGAAAAGGGCAACACCAAGGTTGAGTCCAAGGACTCCGAGGGCAACACCACCTCCACCGTTGAGGGCGACGTTATCGCTTCCGAGGACGGCGGCTGGACCATTCAGGGTGACGAAGGCCAGGTAGCTGTACAGGCTGACGGCTCCTGGAGCCGCCAGGACGCAAACGGCCAGGTCGCAGTTAAGGCTGACGGCTCCTGGAGCATCCAGGCTAACAGCGGCCTGCAGGCAACCGTGGACGCATCCGGTGAAGTAACCTCCATCGTTGGCGGCGAGAAGGCAGACCTGAAGGCTCCGAAGGTTCCCGCAAAGCCCGCACAGGCTAAGGTCACCCCCGTCAAGCCTGCACAGCCCAAGTAAGCTGTAAAGAGCTAACAGCGGCTTGTGACGCTACCAGAGCGTGACAGTCCCTGACTTAGAAGACGCCCCGTGCGCATCCGACCGTGATGCGTGCGGGGCGTCTTTAATTATTTCTCACTCGGGGATGGAGGGGTTTAAATCTTCGGAATGGGTTGCAGGCGGCGCAACTGCGTCACATGCTTGGGTTCGAGTTCCTCAACGCAGCTGACCTGTAGCAGGCGCATTGTGCGGCGCACCTCTTCCGAGAGGATCTCAATCGTGCGATCCACACCGCGGCGGCCACCCGCCATGAGTCCGTATAGGTAGGCGCGGCCAATCAGCGTGAACTTGGCGCCCAAGGCCAGCGAGGCCACCACATCCGCGCCGTTCATAATGCCGGTATCCACCATAACTTCGGTGTCCTTGCCGACCTCGCGAACCACTTCCGGGAGCAGGTGGAAGGGAACCGGAGCGCGGTCCAACTGGCGGCCGCCGTGGTTCGACAGTAGGATGCCGTCCACGCCTAAATCAGCCAGCTTCTTGGAATCCTCCACGTTTTGCACGCCCTTAATGACAATCTTGCCGGGCCACAACTCACGGATTTCCTTAAGATCCTCGTAATTGATGGACGGATCCATGGCAGCGTCCAGCAATTCGCCCACCGTGCCGCCTGTCGAGGAGAGTGAAGCGAACTCCAATTTGGGCGTGGTGAGGAAGTCATACCACCACCACGGGCGCGGAATCGCGTTCGCCACTGTCTTCAGCGAAAGCTGGGGCGGAATGGAAAAGCCGTTGCGCTTATCGCGCAGGCGCGCCCCCGCAATGGGCGTATCCACGGTGAAGAAGAGCGTATCGTAGCCAGCCTTTGCGGCGCGCTCGACCAAGCCGTAGGAAATCTCACGCTGACGCATCACGTACAGCTGGAACCACAGACGGCCGTTTGGGTTAACTCGGCGTACATCCTCAATGCTGGTTGTACCCAGGGTTGAGAGGGTGAAGGGGATGCCCGCTGCCCCCGCCGCGCCGGATCCGGCAATCTCGCCCTCGGTCTGCATGAGGCGTGTGAAGCCCGTGGGGGCGATACCGAAGGGTAGCGCGGAGGTGCCACCCAGTACCTTCGTGGTGGTGTCTACGGTGGAAACATCCGTCAGGATACCCGGGTGGAACTCGATATCCTCGAAGGCCTGGCGGGCGCGGGTCATTGACAGTTCACCTTCCGCGGCGCCGTCCGTGTAGTCGAAAGCGGCGGCTGGTGTGCGGCGCTTTGCGATGCGGCGCAAATCGTAGATGGTCAGTGCGCTCTGTAGGCGGTTGCCTGCAAAGTCGAGGCTGGGCTTCTTGAATTGCATAAATTCAAGTAGTTCGCTGGGCTTGGGGAGCTGACGTTGCACCATGGGAGGCCTTTCTCTTGGGGGCGCCGCCTGCAGGGCGGGCCTTGGGTGGGGGCGGGGTCATCGGCGAGTCCCGCAGAAGGGTGTGCGAAAAATCGCACCTTCCCAGTCTAAAAATTAAGGGTTAGGTTAATCAACAGTTAGGTAAGGCTTAACTTATTAAGTTAAATATTTCGGGGGTGCCCCGGCGTATCGGTACCGGAGGGCATGGCGAATGAATGAGATGCAATGATTTCCAAACCCGTGCATACCACTTTCGCACTCCTCAACTCACGCAAATATGACGTAATATGACGAGCCGTTACCTCCCGCGTTCACAATGCTCAACTCCCAGCGAACCACCCCCACCACGCTGGCATAATGGGGACAGCAAACCAACGCGCCCACACACGGCGCACCCAACAGGAGAGAAAACCATGAGCGAGAACACCACCCGCAACGTACGCGTGCGCGCCAGCGAACTCGAAGGCCGAGCCTGGCTCAACACCGGCGACAAAAACCTCACCCTGCAGGACCTTCGCGGCAAAATCGTTATTCTCGACTTCTGGACCCTCTGCTGCATCAACTGCCTACACGTCCTCGACGAACTACGCCCCCTCGAAGAAGAATTCTCCGACGTACTCGTCACCGTCGGCGTACACAGCCCCAAATTCGAACACGAAGCAGACCCCGTAGCGCTTGCCGCAGCCGTCGACCGCTACCACATCACCCACCCCGTACTCGACGACCCCGAACTGACCACCTGGCAGGCATACACCGCCCGCGCATGGCCCACCCTCGTCGTCGTCGACCCCGAAGGCTACATCGTCGCCCACCTCTCCGGCGAAGGCCACGTACAGGGCCTCACCTCCCTCGTACGCGAGCTCGTCGCCGAGCACGAAGCGAAGGGCACCCTGCACCGCGGCGACGGCCCCTACGTACCCCGCCCCAAGGCAGCCGGCACCTACGCCTTCCCCGGCAAAGCCATCGAACTGCCCGCCGAATTCGGCCCCGCAAACCTCTTCGGCAACCGCGAACGTACCTACCTCGTCGCAGACAGCGCACGCCACCGCATCCTGCAGGTAGCAGCCGACCTCAACACCGTCATCAACACCTACGGCGGCGGCGACGACCCCATCAACCACCCCGTCAAGGGCCACGTCGACGGCACCGGCACCGAAGCACGCTTCAACGAACCCGCCGGCCTCGCCCTCGTACCCGAAAACCTGCGCGAGAAGCTCGGCTACGACGTGCTCGTCGCCGACACCGTCAACCACCGCCTGCGCTCCCTCAGCCTGCGCACCGGCGAAGTACGCACCCTCGCAGGCAACGGCGTGCAGCGCGTCATCGACGGCGACAACGCCATCACCGGCGACCCCAACTACATCCCCGCCGGCGTACCCGCCACCGAGATTGCTCTCTCCTCGCCCTGGGACGCCGTCTACTCCCGCGAAGCCGGCCAGTTCATCATCGCCATGGCAGGCACCCACCAGCTCTTCGGCTACGAACCCATCAACGGTACCGTCAGCATCTTCGCAGGCTCCGGCGTCGAAGGCCTCGCCGACGGCCCCGCCGCCGACGCCTGGTTCGCCCAGCCCTCCGGCATTATCGAAGCACGCGACGGCAGCCTCTGGGTCGCATGCTCCGAAACCAGCGGCCTGCGCCACCTCACCTTCACCGACAACGGCGTACAGGTCACCTCCGCAGTCGGCAAGGGCCTGTTCGACTTCGGCTTCGTCGACGGCGACTCCGACACCGCCCGCATGCAGCACCCCCTCGGCCTGACCGAACTGCCCGACGGATCCATCGCAGTCGCCGACACCTACAACGGCGCCATCCGCCGCTGGGACCCCGCAACCGGCACCCTCGGCACCCTCGAACGAGGCCTCGACGAACCCTCCGACCTGCTCGTCGAAGAAGTACCCGGCGAAGAACCGCGCCTCATCATCGTCGAAACCAACGCCCACCAGCTCGTACGTGCTTCCATCCCCGCCAAGGCACAGCACGTCGACGAAGGCGCCATCACCACCGCACGCCCCTCCACCAAGCTCACCGGCGGCACCCTCGAATTCACCTCACGATTCACCGTGCCCACCGGCCAGAAGCTCGACACCCGCTGGGGCGACCCCACCCAGCTGAAGATCTCATCCACCCCCGAGAACTTCATCCTGGAAGGCGCCGGCACCTCCACCGGACTGACCCGCACCCTCGTGCTCAACCCCGAAATCACCGAGGCAGTCCTGCACATCACCGCCCGCGCCGCCGCCTGCGACGGCACCCCCGACGGTGACATCCCCGAGCACGCAGCATGCCACCTCTACCAGCAGGACTGGGGTATTCCCGTCGTCGTGACCGGTGACGAGGCAGACGAAAGCGAACTCGTCCTGGACCTGCGCGGTATCAACTAGTCACCTAAATACATAAAACAGGAACCGGTACATATCCTCGCTCCTACAGGGGAACCCGCCCTCGCTTCGCTCGGGCACCCTGATATCGCTACGGATAGTACCGGTTCCTTTGTGCTTTGTAGGTCCGTGGGTAGGCGAAAGGACCGGGTCATCCTCGCTCCTACAGGGGCACCCGTCCTCGCTTTGCTCGGACACCCTGATGTCGCTACGGATAACACCGGCCCTTTTCCTTCTGTACCGCCCTGATGTCGCGTTCAGAGCATACTGGCTCTCGCAGCTCAGCAGCTTTAGAAGGAGACTCGGACCGCCTTCGCATCCGCCTCCACCGATGCCTTCAACGTAAACGGAATCTCCTTCTGCACCTGCGAACGCTCACCCGTAAACAAATCCAACTGAGTAAACGACACCTTCGCCGTACCCGACATCGGCTTCAACGACCACACACCCGCCGAACTCACACTTACCTGCGGATCCGCAACCTTCGCCACAGACCACTTCACCTCAGAATCCACACGACCCGTAAACGCATACTCAAAAGGGCACCCACCCGGATAAAGAGTGCTCTGCTGCGTACACTTCTTCAAATGATCCTGCACCTGCTCCTTCACCGACGACAACGCATTATCACTCGGCTTCAACTCCATACGCACCGCATGATTCGCATCCTGCGCAGTCACCACCTCATTTACCTTCTGCGCCGTATAAACCGTCGAATCATACGACACCGCATACACACCCGGATAAAACACCGGGAACGACGCCGCACCATCATCCACCGCAACCTTACGGTTATTAATCGTCGCAGCCTCCACACCCTGAATATTCACCTTCACCGACGGCAAAGACGCCTCATCAATAGCCCACTTATCAAAAAAGCCCCAATGCGTGCCCGAACGGTGCAAACGAAAATCCGTATGCTGCTGCGAACCCTCCAAAGTATAGGACGCACGCACCGTCGCATGCTCCCCATCCTCGCTGGTCTCCACCACCTCATACGACACCTCACCCAACGAAGACACCGAACGCCTCAAAGCATCCCCATCCAACAAAGACGCGTCACCCTCAGGAATCTGCGCACCCAACAAACCACGCGCATACGAACCATTACCCGTACGCAACGCATGAAAATACTCCCGCACCTGACCCGTCGGACCATACACCAGCTTATTCGTCATAACCAGCGCCGCAGCAGCCACAGAAACCGCCACCACAACACCGACCATCCACATTGCCAGAACCCGCTCCACGGGAGAAAAATTACGCATAGAACCAGAGTAACGCAGGTAGTCCGCTAGGTTTCGCGCACCGCACACACTAAAGTTGTGTATATGGCAGAACGCGCTCACGAAGTCCCCGCCAAATACGGCGAAGTCAAAGAACTATTCCACCCCCGCATGCGCTCCTACGGCAGGCGCATTGAAGCGGCACTCCCCGGCACCATCGTGCTCCTCGCCGCGCTCGCCTTCATCTTCTACAAGCGACCCGCCCTGCCGTACACCATCCTCGTACTGCTCATCGGCACCATCGCAGGCGTAAACCTCTACTCAGTCCTCAAACCCACCATCATCGTCATCACCAAAACCCACGTGCTCCGTGCACGCACCTTCGGCTGGTTCGCCGTACCCCTCGAAAAAATCGATCACACCATCTTCGCCGAAAAGCTCTACCCCAAAAAAGCCTACGGCCAGAAACTCAAAACCGTCGCCGGCCGCCTACGCTACCGCAGCTTCCCCGCCATGTGGGCTGTCGACAAAGACGGCAAACAGCTCATGCGCATCGACGGCCGCGTCTGGGACGGCAAAACCATGAGAGAAGTCTCCTCCAAACTCTCCGCCCAAACCACCATCTACAAACAGATCAACGTGGTCAACATGGACAAAGAACACAAGGGACTCATCACCTTCAACGAACTGCACCCCGGCTGGCGCTCCAGCCTTATGACCGCACTCGCCGTCATCATCGTGGCAATCCTCTTCGCCGCATCCTTCATGCCCGAAGAACTCGCACGCACCATCTACCTCATCCACTAGAACACCCGTTCTTCAACGGTGCTTCTTTTCGGATGCGCATCTTCAGGACGCGCAAAGGCCCGGCACCCACCCCATACGGGGCAGGCGCCGGGCCATTTGTATGCCTAACTCAAGACGCATTGCGCGTTAGCTCAAGACGTACTGCGCGCCAGTTTTAGATGCGAGCCTAGCTCTCCGGGCGCGACAGCACCGCCACCAAAAACTCCGAAGAACCCTCCACAAACGGGTGCATCTGCCACGACGAATACGTATTATCCACGTTCAGGCCAGCATCGCGGGCATCCGCCAAAAACTGCTCAAACGCATAATCACGGCCCGGACCCGAACCGTAACCCACGACAGCGCGGCCGCCCGGCGCCAACACGCGACGGAAATTCTCAACCACCGGCTTACGAGTCGAACGAGCCAAGAAACCCATCACATTACCCGCACACACCAGCAACTCAAAACCATTCTCCGCCGTAGCCTCACCCTCAATGCCCAGCACCTCCGGCAAATCCACCAGATCAGCCGTAATCCACGTAGCATCCGGGCAGACGCGGCGCGCCTCCTCAATCAGCTCAGGGTCAATATCCACACCCGTCACACGGTGACCCAACGCGTGCAGCTGCTTACCCACACGACCAGGACCCGAACCCGCATCAAGAATCTTCGCACCGCGAGAAGCCATAGCGTTCAACAGACGAGACTCACCCGCCATATCATTACCCTCAGCCTCCATCGCCTTAAAACGGTCAATGTACCACTGAGAATGATTTGGGTTGCTCTCCTTCCGGACCAACCACAGTGACTTCTCACGCTCAGCCGGAGCGTTGAAACTCATCATTGCCATAAAAACTCCTTAGACAGGGTTGAGGATGCGCCAACCGCCACCAGGCAAGGTGACCGCGGCATATAAGCGGTGTGTGCGCTACGTTCTAGCATAGCCCCACCCGGCACCTGCCGGTAAGGGCAGTAAGAGCTGGACGGGGCTATCGGGACAGCACGAAAAACAAAGAAGCTACAGGGGAGCGGTTAGAGGTGATCGCCGCCAGTATTCGACGTACCCTCAGCAAACGCCTTACGCATCTGCTCCTCAACCTGCTCCTTACCAGCCACCGGGCCGCCAGCAATCAGACCATCAGCGCCCAAAACCACAGCCAACGGTACACCATTACCGAAATTCGCGCGCGCGCCAGCCTCACGGTCAATCAACGGAGTCAAACCCTCCGGCAACGTACCCGCATTACGCGACGTCTGCAACGACTCCAGGCTCGAATACACCGGATGCAACGCCACCTGCGGCAGACGCTCCTGCCACGAAGACATCGTCATCAAAAACTTCACACAACCAGCGCAGGTCGCCGACACAAACACCAGCACACGCGCCTGATTCTTAGCCAACGCACGCAAATTCGTGTGACGGCCATTCTCCAGGTACAGCGCCGCATGCGGAATCGGCATGCGAACATACTGCTCCTCGCCATTCTCGTCATACACCGGCTCCGGCAAAATCAGCTCAGCCTGCGGCTCCGGCTGCGCAAGAGCATCACCGCGGCGAACAGCCTCCAACGTCACAGCAATCAGCGCCGCACCAAAAACCCAAGTCCAGCCGCTATTACCCAGACCCAGCAGAGTCAACACAACACCCGTGCCGCCCCTCAACGCACTCGCATGCGCACCAGCCGCCGCCAACAGCAGCGCAATATTACGGACCAGCGTATAACGGCTCACCGGCGCATTCGACTCAGAACCAAAACAATTACAACCCGCAGTACGACCCGTCGCCAGCGCGCGCGCAATCACCACCGTATAAAACAGCATCAGAATCAGCGCCAAACCCGAAGCAATCACCGCAGGCAAACGCACCGGCGACAGCAGCAGAACGGCGGCTAGTGCGATTTCGAACCACGGCAAAATCAGCGACACCGCACGGGTCGGCGCAATCTTCTCCAAACCAAGATTCTGAATACCGGTCACGGTACTCTGCGGGTCCTTCGCCTTAGCAATACCGCTAATCAACAAAGTCAACGCAACAAGTGCCGTACACAAAACAAGCGGCACAGTAGAGACGGTGAGCATAAAACCCCTAGAGTGAGTGTGCGAAAACAGGAGGCGGCAACGGCAGTTTTTAGGTAGCGCAAACCGCGCGACGTGCCGCCGTGTTATACACGATTTTACGCCCTGCACATGGGGAATTGTCTCTACGAGTTAAGCTCTACGGGTTAAGCGGAAAGCGGTATTCGCCCTCGTTCCTACAGGGGCACCCGCCCTCGCTT
>NZ_KZ627135.1:19560-33623 GCF_001811075.1 Rothia sp. HMSC069C03
GCTTCGCTTCGGGCACCCTGATGTCACTACGGGCGATACCGCTTTCCTTAGGGTTAGGCGCGCTATGCCCTTCCTCCGCTCCTGCAGGGGCACCCGTCCTCGCTTCGCTTCGGGCACCCTGATGTCGCTTCCGGAAGGGATAGCTACGCCTCGGGGTTGCCGCGGGTCATGGCACTTGGCACGCTATACCCTTCCTCCGCTCCTACAGGGGACCCGTCCTCGCAGAGCTCGGACACCCTGATGTCGCTTCCGGAAGGGATAGCTACGCATGGGTAGCGATGCCTCGTACACGCTTAGATAGCCGTGAGGCGCACCCCGTACTCGCCCGCCAGCTCCGCGTACGCCTGTACAAAGCGCTGCGCTCGCGCACCCGAAGCACAGAAAACACCCACACGCTGATCGCGCACCGACTCAAACAGGCTCAGCAGCTCCGCGGGCACGTCGGTTGCCGGCAACAACGACCCCTCCGCGTCACTCAGCTGCGACAACGGCACATGCATCGCACCCTCATGCTTCACCGACTCCTCACGCTCGTGCCCCTCACGCACATCCAGCAGAACCTGCGGAACCTCATGCGCCGACAAATCCACCGGCACCACACGCGCCGGATCCGGCACCGCCCCAAACGACGTACACGTGCCCGACAAGGCATCATACGTCAGCAGAGTACCCGCCGCCGTCGGCAAACCACTCACGAACTTGAGCACCTCCGTCGCCATCAGCGAACCAACCACAGCCGTCGTCGCGCCCAACACTCCGGCAAGCGCACACGACTCCACCGTCTGCGGAATCGTCGGAAAAATATCACGCAAATGCGCGCCATCCGGCTCAAAAAGACTCACCGACCCGCCAAAACGCAAAACCGTGCCCCACACCAGCGGCAAACCCGCAACCTGCGCAGCATCCGCAATCAGATACTTCGACGCAAACGTATCCGTACAATCCACCACACAATCCGGTGCCGACGCGGCGAAAAGATCCAAAATCCAGGACGCATCCACATGCCGAATTGTTGTCTCAACCGTCAACGACGGGCACAGCTCCAAGGCACGGCGCGCCGCAACCTCCGCCTTCGGCTCACCCACATCAGACACACCAAAAAGCGGCTGACGCTGAATATTCGTCAGCTCCACCGAATCAGAATCCACAATATGCAGATACCCCACACCAGCCGCCGCCAATGCCTGCACCACCGGACAACCCAAACCACCAGCACCAATCACCAACACGCGGGCAGCCGCCACCGCATCCTGATTAAAGCCAGGCAGGCGACGCTGACGGTCCGTGCGCTCGCGATCCAGGCGCGCATGCTCAGGATTCACCGGGGTAGGGGAAAGGTTTACATCCACGAGACAAAACCCTCCGACGGCGACGACGCCTTCGCGTGCTCACGCACCGGAATACGGCCAGCCTCACGCGCCAACGCGCCCGCCTGCACCGCAAACTTCATCGCCTGAGCCATCGCCACCGGATCCTCAGCACGATTCACCGCCGACGCCAACAACACCGCATCACAACCCAGCTCCATCGCCAGCGCCGCGTCGGAGGCGGTACCCACGCCGGCATCCAGAACCACCGGAACCTGCGCGCGAGAAGCAATCAGCTCAATATTGTGCGGGTTCAAAATGCCCAGGCCGGTACCAATCGGCGCGCCCAACGGCATAACCGCCGCAACGCCCGCATCCTCCAGGCGAGCGGCAGCCACCGGGTCGTCAGAGGTGTACGCGAGCACCGTGAAATCCTCAGCGACCAGCTGCTCGCAAGCGTTCAACAGCTCCACGGTGTCCGGCAGCAGGGTATCTTCGTCATGGATAATCTCGACCTTCACCCAGGAAGTGCCCAGCGCCTCGCGGGCGAGCATCGCGGTCATCACCGCATCAGCTGCGGTGCGGCACCCTGCGGTATTGGGCAGCGGCGCAATATTGAGCTTCTGCAGAAGCGGAAAAATGGGGGTGCCTGCGGCGTGACGGCGCATAGCAACGGTCGTCATTTCGGTGCCGGAGGCGATGAGCGCCTGTTCGAGCAGGTCCATGCTGGTTGCGCCTCCGGAACCCATGATGAGGCGGGATGTGAAGGTGCGGTCGCCGATGGTGAGCGGTGTGAGGCTCATGGTGTTCTCCTCTGTGGGAACGTCTAGATAACGGGGTTTGCTGGTTGGTGTGGGGCTCTACGGTGCGCCCGGTTTAGGGAACAAAAACCGAGAATATCTGTTCTTTTTGCCGGTGGGTGTGAGCCGGCGGGAATCTCCCCGGTACAGGCTGGAAGATTAGCCGCCCTGAACGGCGGTGAGGGCATCCACCCTATCGCCCTCGTTCAGCGGCACATCCATCCACGTGGAACGCGGCACGATACTGCGGTTGAGCGCCACAGCCACGCCATTTTCGGTACCGAACTGGTCCATGACAAGGTCAAATACGGTGGGGGCGTTGGTGGTTAGCGGCTCGCCGTTGTAGGTGATGATCATGCGAAATCCTTTCGTGAGGGTGCCGGGTGCATCCGGCGGGGACTGTGTTTAGTGGGTGAATCGTGCAGGGTCGCACGCCTGCATGATGGGCGGAATCTCAGCCCCGCAGGCGACCTTCGCGCCGACCTTGCCGGCGAGCGCGGCAAGCAGAATGCCGTGGCGGAAGTAGCCCGTGGACACGAGCTGACGGGTGCCGTCAGTACGGGTGCGGTGCCCAAAGATGGGCAGGTCGTCCGGGGTGCCGGGGCGGGCGCCGACGTTTGCCTCCAGAAGCTCGCACTCTTCAATGGCAGGCACCAGGCGGATCGCGTCACGTAGCAGCTGGTGTACGCCGTCAATGGCGGGCAGCGTGCGGTGGTCTTCGCGGCTGGTTGCGCCGATGCACAGTTCCCCGTCCGGGCGGGGGATGAGGTAGACGGGGCGGGAGTTCACATAGCCGCGCACCACATGCTTGAGGATGGGCCGCGGGGCGCGCAGACGCAGAATGTCCCCGTAGACGGGGCGTAGTGGGTAGTCCTCGTGCAGTGTTGCCCCTAGTCCAGTGCAGATAATGTCGCCTGCATCCGGGTCGGTGACCCGTTCGGTGCTGAAGGTGACGCCGCGGCGGGTGAGGGCGTCTTTGAGGGCGCGCCTCATGAGCCGCGGGTGCAGCTGATGGTCGCTGGGGATGCTCACGGCGCCGGCGATACGCGGCGCCAGGAGTGGTTCGAGGGTGCGCGCCTGCGTGGGGGTGACGGGGTCTGCGGGGCGGTTCATGTCCCGGTAGTAGGCGCGGGTGCGTTGCAGGTGCTCGGCGTCGGCACGGTCGGCTGCGATGATGAGCGTGCCGGTGGTGTCGTAGCCGGTGGGCAGGTCGGTGGCGCGGCTGAGCCTCTCCATAAGGGAGGGGTAGGCGTCGGCGCTGGCAGTCATGAGAGGGAAGAGCGCGTCCTGCTGGAATTGCACTTCTGCGATGGGCGCGAGCATACCGCCGGCGTAGTGGCTGGCAGCGGGATAGAGTGCCGTGCCGTCGTCGGCGGTGCCGTAGTCGCTGGTTTCGGCGTCGATGAGGTGCACGTTCTCGCCGCGTTCGGTGAGCTCAAACGCGGTGGTGAGGCCAATGATTCCGCCGCCAATGATGGTGATGGTCATGGCTATGCCTGCAGCGCGGGGTTGTCGACGAAGGCGCGGACCATGGCGATTCCGGCAACTCCGGTGGTGCGGATGGCGGGGCAGTCTTCGGGGGTGATGTCGCCGATAGCTACGGTGGGCACGGCAGACAGTTCGGCAAGTTCGCGGAGCCCATCAAGGCCGAGGGGCGGGCGGTTGGACTGCTTGGTGGGGCTGGGGCGGAACGGCCCGGTGCCAATGTAGTCGATCAGGTGTGCGATCTTGTTGGACTCTTCGACGAGCTGCCGGGTGCCGGTGGTCAGGCCGATGATCGCGTCGGCGCCGAGGAGGGCTCGGGCGTCGGCTACGGGCAGGTCGTCTTGACCGATGTGCACGCCGTCAACGCGCACGCCGCGGGCGCGCAGCGCGAGGGCGACGTCTACACGGTCGTCGATGAGGAGGGTCTGGTGCGGCTGGATGATGCCGGCGATAGCTTCGGTGAGCTGGTAGAGCTCGCGCGCGCTGATGGGTTTGGACCTGACTTGGATGCAGGTGGCGTGTTTGGCTGCCCGGACGGTTTCGAGGGGGTTGTCGCCTGTGACGAGGTAGAGGTTCAGGTCGAGGGGGCGTGCGGGGGTGGTGTAGGGGTGCGTTTCGCGGGTCATTCGGGTCTACGATTCGTCGTCGAGTAGATGTTTTTTTGAGAAATTCTCTCATCGAATTTCTGTGGTTAGGTTAGCACAACTGTGTGGTGAGTTGAACATCCTTCAAGCGTTTTGAGGTGCCTTGCGGGGTGCGTTCCTCGCTCGTGTAGGGGAGCCTGTCGGGTTCGATGGCTCGCTTTTGATGTGTGCGCTTGGCTCGCTATACACTTTCTTCGCTCCTACAGGGGCACCCGCCCTCGCTTCAGCTCGGGCACCCTGATGTCGCTTCAGGAAGGTATAGCTGTGCTGCGCGCTCGCATGGGGCTACAGCATGCTCTTTCTCGATGAGCCCTCGGGAAGGCGCCCTGACCTCCCATACGGAGTCACCGCAATGCCCTGAACCCAACATTCATTCCCGGCGAGCTGTCTGCGGTACCTAACCCCAGTATTCCCCTCCCCGCCTCCGCGCATACTCTTCCCAAGCCGAGGGCCCGCGGCTCTCACCCTTGCCGCGCAGCCACGTTCCCTACCTCGTACACAGGGAAGGGGAGAGAGAAGTAGGGGAGAGGCCGGTATGTTCCGTCGCGACATCAGGGTGTCCGACGCGAAGCGAGGACGGGTTCCCTGCAGGAGCAAGGAACATACCGCCTCGACCTGCTCAACCTAACTCAAAATAAAAAGCCTCCTACCGTAGGGCAGAAGGCTTGTGGAGCGGCTGACGGGAATCGAACCCGCGTATCAGGCTTGGGAAGCGTGCGCTCTACCATTGAGCTACAGCCGCATCTTTTTCAGTGTATCGCGCTTGCTTGTCGGGGGTGAAATGTGTTGCGTCTGTTTGTGTGCGGGGTCGAAATGTGATGTAGGCCTGTGTGCTGGGGCTGGTGGATGCCTGCACGTGGGTGGTGTTTGCCAGGTATCCTTTAAGCGTGCTTATTTCAGATCGCGATATTCGTCAAGAGATTGCTGATGGGCGCATCGTTCTTGATCCGTTCGATGAGTCGATGATTCAGCCTGCAAGTGTGGACGTGAGGATTGATCGTTTCTTCCGTCTGTTTGATAACCATAAGTACCCGCATATTGATCCTGCTCAGCCGCAGGAGGATTTGACGCGCCTGGTGGAGGTGGCTCCTGATGAGCCGTTTATTCTGCATCCGGGCGAGTTTGTGTTGGGTTCTACGTATGAGAAGGTGACTCTGCCTGATGATGTGGCTGCCCGTTTGGAGGGTAAGTCGTCGTTGGGTCGTTTGGGTCTTCTGACTCACTCTACGGCTGGTTTTATTGATCCTGGTTTTTCGGGGCATGTGACGCTTGAGTTGTCGAATATGGCGACTTTGCCGATTATGTTGTGGCCGGGTTCTAAGGTTGGTCAGTTGTGTTTCTTCCGGTTGAGTAGCCCGACTGAGCATCCGTATGGTTCTGGTGCGTATGGTAACCGTTACCAGGGTCAGCGTGGCCCGACTGCTTCGCGTAGTTATTTGAATTTTCATCAGACGATGATTCCTGCGGATGGTTCTGTGGAGTCTTAGTCTTTCCCGCTTTGGGGTGCGGGCGTGCAGGCTGTGTGTTTGTGCGCCCGCGTTGGGCGGTTTTTTCGCCTGTTGTGCTCGTGCGTTCACTCGCGTGCGGGTTTTTATCTCTCACTCTCTAAGGATTTTTTGATGAATCTGAAGCCTGTTGTTCTGCGTGTTGCTGGTGCGGAAGTTTCTTTGTATCTGATTGATATGTCGGACTCTTTTGTGGAGCGTTTTAAGAAGGCGTGGGAGCCTCTTGCTCCGGAGTTTTTTGATACTCCTGATGAGGCGTATGCTTCGTTGTCTCGTTTTGATCAGGTGATGCTGGTTCATGCGCCGACTGATGAGTCGGTGATGGATTTGGCGAATCCGTTGATGGGTTCGTTTGATAAGGTTTCGACGCTGCGTGTGGCTGATGATGATTCGGGTATGCAGGATCTGACGAGCCGTATTACGTTGGCGATGATTGAGCAGCTGGTTGGTCGCGGTGTGATGCTGCATGCGGCTGTTATTGGTGACCCTGAGTCGAAGCGCGCTGTTGCGCTGGTGGGTGTTTCTGGTAGCGGTAAGACGACTGCGTCGCGTTTCTTGGGTTCGAAGTTTGCGTACCTGACTGATGAGACTGCGATTATTTCGGATGAGGGTGTTGTGTCGCCGTATCCGAAGCCGTTGTCTGTGATTGTTGACCCGAATGCGCCGAAGGATCAGCAGAACCCGGTGGATTTGGGTCTGAACGTGGTTGATCGTGATGACCTCAGCTATAAGCTGTCGCGTATTGTGTTCATTTCTCGTGATGAGTCGGCTTCTGAGCCGTATTTTGAGCGTGTTCCGCTGCATGAGGCTCTGGTGTTCTTGAGTGAGCAGAGCTCGGGTCTGGCGCGTCACCCTGAGGGTGTTGTGTCGCTGGCTAAGCTGGTGGAGCGTTGCGGTGGCGTGTGGCGCCTGGTGTACTCGGAGGTTGAGGATACTTTGCCGCTGGTTCAGGATCTGCTGAATGGTGGTGAGCTACCGAATGCTGATGAGGTTGAGAAGCTAGAGAAGTACACGGTTAAGGATCACCTGCCGGGTGTGTTCTTGAACGGTACGATTGCGGTGTCTCGTATGCCGGGTACTTCGGGTGTGCGTGTGGGCGAGGACGGCCCGTTCTTGCTGCTGTGCGACACTGAGCTGAATGAGCTGTCTGATTTTGCGGCTGAGTGCTGGCTGCAGGCTGAGGGCGACATTTCGTATGATGACCTGTTTGCGCGTTTGGCTGAGATCTTTGAGGGTCTGCCTGCGGAGGCGTATGACGAGAACTTGAGCGCTCTGGCGGCTGGTTCGATGCTGTGGGTTCGTGCGATTGATGATGCGACCTGGGCTCAGATAACTAGCGATGAGGTTCTGGATGAGGAGGAGCAGCAGATTGCGCTGGATTCCTCTGAGGATGAGGACGACGTGGTGGAGGACTAGCCACCAGGTCTCTCTGACGTGGCTTACTGACACGGCTCTCTGGCGCGGCTTACTGAGCTCTGTTTGGTAGGCGCTGCTCGATAGGCACTGCTTAAGCACAAGGGAGGGGCGGGTAGAAGAATGATCTTCTACCCGCCCCTCCCTTTGCGTCTGCGGGGATGCGTTTGTGGGGTGCGGGGTGTTTAGCCCTGCACGGCCTTACTGCGTGACCTTACTATGCGACCTTAACGGGCAGCCTTGTCACGGCGCTTCTGCTCGCGGCGAGCCGCACGCATACGCAGCGGACCGGGCGCCTTCACCGGCAACAGCAGGAGCAGACCCGCCACCACAACGATCAGAATACCGAGCACACCCCAAATCTGCGCGCCCATGATGCTCACGCACAGACCGAACAGCATCGGCGCCAGGAAGCTGGTCGCACGACCGGTGGTCGAGTACAGGCCGAACAGCTCACCCTCAGTACCGGGATCAGCCAGGCGAGCCAGGAAGGTGCGGGACGCCGACTGTGCCGGGCCCACGAACAGGCACAGCAGCAGGGCGCATACCCAGAACACGCCCGGTTCAGGGAAAAACATCAGCGGGGTAGCTGCCAAGATAATGGCGACCAGTGAGATAACAATAATCGCCTTCGGGCCCAGGTAGTCATCCAGGTAGCCGCCCAGGATCGCGCCAGCCGCCGCGACAGCGCTACCGGCAATACCGAACAGAATCACCTCGGAAGTGCTGAAACCGAACGTACCCGCCGCGAGAATACCGCCGAACGTAAAAATACCGGACAGGCCATCACGGAACAACGCCGAAGCAATCAGGAACCACAGGGTCTGCGGGGACGTCATCTTCAGCCGCTTAATGGTGCGCCACAGCGCCTTGTAGGAGGCGAGCAGACCGCCCTGACGAGCCGGGGAGAGGCGCTCCATACCGAGCTCCAGGAAACGCAGCTCGCGGGTGGGCAGCACCTCCGGTAGGAAGCGCTCGCGGGTGCGCATACGCACCAGTAGCGGCACGCAGAAGAAGAGGCACCAGGCGGCGGCGAACAGTGCGACCGCACGGATATTCAGGGCGTTATCGGTGGTCAGGCCGAGCACTTCGGGGGTAAGCACAAAACCCCACAGCACCACAGCCAGCGCCAGGATGCCGCCAATGTACCCGGCAGCCCATCCGGCGCCCGAAATCTTACCGATATTCTCCGGGTGGGAGATACGCGGCAGCACGGCGTTGTAGTTCACGTACGCGAACTCGCTGAACACGCTCGCCGCAGAAATCAGGGCGACACCCAGCCACAAGTACTGCGGGGTGGGGCCCACGAAGAAGCACGCCGCCATCGAACCGACCAGCAGTATGGTGTTCACGCCGAGCCAGAAGATACCGCGGCCGGACTTATCGTTACGCTGACCGGTGACCGGCGCCAGAATCGCAATGAGGAAACCGGCGATGGTCAGACCCAAAGACAGCGCCGAAGAGGTCTCTTCGGGGGAGCCGAAGTAGCTACTGGTCAGGTACACGGTGAAGATGAAGGTCGTCATAATCGAGTCGAAGCTCGACGAACCAACATCCCACATGACCCAGGACGCGACCGAACGGCGGCTGTTCGCGTGGTCAACGACCCTACGCTGAGCCTTCGCCTTACGGCGGGGAGAAGAAATAGTCATAGTTGTGCTTTCAGGTGCCGAGGTGGCGCTTCAGCGTAGCGGCGGCATGAAACCGGCTGAAGTAGAGCGGGCGTGCTGAAGAAGGAACACCAGGCGGTACGTACCGAGCGAAGATACGTACCGCCTAGTTCATGAACTTTCACGCGGAAAGCGCAAAGTCTTAGTTGAAGAAACGACGCTGCAGGCGAGCAACACCGAAGCTCACCACAGCACCCACGACGGAGGTCAGAACGGTCCAGAGGATGACCTGACGCAGGGTATCTTCAGACTCGTGGGAAATGGCGGGAGGCTGGTTACCGGTAGCCTTGGTCCAGGCTGCGCCCAGGCCCTTACCAACCAGGGCTACAGCGCCCATGTTGATACCCGCAATAGCAAGCTTAGCGACGGGGTTCATATGTATCTCCTTAGCTGTATACGATGCGGCGTCCTGCCCGTGAACCCCTTCGGGGTTGGGGTGAGAAAAGAGCGCCACTCCCTAGCGTATAGGGTTTAAGACGTTCGTGCCGCCTTGGAGCCTCTCCGTCCCAAAATTGTACACCGTGCAATTCTGTAATGTGGGCAGAAGAAGGGAACAAAAAGCGGCAAATTGGCGCGAACAGCCAGACACGCCTACAATCGAACCTGGGCTTCCACCCGCACCACAACGGTACGGACAAGGAACCCCAAACGACAGGGGAGCGCCACCGAGGCGCTGAGAGTGCTAAGCAGACCCTCGAACCTGATCCGGTTAGTACCGGCGTAGGGAGTCGAATTTCTTCTCAATGCCCTCGTCCAATCAGAGGGCGAGGACATTCCCCTTCCAACGAAGGAAGGACCACCAATGTCACAGAACGCAACCCCCGCCTCCCAGGCATCTACCCAGGCAGAAACGAAGAAGCCGAACCTGCGCTGGCGAGTCAACGAAATCGTCATCGCCGCAGTCATCGCAGTAGCCTGCGCCGTCATCTTCTGGATCTGGGACATCGCAGTCGGCCCCGCCGCCAAGACCGCACTCGTAGCAGCACCCGAATTCCGCCCCATCGTCGCCGGCGCATGGCTGCTCGGCGGTACCCTCGGCGGCCTGCTCATCCGCAAGCCCGGTGCCGCACTCTTCGGCGAAATCGTCGCAGCATTCATCTCCGTACTCTTCACCGGCGGTGCGTGGAGCGGCGAAATCCTGATTGCAGGTTTCTTCCAGGGCATCGGCGCTGAAATCGCCTTCGCAATCTTCCGCTACCGCCGCTGGAACGCAACCGTCGCCATCTTCGCCGGTGCGCTCAGCGGCCTGTTCATGGGCGTTAACGAAATCTTCATCTACTACCCCGATATGGAACCGGTCAAGGCAATCATCTACGTAGCGTGCGCCGTCATCTCCGGCGCAGTCATCGCAGGCTTCCTCGCGTGGATTCTCGTGCAGAACCTCGCCAAGACCGGTGTGCTCTCCTCGCTGGCATCCGGCAAGACCCGCCGCTAACCACCAGCAACTAGTCACCACTCGGCACACTACAGCAGCCACACAAAAGGCTAAGGAACCATCATGGAAGCAACACCACGCGGGGCGCGCATCGAGCTCAACAACTTCAGCTGGCACCACCCCGGACGCCCAGAACCCGTCATCAGCGGACTCAACCTCACCATCAACCCCGGTGAAAAAGTTCTGCTACTGGGCACCTCCGGCGCCGGCAAATCGACGCTCCTGCACGCCATCGCCGGTGTGCTCCACGATGACGACGGCGAATCCGCCGGCGGCACCATCACCATCAACGGGCAAGCACCCGCCGAAGCACGCGGCACCGCAGGCATGATGCAGCAGGACCCCGAATCCTCCATCGTCATGGCAACCGTCGGCAACGACGTAGCGTTCGGCCCCGAAAACCTGCGCGTACCCCGCGAAGAAATCTGGGGCCGCGTCACCGAAGCCCTCACCGCCGTAGGGCTCAACCCCCTGCCCCTCGACCACCCCAGCAGCGCGCTGTCCGGCGGTCAGAAGCAGCGCCTCGGCCTGGCGGGCATCCTCTCGATGCACCCCGGCGCCATGATCCTCGACGAACCCACCGCCAACCTTGACCCCTCCGGCGTGCGGGAAGTACGCGACAGCATCCTTACCGCCGCGCAAGCCACCGGCGCGACCCTGCTCGTCGTAGAACACCGCGTGAGCATCTGGGCGCCGCACATGGACCGCATTATCGTGCTCGGCGAAGGCGGCACCATCACCCACGACGGCGCACCCGACACCGTACTCACCGAAGCCCGCCAAGAACTCATCGACGCGGGCGTGTGGGTACCCAACTACGTGCCGCGTGCGCCGCAGAACGACTGCAATAGCGAGCACGGCGAAGCGCTACTGCGCGCCGAAAACCTCAGCATCACCCGCGCACAACCCACCCCCAAACAACGACGCGCACGCCGACACACCATCAAACGCCTCGGCGACACCCCCGCACCCGCACCCACCGATTTGCCTGTCCTGCGCAGCGGCATCAACCTCACCCTGCACGCGGGTGAACACCTCAGCGTACTCGGCCCCAACGGCGCCGGCAAATCAACTCTAGCCCTCACCCTCGCAGGGCTCCTCACCGCACCCAACGGCACCCTCACCGCCACCGACGCGCTCCGTAATTACGACGGTAACCACGGCGGCAACCACGCCCACTGGGACATCCCCACCTGGACCCCCGCCCAAATGCTCAGCCGCATCGGCTACGTCTTCCAAGAACCCGAATACCAATTCATCCGCGGAACCGTACGCGAAGAACTCGAACTCGGCCCCCGCCGACTCGCCGCACTCAACCGCGCTCCCCTCAACGAAGACAACCTCGCAGCCCGCACCAACGAACTCGCAACCCACCTACGCCTCACCCACCTACTCGACGCGAACCCCTTTACCCTCTCCGGCGGTGAAAAACGCAGACTCTCGGTCGCCTCTGCACTCGCCACCGCACCCAAAATCCTCATCCTCGACGAACCCACCTTCGGCCAAGACGCACGAACCTGGGCAGAACTCGTCGACCTCATCCGCGAACTACTCGCAGGCGGCACCGCCATCATCTCCATCACCCACGACGAAGACTACACCGCCGCACTCGGCGGCAACCACATCACCCTCGAAGCCACCGCAACCCCCGGAAAGGAGAACGCATGAACACCGACTTCTTCGGCACCATCGACCGAACCAGCTACTTCAGCAACCTCAACGCCGGCGTAAAACTCATCGTCTCCTTCACCCTCATCATCGCCGCCCTCATCGTGCGCGACCCCCTCACCTCCGGAATCCTCTTCGCCCTCGAACTGCTCGGATTCATCCTCGTCGGATTCCGACCCGTCAACGTCCTCGCCCGCTTCTGGCCCATCCTCATCGCCGTCATCACCACCGGCTGGTCCGTCGCCATGCTCAGCGCCAAAAGCGGCACCACCATCCTCGACCTCGGCTTCAACAGCATCACCACCGACTCCGCCGCCGTCGGCGCAGCCATGATGATCCGCTCCCTCGCCATGGTCCTACCCACCCTCGCATTCGTACTCACCACCGACCCGACCGACCTGGGCGATTCCCTCGCACAAACCTTCAAACTACCCTCCCGATTTGTGCTCGCCACCGTCGCCGCCCTGCGCCTCGTCGGCATTCTCTTCGCCGAATGGAACGCCCTCGGCCAGGCACGACGCGCCCGCGGACTCGGTGCAGGCCAATCCCTCATTGGACGCGCACAAACTTTTGGCGGTCAGAGCTTCGCCCTGCTCGTGCAGGCTATTCGCCGCGGCTCCCGCCTCGCCATCACCATGGAGGCGCGCGGCTTCGGCGCAGGCGAACGCACCTGGGCTCGTGTGCCGTCCTATTCGCCCCGTGATGTGCACGTGAGCATTGCTGCCGCCGTCATTATCGCTGTTGCGTACGGTGCATCTATTGCGGCGGGTACGATCCAGTTCCTCTGGGGCTAGTTTGCTCTGCTCTGGACGTGGTTAGGGAGGCGCCCGCACCCTTCCTTCGCTCCTACAGGGGCACCCGCCCTCGCAGAGCTCGGGCACCCTGATGTCGCTTCAGGAAGGTACGGCACCTCCTGTCCTTGACCATAGACAGCACAAAGGGACGGCATTCGCCCTCGTTCCTACAGGAAGGCGGGGTGCCGCATGTTTCCTCCGCGCCTACGCAGGGGCACCCGTCACCCGGACGCTCCGCCCCTCCTTGCTTCGCTGCGGAGAGCGTCCGGGGCTGACACCCTGAGGGCGCTTCCGGAAAATGCGGCTACACCCGCTACTACTGAACAGGAAGGTACACGCACCTCCTGCCTACGGTTCGGCTGCGAACGTACAATAAAACTATGTCTAGTACCGTAATTCTTCTGAACGAGCAGAACCCGCAGGGCATCTTCGTCGACCCGTCCGTGCCCCTCATCAGCGTTGATGATCAGGGCTTCACCCGCGGCGACGGCGTCTTTGAGACCATGCTGTCCGTCAACCGTCGCGTGCGTAAGCTCGGCATGCACCTGTCCCGCCTCGAGTCGTCGGCGCGCATGCTGGATTTGCCCGACCCGGAACCCGAGATTCTGCGTTCGGCGGTGGAGCGCCTCATGCGTGAGGCGACCGCCGGTGCCGAGACTGCGCTGGGCGAAGAGCACATCGTGAAAATCATTATTTCGCGCGGCCCCACCCAGTCCGTGACCTCCATGCAGCCGGGCCCGTACACGCTGATTATGGCGTCGCCGGTGCCCGCCTCCATCGTGAAGCGTCGCACCGAGGGCGTGAAGGCGATGCTGCTGCCGCGCGGCCACGAGCCGATGGATAATAGCGCCTACCCGTGGCTGCTGGCGGGCGCGAAGACCCTCTCCTACGCGGTGAACATGGCGGTTCTGCGGTACGTGCAGGAGCGCGGCGCGGACGACGCTATCTTCATCACCGATGAGCGTCGCGTGCTGGAGGGTGCTACTTCTTCAGTGCTGGTTGCCAAGATTGAGGACGGCAAGAAGGTGCTGTACACGCCCGAGCCGAGCCACGGCATCCTTCCCGGTACCACGCAGGGTGCGGTGTTCGAGGCGGCACGCCAGGCCGGTTGGGAGCTGGGCTTCGGTCCGCTCTACCCGCAGGATTTGTTTGAGTCGGACGGCGTGTGGCTGGCCTCGTCGGTGCGTCTGATTGCGCCGGTGACTCACCTGAACGGCACGGCGCTGGCGCATGACCCGGAGCTGACCGCCACGCTGTTGAACTACCTGGCGCAGCAGAGCTAAACGCATCAGAAAAGGGACTGCCGCATATTTCCTCCGCGCCTACGCAGGGGCACCCGTCA
>NZ_KZ627135.1:33723-102195 GCF_001811075.1 Rothia sp. HMSC069C03
GGAGAGCGTCCGGGCTGACACCCTGAGGGCGCATCCGGAAAACGCGGCAGCCCCTACGCTTCATGTACGAGCACAGCAAAGCCCCGGACGCGCAACCCTTAGCAGGTCGCCCATCCGGGGCTTTAGCTACACAAAAATCAACAACAGGCTAGTGACCCGCCGCCGGAGCACCCTGACCTTCACCAGCGCCGTGGCTCTTGCCGTCAGCCGAGTAGTCCGAATCCTTACGCGGCGTAGTCCACAGCACCAGCGCCGTCAGGATCGCGAAACCAAAAATGGAGAAGCCCATCGGCAGGTACTCATGCTCACCGGCAAACGACACCAGCGGCGCCGCCAACGCACCCAGCATCGCCTGAACCGTACCCATCACAGCCGAAGCACTACCCGCCATGTGGCGCGCCTCGTTCAGCGCCAACGCCGAAGCATTACCAAAAATCAGGCCGCACGAGCTGGTCAGCAGGAATAGCAGAACCAGGGTCGGCACCAGCGAAATACCGACAAGGAAGCTAACCAACAGCAGCGAAGACACCACCAGCAGGCTCACCACGCCAACATTCACAATGCGGCGCTGCGCCACACGACCAACCAGCTTCGTCGCAATCGCACTGAACAGCACAATACCAATCGAGTTCACACCGAACACGATCGTGAACTCAGTCTCGGACAAGCCCAGAATCTTCTGCAACACAAACGTCGAACCGGAAATGTACGAGAACAGCGCACCAAACGCGAAGCACATCGTCAGCATGAAACCCAGGTAGCGGCGAATCTTGAAGACCTTCGGCAGTTCCGAGTACACGCTCAGGGCGGTACCCTGGTAGCGTTCCTCCACCGGCAGGGTCTCCTTAATCACGAAGATCACGCCGAGCATCATAACCGCGGTCACCACGCCGAGCACATGGAAAATATCGCGCCAGCTACCCCACGACAGCACCCAGCCACCAAACAGCGGCGCAAGCACCGGCGCGAAGCCGTTAATCATCATCATGACGCCCATGAGCTTAGCGGTCGCCAGGCCCTCAGTCGTATCAGCCACGATAGAACGCGCCAACACCGCACCAATCGAACCGGTGAAACCCATCATGAAACGCGCAAAAATCAGCAGCTCAATATTCGGCGCGAAACCACACGACACCGTCGCAATAAAGCAGATGACCGCACCGATCAGCAGCGGCTTGCGGCGGCCCGTCTTATCCGACAGGGGACCCACGACCAGCTGGCCGAGCGCCATACCCACCATGAACGCACTCAAAGTCAGGGAGGCGTTCGTGCTGGTGGTGTTCAGGTTCTCAGCGACTGCAGGAAGCGCCGCCAGGTACATGTCCGTGGCAAGCGGCGCGATAGCGGTCAGCAGCGCCAGAACAACAATGAAAAGGGGTGATAGCCCGAAGGAGGTCTTAGTCGACTTCGAAGACATTAGTCTTAGTTTTTCTTTCTGTGTGATGCGCGTGCAACGGCGCCTGCGGCTCTTACAAGACGTGGATGCGGTAATACCGCACCGGGGATGAGCTTGCGCAGGCTGGAGGCACAACTTTTCCACGGTAGCAGAATCGGGGGTGGCTTCGTAAGTTAAACGTTTGACATTTTTTAATTTGGGAGCGGGACGGGTACGCAGAGGGTATGCAGAAGGGACGGTGTTATCCACGCTCCTACAGGGGCACCCGTCCTCGCTTCGCTTCGGACACCCTGATGTCGCTTACGGATAACACCGCCCCTTCTTGGCGGTTACCGTGCGGCTGCTACTGTGCCGCGCTGTCGTAGATGAAGTCCACGGTCGCGTAGTCCTCCGGGATTTCGGCGAGTAGCGCCTCTTCCTGCGCCGCCCAGCGTTCCCAGTGCGGGCGGAACGTGTCACCGTCACGACCCATAGCGCGTTCGTAACGCACCTCGTCGGGGGCGGTTGCGAGAATACGCACCTCACAAGCGCCCGCAATCGCGCCGACACCCTCACAGATGATGACCTGCGTAGCCGCCGGGTCGACGGTGCGCACCTCACCGGGGGCGCCCGCCTCCCAATCCCACGGGGTGTAGGTCCCGGCAATACCCTCGGTCAGCTGCACGGATAGTGCGTCCCACGCCTCCACGCCGTCGAAGAGGCCGTCCCAGCCGGGGTAGAAGTCGTCCAGGTGCAGCACGTGCACGCTGTGCCCGGCGGCGGTGAGCTCCTGCTCAAGCTGCGCGGCGAGGCTGGTTTTGCCGGTGCCGCTACGGCCGTCAATGCCGATGATCAGCGGGATCTGCGCGAAGTCCGCGAGGAACTGCGCACGGAATTCGGTGAATTCGGCGGTGTCCATGTCAAAGACGTTGCCGATGCCGTGCTCCAGGCGCAGCATGTCTTTGCAGAGCTCAAGGATTTCGGTGGTGCCGGTGACGCGGCGGTTCTGGTTCAGGGGAATACGCTGAGTCACTGCGCGTCGCCTTCCTGCTTGAGGTGGTTGATGAGGCCGCGTGCGGCGGCGTCAATGAGGCCGGTGGTGTACACGAAATCGCGTTCGCTACCGTACCAGGGGTCGTAGATACCGAGCTGGTCCAGGTGGGTGGTGGCGACCTTCGGGTCGAAGCTGCGCATCATGCGGATCTTGGCCTTGTCGGCCTCGTTGCGGGCGAGGGCTTTGAGGCGCAAGTAGTGGGGTGCGTCCATGGCGAGGATGAGGTCGTTGCGGTCGAAGTCCTCGACGGTGAAGACGCTGGCGCGGTGCGCGGACGGGTCGATACCGCGGGTGGCGAGCTGCGCGGCGGCACGCGGGTCGATGAGGTTGCCTTCTTCTTCGTTGCTGATGCCGCTGGAGGTGACGGTGACGGGCACGCCGGCTTCTTGGGCGTGCTGGCGGATGAGGTATTCGCCGACGGGGGAGCGGCAGATGTTGCCGGTGCAGACAGTCATGATTCGGTACATGGTTCTAGTGTATCGGTGGGGTGGTGGGTGGCCGGACGCGGTGGGTGTTCGGGGGGCCTTTTGTTGGTCCGATGATGGGCGGATGCGGGACGGACGGATGCGCTCGCCGGCAGGCACTCGCGGAGGCGCACTTGGCGCGGGCGCACGAGGGCGCGCGAAGGCCCGGCCGACGAGGGCCGGCGGGGCCTTTAGGGGTGAGCCTTATTCGGTTTTGTTTTCTTCGCCGCCATCGGAATTATCTAGAGGCTCTGCAGGCTCACTAGTAATGTAGCCCTGTGTCTCATCATCCCAGTCGAAGAGCACTGCTCCGACAGGGATTTCGAACGGCTTACCGAGGAGCCTAGCTGTTCCAGGATCAATAGGCTGGCTACCTTTGCAGACTGAGAAGATATAATCCTGTGGGTCAGCCTGAGCAGAGAAAAGGGCTCTACAACTTCCGCGAGTAAATGCCGGCTTATATGTTTTGAAGTTTGCCTCGAAGAAATCTGCCTCTTGGTTGAAAACTGTCCCGAGGAAGTGCGCATTTTGAGTAAAAGTTGTTTCGTAAAAATCTGCACATTCATTGAATATTGTTTTATTAAAGATTGCGTTTTTATGGAAGGTAACACCGGTAAAAATCGCATATTTAAATATTGTGTGTTTGAATATTGCATTTTGGGTAAATATGGCATCTTCGAAATAAGCTTTCTGTGTAAAGGTTGCATTGTTGAAGATTGCATTTTGAATGAATGTAGCATGTCCAAAATATGTATCCTGGGAGAAAGTTGAATTAGTGAAATATGCATCCTGAGTAAAAGTGGCCTTGATAAAGTTTGCACCATGGCTAAAAGTTGTCTTATGAAAGCTTACACGCCTGGAGAAGGTTGCCTCGAAGAAGCGTGCCTTTTGAGCAAAGGTCGCCGTACAGAAGTCTGCGTCTTGAGCAAAAGTTGCCTTGAAGAAATATATATCTTGAGTGAATAGCGCATTGTGGAAGAACGCATCTTGTGCGAAGGTTACCCGGGCGAAGCTAGCATCACCGTAGAATTTAGCTGAAGGGAAAAAGGCTTTTTCAATCGTGAGGTCGTCGAGAGAGTAAAAAATAGGCGCTTGGCTAAAATCAAAATCAAATTTACTCCAAATGCCGAATGTGCGAGCTGTATTATCCTTATCGAAGGTGCTACTGCGCTTACTCATTTCAGTAAAGATGGTTCGGCGTACATCCTGTTCTTCTCGATAGTCTGCATAGTCTTGCGTGAGTTCAGTAGGTTCGTTATATTTATCCGAATCTTTAAAGCGCTCAAGAAGAACTTGGTACTTCCAAGACTCTTCGTCGCTGAGAAGTCCATGATCTTTTGACTTAAACTCTTCTAACTGTTTATGGGCTTCATATTCTTCTATCCTTTCTGCTTGGGGGAAAGGCGAACGGACGTAGGAACAAAGGTTATTGATAATAACCTGCCCTTCTTTCTGCTGTTCTTTTGAGCCGAGGGCGTCGTCAGAAAGCCACTCATCGACCAAACCCACAAGAGTATAGATACCGCCCAACCGGACGGTTGCCTTCTCATCGCCGAGCTGTTCAACAGCCTTGGTATAGCGGCTAGGGCGTTCAGCGTGCACCTGGCGGATGTGGTCATTCTTGTTCTTCTGGATGTCATCCTCGACCTTACGGCGGTCGACCTGATTCTTCCAATTAGTCTGTAGAAGGGTCAAAATAGCGATGATACCGCCAGTTATGTAGAGAATATGCTGACGAAGATCGGCAATTACCTTACCTTCCGGGTATTTTTCAGCGTCAGAAGGCGGGATAAAAGACTGTAAAAAAGAGCCTATGAAGCCTATACAAGGAATCTCCGCCCAAGATCTCCACGAGGGGACTGTAAGCGCTAGGAATCCTCCAAGAAACCCGAGTAGAACAAGTATTAGGAAGAAGCGCCGAATATAAAAAGGTGGTTTCTCTGTTGAGGTCTTATTGTCTGCCAAGACAATCTCCTATCTACTTTGAGAGGAATGGTCACTCTTCAGCATAGTACATAATTGGCTGACTTGTACTTCTACAGGTCATAGACAAAAGCCCCACCATACATTCAATGTGGCGGGGCCTTTGGATATTACTGCGCGGGTTCACTCAGGCGTGTGTATTCCTTCTGACGTTCATCCCACGAATCCGGGTCGAAGAGCACCGTACCGACCGGAATACTGTAGCGCACACCGTCTAGCTCGGTTGTACCCAGTGGAATGGGCTGGCTACCCTCATGCACGGTGAAGTTATGCTTCTCCCAGTCAGTAGGTAGAGCAGCGAACTGTGCTCTGCAGAGTTTGCCAGAGTCTTCGTCCATGGCGATAAATTTTGAATGACTCTGTGTGAAACAAGCATCTTGAAAATCTGCATTGCGCATAAAGGATGCTCCGCTGAATTCTGCATCTCCCTCGAAAGTTGCATTGCGGAATGAAACATACATTTCAAAGGTAGTTTTACTGAAGTCCCCATTTCCTGTAATAATTGCTCCAAAGAATCTGGATTTTCTTGCGAAGGTAGCTTTTATGAAACCCACGTTGCCCCTGAATATAGATTTGTAGAAATTAGCATTCCCAAGGAAGACTGCTCTATCGAAGTGTGTTTCACAGGCGAAGGAAACGTCTTGGAAACTTACATTTTTGGTGAAGACTGTTTGGTAGAAACTTGTACTTTGGGTAAAGAATGCCCGGTAGAAGTTTGCATTCTGACTGAAAACTGTTTTGTGGAAGCTTACGTTTTGGCCGAAAACTGCTTTGCGGAAGTTTGCGTTCTGCCCAAAGAACGTTTCGTCGAAGCTTCCATTCTGTCCAAAGACCGTTTTATTGAAGTTCGCGTTTTGGGTAAAAGTTGCTTCGTTGAAGTTTGCGTTTTGGTTGAAAACTGCTTTGCGGAAGCTTACGTTTTGAGTAAAAACTGTCCGATAGAATTTAGCTTTTTGGGTGAAGGTGGCCATACAGAAATCTGCGCCTTGGATGAAAGTTGCCTCTCGGAAACTCACATTTTGGGTGAAAGTCGTTTCGTTGAAGTTTGCGTTTTGGTTGAAAACTGCTTTGCGGAAGCTTGCGTTTTGAGTAAAAACTGCTCGAAAGAAGTTAGTCTTTTCTTCAAAAGATACCTCACCAAAATTTACGTCGTGGGAAAAAATTGTCCGCAAGAATTCCCCATTCTGATTAAAGGTCGAGCGGAAGAAATTTGCATTCTGGGTGAAAATAGCTTCACCGAAATTCGCATTCTGGGTGAAAATAGATTCGCCGAAATTCGCATTTTGTGTGAAATTAGCTCTGTCGAAATTCGCATTCTGGATGAAAATAGATTCGCCGAAATTTGCATTCTGAGTGAAATTAGCTTCGGCGAAATTTGCTTCCCCGGTAAAGACTGATCGGAAGAAGTGCGTATTTCGGTTAAATTTTGCTCGAAAGAAATTAGCGTTCTTTATGAAATTTACCCATCTGAAACGTGCATCACCATAGAAAGTAGCATAAAAGAAATTGGCTTTTTCAATGGTGAGATTGCTCAGAGTATAGAAAATCGGTGCCCTGCTGAAATTAAACTCAAAGTTGCTCCAAATGCCAGGAGTTACATTTATCTCATTATCTTTATTGAATGTGCTGCTTCGCTTGCTCATTTCATCAAAAATAGCTCGGCGTACATCTTGTTCTTCACGGAGCGCTGCCTGATCCGAAATGAAGTCTCCCATGTAGCTAGCAGGCACTGTATCTGCCTGAAGATCTTCTATCTTTGTCGCTAAGGGAAAAGGTGAACGAATGTAGGAGCAAAGGTTATTGATAATAACCTGTCCTTCTTTTTGTTGTTCTTCTGGGTCGAGAGTTTCGTCAGCAAGCCATTCATCCACAAGCCCCACGAGGGTGTGGATACCACCCAGACGGACAGTCGCTTTCTCATCAGCTAGTTGCTCTACAGCCCTGGTGTAGCGGCTACGACGCTCTGCATGAACCTGACGGATATGATCGCGTTCGTTCTTCTCTGCGTCCTGCTCATTCTTCTTGATGTCGGCATCAATTTTGAGGCGGTCACCCTGGTTCTTCCAATTAGTCTGCAGAAGAGTCAGAACCGCAATAATGCCGCCCGTGACGTACAGAAGATGTAAACGCAGCTGATCCGAACTGCCAGAGCTCATGCCGCAGTGCAGCCAGAGAAACCAGGGTAGAAGAATCGCAGCTGCACCACCGCCCAGGCCAAAGCCAATGAGAAGCTTAGTAAAGTGCTGGATATACCAAGGCATCTCATGAGATTTTGGGATTACCTGGCTTTCTGGAATGGATGATGTGTTATCGCTGGGCACGAGATTCTCCTGTCCTCTCTGATAGGAACGTTCACCTTCCAGCATAGGGTAAAGCTACTTGCCGTGAGTCGCGCTCGGTCATCAATGAGGAAACAGTCTGCTTGAGAGATGCAGGCGGGGTTTCTCTGCGGCTACAGTAAGCGCTGAAGATTGGAAGTTCTCAAAATGACCGATATTGTTTCTCACGGTAGGCGCAATGGTCACGTAATTAGTGTCGTCATGTTGTTATGTCTTAAGAAATGCGCTACATTATTAGGTATACGGTCATATGTGCAGGGAATGTCCTTATGTACAATGACAGTAAAATAAAAGTGGGACCACCAGCAATGCTTGGAACCATTGCCAGCAGCCCCACACTAGGGAGTCTAGAAGAGATGAGAAGATGCGAACTCAAACATCTCTACCAGACCGACGAACAAGGTAGCTACATAACTACCCCGTTCGATAATCAGCCAAAAATTCTTGGCCATATGATTCACCTCCTTTCTATTTGATTAGAGGTATAGAGGCAACGCGGAATTGCGTTGTCACTGCTGATTTTAGCAGATGACACACATTCTGCGGATTTTTGCTACCCAATTTAAGTTTTATTTATCTCAGGCATGGCGTAATACCACTGGAAAGCGATAAACGAATCCGGGTAGATAAGAATCGAAAAACCCCCGCTAGAGCCTACTCGCTCAAGCGGGGGTTTTTCGCACCGTTTTTTATTTTTGACGCAGCTGCTCGGCGGTGTCCACAACCCGCGCAAAGGCCCCACCACATATTCAATGCGGCGGGGCCTCAAGATAATTACTGCGCGGGCTCACTGAAGCGGGTGTAGTCCTGCTTCTCTTCGTCCCAGGAATCCGGGTCGTACAGCACAGCACCGAGAGGGAGAACGAACGTTCTATTAAGAAGCGTTGCCTCGCCGCAGCTGAAACCGTGCGGGCTCTCCGGGCACGCCTCGAACAGGTAATCCTGCGGATCCGCCTGTGCCGAGAACCGTGCCCTCCGCAGCCGCCTCTCCAAAGCCTCAAAGGATGGCTTAACATACATGAAGCTAGTCTGCCTAAAATCTGCCCGCTGACCGAACGTCGCATCCGCGAAGTAGGCACCCTCAAAGCTCGCCCCGTTGAAGCTCACCTCCCGCGCGAACGTCGCCTTGTAGAAGCCGACGCACGCCGTGAACGTCGCCTCACTAAAGTCGGCATCCTGCGCGAAGGTCGCGTTACTGAAGTTCGCGTACTGCGGGAAGTCCATCTCATAGCTTGTCCTCGGAAGCGCAATAAACGACGCCCGGCTGAACGTGGCGTCGCCGTCGAAGCTCGCCTCACCAAAATCCGCGAACTGCGTGAAGGACGCCCCGCTAAAGTCCGCCGCGCCCGCAAAGCGTACGTTGCTGAACATTGCGGACTGCTTGGTGACTACACCGGCAAAGCGCGCGACCCCGCCGAACAGCGACTTGGAGAACACCGCCGGACGGTTGAAGACCGACGCGGCGAAGTGCGCTTCATCGTGGAACGTGGAGGCGGTGAATACTGCCTTTCCGCCGAAGGTGACCGCCGTGAAGCTGGCTATGCCCGCGGTGTTCAAGCGTGAAAAGTTGGCGTCGGACTCGAAGGAGGCTACCGCGAAGTCAGCCGCAGCTGAAAAGACGGCGTCTGAGAAGTCAGTCTCGCCGGTGAAGGTTACGGTTGCGAAGCTTGCCGCGTCCGCAAAGCGTGCCCCGCTGAACTCTGCCGCGCCCGCGAAGTGTGCGGCGCTGAAGCCCACCCAGTCGTTGAAGTTCGCGCTGTTGAAGGATGCGTTAGCCGTGAACTGTACTGCCGAAAAGCTGGTGTCACCGTGGAAGGTTGCGCCGAAGAAATCCGCCGGGCCGTAGAAGGCTGCGGAGGCGAAATCGGCGTTCTGAAAGTGCAGCTGTCGCAGCGGGTAGAAGATGGGTGCGCCGCTAAAGTCGAAGCGCAGATCAGCCCACATGGGCGATATTGGCGGTACAGCGTGCTGGCTTTCCTCGTTGTCTTTCTTGGTGCTCTCAGCGACTGCGGCGAGGCGGCGGCTGAACTCCGTGAAGACGGTGCGGCGCACCAGCTGCTCTTCGCGTAGTGCCTCCTGATCGCGTGTAAAGTCGCCTTCGTACCCTTCGGGGGCTTCGTCTGCTTCTAGAACCTGCCGCTTTTGCGCGAGAGGGTAGGGCGTGCGGATGCACCCGGTCAGCGCGTTGATAATGGTCTGGGCTTCTTCGCGGCGCACCTGTTCGGGGAAGGAGGTGTCGGTGAGCCATTCGTCTGCGAGGTTCACGAGCGTGTACGCCCCGCCGAGGCGTACGGCGGGCTGGTGCCCGTCGAGGAATTGTTCGAGGGCGTGCGTGTAGCGTTCGTGCCGCCCGGCCTGCTGGGTGCGCGCCGGGGCGTTTTGGCGGTGCCGCAGCGCAGTTAAGAGTTTGTTGAGGTTCAGGGTGGTGTGCCCTTCCTGCTCCGGTGCTGGCTTATAACCAGCATAGGGGAGAGCCTCACCCTTGCGCGCTAGAAGCCCCGCCTGCGTATCTCACGCAGGCGGGGCTGGCAACAAATGTTTAATACTTACGAGGAGGCCGATTCTGATTTTCCTGGTTATTTATAATAATTGAATATCGGGTTTCAGTGTATTCACATTTTCCTGTGGATATATTGTAGTGATGTTTTATACTGTTAAATTTTTCAATATGGTATCCAGTAGGGATTTTTATTTGAGTCTCTACTAGCGGATTTAAATCAATCCATCCACTATCGTGTTGCTTGCCGTATGTCATATTTCCATGATTGTATTCTGGAGTAAAGATGTGAATTGAATCTGGTTTCGATTCGGCAACTACCCCAAATGCAATGGATGTCTTAGATTTATTGTCGTTTGAGAAAATGCAGGAGTAGTCAGACCTTGTGGAATCGAGTGTTTCTCCAGGGCTGGCGGCAATATCGCTTATATTTTTAATAATTCCATTCATGAAACTATTTAGGCTAGCAATAGCAACTGCTGACATTAGTAGAATAGCAATAAATTGCTGTACTTTTTCTCGCCATGCAGGGGTGTCTTTATTCGAGTTAATGTTCTGTTCTCGCGTAAAATTACACGATTTGGTAAATATGTCTTTTATTGAGTAAATGCAAATCGTATAAGACATTGCAATTAATAAGAACAGAATTATAAACTTTTCCCTGCCGGATACTATTTTTAATATCTGATATTCAATGTAGGAGACGGGAAGTAAAAGACCTATAGTTATTGAATTGAGCCTGAAGAGTATGCTGAGTGATCTTTTATAGTTGTCCCTTGAGTGGGCTTGCCCTGAGGAGCTTAATATGGCTTTATTGATGGGAAGAAGGAGGAATGCGGGTATAATTGCAATGTAGAACAGGGCTATAAAGGTAATTACTATTGTTGTCCATGAGTATTTATTGTCGGTAAATTGGATTGCTGTAATTTGAATAGCCGTTCCAAGGTCGCCTTTCGTTAGGTCTTTATTGTGAATGAGGGCGATTATAAAAACTACGGAAGCGCTAAGTGGAATTGTTGATAAAGTGTATTTTAGCTGAAGGGACAATAAATCTCGAATGCCATTTTTAGCCCCCTGCTTGTCTTTGTATTTAATTCTCGGCTTAGTTGCTGTCTTGCGTATTTTATATAGTGTATCTGCAATTGATTTTGCCGGAGAATAGTTGATTATTGAAAATAGTAAGATATAAACAATAAGTTCAGGAATATTTAGATTATTTAAGGCCCTTAGATTATTGTCTGATATAAATACTGCGAGTATGCATATAGCGATTGAATATAAGAATGGAAGAATGCATACTTTTCCCCAGTGCCATAGGTAAAAAAGCGCTATTGATAAACGTGATGAATTTGCAAGCGGGTTGGAGTCCTCGGAAGTGAGATGAGCTGTGGTAGCGGGGAAGCCTTTGGATGCTGGTGTATTTTTCTGTGGCACAGGGGTCTCCTGTCTGCTCTGATAGCAATGGTCATCACTAGGATACGGCAGAGGTTCATCCTCAGGCGAAGAGTTAGAGTGCTCGGTCTGGGCGAGTGAACACAAACGGAAAGATTGCTCCGGGTTGTGCTCGGCAGGGGATAAGTCAAAGGAGACGTATGGGGTGATGTCCTACCGTCAATGAGGACACTCCCAGTCCTATATAAGGTGCCCTCGGGTCACCTTCCAGCAGCTCTTGCACCCCCATTTTTGGGTTTTTCACCCCTTTTAAAAAATTTTTTAAAAATTTTTTCGCCCAATCGCCCCGGTACTGTCCGCCGTGCGCTGAATCGCCTCGCCATACCCTTGCCCAGCCCGAAACCCCAGGAATTCCGCGGCAGAACCGCCCATTCGCGCCTCGCCGCCACCCCAAAATCCCCCGCAAAACGCCGCCCCAGAACCCCGAAAAACCCGCCCCTAACACACATCCGCGAAAAAAAGTTGAGTAAAGTTCGCTCAACTCTATTGACAGTCCCTTCGAGAGGGTGCATACTTGAGTACATGAGGCTCAAGGAGTCGCGCAGGCCACCCCACACGGGGCGGCATGCGCAGCACTGACCGCCTCCAAAACTTTCAAACTAACCCGCCTCGCATTAGAAGAAGCGGGGCACTAATCACAAGGAGTGAATAAATATGGCACGTGCAGTAGGCATTGACCTCGGTACCACCAACTCTGTCGTTTCGGTTCTCGAAGGCGGCGACCCCGTAGTTATCGCCAACGCAGAAGGCACCCGCACCACCCCCTCCGTCGTCGCATTCTCCAAGGACGGCGAGGTTCTGGTCGGTAGCGTCGCAAAGCGTCAGGCAGTAACCAACGTCGACCGCACCATCTCCTCCGTCAAGCGCCACATGGGCACCGACTGGACCACCGAGATCGACGGCAAGAAGTACACCCCGCAGGAAATCTCCGCACGAACCCTCATGAAGCTGAAGGGCGACGCAGAGGCATTCCTGAACGACACCGTCACCGACGCTGTCATCACCGTCCCGGCATACTTCAACGACGCTGAGCGTCAGGCAACCAAGGAAGCCGGCGAGATTGCAGGCCTGAATGTCCTGCGTATCGTCAACGAGCCCACCGCCGCAGCACTCGCATACGGCCTGGACAAGGGTAAGGAAGATGAGCTCATCCTGGTCTTCGACCTCGGTGGCGGTACCTTCGACGTCTCCCTGCTGGAAGTCGGCAAGGACGACGACGGCTTCTCCACCATTCAGGTTCGCGCAACCAGCGGTGACAACCGCCTCGGTGGTGACGACTGGGACCAGCGCGTAGTCGAGTGGCTGCTCGCACAGGTGAAGGCAAACACCGGCGCAGACCTGTCCAAGGACAAGATCGCGCTGCAGCGTCTGCAGGAAGCAGCTGAGCAGGCTAAGAAGGAACTGTCCAGCGCAACCAGCACCAACATCTCCCTGCAGTACCTGTCCGTCACCCCCGAGGGCCCCATCCACCTGGATGAGAAGCTGACCCGCGCAAAGTTCGAGGAACTGACCCGCGACCTGCTCGAGCGCACCAAGAAGCCCGTGCTCGACGTAATCAAGGAAGCTGGCGTGTCCATCTCCGAGATTTCCGAGGTCGTTCTGGTCGGTGGCTCCACCCGTATGCCCGCCGTCGCTGAGCTCGTCAAGGAGCTCACCGGTCGCGAGCCCAACAAGGGCGTGAACCCCGACGAGGTTGTGGCAATGGGTGCAGCACTGCAGGCAGGCGTGCTGAAGGGCGACCGCAAGGACGTTCTGCTGATCGACGTCACCCCCCTCTCCCTCGGTATCGAGACCAAGGGCGGCGTGATGACCAAGCTGATCGAGCGCAACACCGCAATCCCGACCAAGCGTTCCGAGACCTTCACCACCGCAGAGGACAACCAGCCCTCCGTGACCATTCAGGTCTTCCAGGGTGAGCGTGAGTTCACTCGCGACAACAAGAACCTGGGTACCTTCGAGCTGACCGGCATCGCCCCCGCACCCCGCGGCGTGCCCCAGATTGAGGTTACCTTCGACATCGACGCAAACGGCATCGTCCACGTCTCCGCAAAGGACAAGGGTACCGGTGTTGAGCAGTCCATGACCATCACCGGCGGCACCTCCCTCTCCAAGGACGACATCGACCGCATGGTCAAGGATGCAGAGGCACACGCTGAGCAGGACAAGGCACGCCGCGAGGCTGCTGACACCCGCAACGCAGCTGAGTCCGTCGCATACTCCGTCGAGAAGCTCCTGAAGGAGAACGGCGACAAGCTGCCCGAGGACGTCAAGACCGAGGTCCAGGGCGATGTCGACGAGCTGAAGAAGGCACTCGAGGGCGACGATGACGCAGCAGTGAAGTCCGCATTCGAGAAGCTGCAGGCATCCCAGTCCAAGCTGGGCGAGGCACTCTACGCAGCAGCACAGGCTGAGGCATCCGAGTCCAAGCCCGCCGCTGACGAGGACGTTGTCGACGCCGAGGTCATCGACGAAGACGAGAAGAAGTAATCATGGCTGAGCAGGAAAACATCACCCCCGACCCGCTGGAGGAGGCATTCAACGCCCCCGCAGCGGAAGGCCACCCCGAAGCTGAATCGGCCGAAAGCCCCGAGGAAGCTGCGGAAGCCGTCGAGGCTGAGCTCCAGGATGCCGTAGAAGCAGAATCTGCGGATGCGGCACTCGCCGCAGAGCGCCTGGACTCCCTGCTTCGCCTGCAGGCAGAGTTCACCAACTACAAGAACCGCACCGCCCGCGAAAAGGAGCAGCTGCGAAACTTCGTAATCGGTGACCTGGTCGGTGCACTGCTGCCGGTGCTCGACGACATTGACGCCGCACGCAAGCACGGCGACCTGCAGGACGGTCCCTTCGCCTCCATCGCTGCGAAGCTCGAAGAGCTGCTCAGCAAGCAGGGCGTGGAGCGCTTCGGTGAAGTAGGCGACGCCTTCGACCCGAACATCCACGAAGCTGTACTGCAGCAGCCCACCGACGAGGTGGCTGAGGATCATGTCTCCATGGTTCTGCGTTACGGCTACCGCGTGAACGACCGTGTGGTTCGTACCGCTCAGGTGGCTGTGGCTGTCGCACCGTAAGGTGGTCGGCTCAGCAATGGCTGAATAACTAACGACGGGCGGGTGCTCTCCCTAGTGGGGAGTGCCCGCCCTGTTGTTTGCCAGGGTTATTTATCCGGGCTGTTCTGCCTGGCGCGCCTGATCTGCCGGGGCTGCTTTACCCGGTTGTTGGCGCGGGTTTTGGCTCGTAGCAGTGGCGGTTAAAAGGCTTGTAGGGGCGCTATTTTTTGGGCTCAGCCCTTTCAAAATTGAGTCAAGTAGACTAAACTTTTATATAGAGCATTAAGACAAGCACGCGGTGCCCCTGCAAGCCGTCCCGTAACCGAGGAGGGCGGCGCATCACCGCAGAAGGAGAAACACAACATGGCAAGTGAAAACTGGCTAACCGACGACTTTTATAAGGCACTGGGTGTCAGCGAAGACGCAAGCGAAAGCGACATCAAGAAGGCATACCGCAAGCTCTCCCGCAAGTACCACCCGGACCTGAACCCCGGCGACGCTGCAGCAGAGAAGAAATTCAAGGAAATCTCGGAAGCATATGACGTGCTCTCCGACAAGAAGCAGCGCGAAGAGTACGACCAGATCCGCCGCTACGGTGCTGCAGGCATGAGCGGATTCGGCGGAGGTGGCTTCGGCGGTGGCAGCTACACCGGGTACCCCGGCGCGGATGCATTCGGCGGCTTCAGCAACGGCGGCGCAGGCATCAATATTGACGACCTGCTAGGCGGCCTCTTCAGCGGTAGCGCCGGCGGCTCCCGACGCTCCGCAGGCTTCACGAGCGCCGACTTTGGCGGCATGGGCGGCGGCGGTTTCGGCAGTGCACAGCACGCGGCACCCGAAGAAAGCACTACCAGCACCCGCATCAGCCTCGTCCAGGCATACACCGGTGCGACCGTGACCGTGTTCCTGCCGGATGGCTCCCACACCGAGGCACGCATTCCCGCAGGCATTAAGGACGGTCAGAAGGTCCGCCTGCGCGGCAAGGGCCTGCGCGGCGGCGACCTGAAGGTCACCGTGCGCGTCTCCGATGACTCCCTGTACTCCCGCGAGGGCAACAACCTGATTTTGCGTGCACCCGTCACCCTCGCCGAGGCTGTCGACGGCGCAGTGATTGAGGTGCCCCTGCCCGACGCATCCACCGTGAAGCTGCGCCTGGCACCCGGACAGGTCGGCCGCCGACTGCGCGCTAAGGGCCGCGGCTTCAAGGCTAAGGGCGGCGACGGCGACCTGCTGGTCATCCCGGAGATTGTGCTGCCCGCCGAGTTGAGCGCAGAGGCGCAGGAAGCATTCGATAAGTTCGTAAAACTGGCACCGCAGGAGAACCCGCGTAAGGATCTGTTGAAGAAGGCTGAGTAAACCATGGCATCTCGAGAATCATCATCTAAGTCCCGTAGCGGCAAGCCGTTGCACAGCGTGGACCTGCCGGTTTTCGTGATTTCTGTGGCGGCTGAGCTGGCGGGCATGCACCCGCAGACCCTGCGACAGTACGACCGCATCGGTCTGGTCCAGCCTTCGCGTGCACCCGGTAAGGCGCGCCGCTATTCGCAACGTGACGTAAACCGTCTGCAGCAGATTCAGCAGCTCTCGCAGGAGGGCGTCTCCCTGGAGGGTATTCGCCGCATTATTGAGCTGGAGTCCCTCGTGGAGGCGCAACAGGAGCAGATTGCGGCGCTGCAGCGTCAAGTTGAGGATGCGAAGGTGAAGCTGGGCCTGGCGGAGCGCGTGTTCGCTGCCGGTACCAGTGGCGACGTGGTGCATATTGCCCGCGGTACCCGCCCGGCGCCTCGTCAGCGTTCTTCGGCTGTGGTGTTGTACCGTCAGCGGCACCAGTCGGCTACGGCGGATGATACGAAGCCGCAGCGCTAAACCGGCTAAACCCGCTACACTGGGAGAAACGGTTCGGCTGTTCTAGCTCGCTTCTAGTTCATTTGAGCTGGTCAGCCGCCCATATAGACTTGTGCGTCTTTGTGTCATACGCCGCGAGGTAGGGTAGACCCCCGCCCCGTATGCACTTGGACCCACGCACAAGGAGGTGAGGCTCCCCGAATATTCGGGGAGCCTCACCTGCTTTAACGTATGCACTTTGCGCGGTGGCGGGAAACCACCTGGCGGTAACTGGAGCTGCTCCGCTTACTTGCAGCGGTGCTTACTTGCGGCGGTAGGTCAGATCGTGCGCGCGGCGGCCCGCCTCCTGAGCCTTACGCTCAAAGCTGGTGAGGGTACGACCCTCCCAACGCGGAGCCCAACCACCCTGCGGATCCTCCTCGGTCGCACCGGCGCCGGGGTTCACGTTCTCAAAGTCGGGGTGCGCCTCTAGAACCTCACGCATGACCAGGGCGTACTCCTCCCAGTCAGTCGCTAGACGCCAAATGCCGCCGGGCTTGAGCACGCGCGCAACCTTATCAGCGAACGCCGGGGACACCAGGCGACGCTTGTGGTGGCGGGACTTGTGCCAGGGATCCGGGAAGAACACCCACAGCTCGTCCACGGAGTTCTCCTCAAGCATGTTGTCGAGCAGTTCGGGTGCGTTCGCCTGAGCCACACGCACGTTCTCCACGCCGGCGTTGCCCATCTTCAGCAGCAGGTCCGCAATGCCGGGGGTGTACACCTCAACGGCGAGGAAGTTCGCCTCGGGCACCTCAGCTGCGCGGTGCACAATCGCCTCGCCCAGACCGGAACCGATCTCGACGACCTGGTACGCCTCACGGCCGTAAATCTTGACCGGGTCGAAGGTCGCCTCAGGCGCGACGGAGGTGTCGGTGCGCAGGCGCGGAATGTCCAGCACGTGGGTGGGGGAGTAGGTGTCCCACGCCTTCTGACGGCGTGCGGTGAGGCGGTCACCGCGGCGGACGAAGGAGTAGGGCTGGCGGAAGAACTCCTCGGGAACCGGCTTCATGGCCTTTTCTTCGGTGGATTCGGGTGCCTGGCTAGGCTGCGTGTTCTCAGTAGACATACCTAAAAGAATAGCGTAGCGCCGCTATACCGTGCGGTTTCGCAGTGTGCGGGGCTGGCGTGACGCTGAACTAGCCGGGCGTGAAACTGAACTAGCCGGGCGTGAGACTGAACTAGCCGGGCGTATGCCGGTCTGAGAAACATAGAAATTTAGCCTGCATACAAAAGTGCGGCGGGAACGAATACTGTTCCCGCCGCACTTTCGTGAGGTTGTTGAGTGAGTTTAGTTTGTGGGGCTTACTTCTTGGAGCCCAGCAGTGCCAGACCCGCGCCGAGCATCACGATGTTGTTTGCGAGCTGCTGGCCGTCCTGGGTGGGGCGGAAGTACTTGTCGTGCATATCCGGGTTGCGGAAGTACATGGTCATCAGATTTGCCGCGAATGCGGTCAGGCCTGCACCCGCCAGGCGTGCGGGGATGAAGGGGGTCAGCAGGGTTGCGCCGAGTGCGGTTTCTGCGCCGGAGATGAGCTTACCGAAGGTTGCTGCGTCCAGCTTGGAGACTGCGGGAACACCGGTTGCCGCCATCTGCTGCAGGAAGGCGTAGGTACCCTCGTCAGCCTTGAGCTTCTTGACACCTGCATCGAGGATGAGTGCGCCGGCGGTGATGCGCAGTGCTGCGTTGGAGAACTTGCCCATGATGTTGTCCTTCTGTTCTGTAGCTGGTTGGTTAGGCTTTTGTTGAACGGTTTCTACTCTAGACCCGGTTTCTCGCCTTGTAAAGTTTTACGCGTAAAGTTTCTAAATATTTTTGAAAACCCGGGAGAAGCTTGCAGAGAAGGGGTGCAGTCTAAGGGTGGTGCGGGGCGTGTTTCGGGTGGAGGCTGAGGTATGCCGCAGACTCGCCCCGTCTCAATCACCCCGTCTCAAAAATCTGGTGATGTTGTATTCCTTGTACTTGTGTGGGTATGAGGGGGTAAAATTTGAAATTATGCATTCTCTGCATAACCTTTTATTGGCGATACAAGAAATCGGAAGCCCCGCGAAATCGGAGCCCACAAGCCCAAGCGCACCGCGCCAGCTCGGGAAGCGCGGGAACCGCCTCCTGGCGCGCCGTTCAGGATTATGCATGAATACCAACCACCCGGACTCGCCCCCGAGTGAAATTTAGGGCGAATCGACGCAGGAAAGAGAAACACGTGACACAGCAGCCAATGCAGCACAACTCCGTCACTGGCCTAGACTCCGAAGCTGAGCACTCTAAGCTTCAGCGCGGACTAAGCTACCGACACATCCAGCTGATCGCTATTGGCGGCGCCATCGGCACCGGCCTTTTCCTCGGCTCAGCAAAGACCATCGCCCTGACCGGCCCCTCCATCGTCTTTGTGTATGCCATTATCGGTAGCGTTATCTACTTTGTTCTGCGCGCCATGGGCGAGATTCTGCTCTCCAACCCCAAGTACAAGTCCTTCACCGACTTCATTACCGACATCCTCGGTCTGCGCGCCGGCTTCTTCGTCGGCTGGTCGTACTGGTTCTTCTGGGTTGTCACGGGTATTGCGGACGTCATCGCGATTACCGGCTACGTGCAATACTGGCTACCTGACATGCCCAAATTCATCCCTGCGTTGACCGTTATCGTGGCTCTGCTGCTGCTGAACCTGCCCTCGGTGAAGAACTTCGGTGAAATCGAATTTTGGTTCGCAGTCATTAAAATCGTCGCGATTGTCGCCCTCATTATTGTTGGTGCGCTCATGGTTGCCTTCAGCTTCACCGCGCCCGACGGTACCGTCGCCTCCGTAGCAAATCTCTGGGATCGCCCCGGCCCCTCCGGTAGCGGTATCTTTACCCAGGGCCTGACGGGCTTCCTGGGTGCCTTCCAGATTGCGCTCTTCGCCTTCGTGGGTGCTGAGCTGGTCGGTACCGCCGTGGCGGAAACCGAACACCCCGAACGCACCCTGCCCAAGGCGATTAATGCGGTACCCTTCCGCATTGGCCTCTTCTACGCCCTGCCGCTGCTGACCATCCTCGCCGTCACCCCCTGGGATAAGTTGGATAAGTCCATGAGCCCCTTCGTGGGTATGTTCTCCCTGGCTGGCATTGCTGTTGCCGCCTCCCTGGTGAACTTTGTGGTGCTGACCTCCGCGGCGTCCTCGGCGAACTCCGGTATTTTCTCGACCTCCCGCATGGTCTACGGTCTGGCGCATGACGGCGCCGCACCCTCCGCGCTGGGTAAGCTCACCAAGAACGGTGTGCCCGCCAACGCCCTGTACCTGACCACCGTGATGCTGCTGTTTAGTCTGGTCATGCTGTACGCCGGTAGCGGCATTATGGAGGCGTTCACCGTGGTGACCTCCGTGGCGTCGATGATGGGTATCTTCACCTGGAGCATGATCCTGATTGCGTACCTGGTCTACCGTAAGAAGTTCCCGGAGCGCCACGAGGCGTCCGAGTATAAGATGCCCTGGGGTATTGGCATGAGCTGGTTTGGCCTGGTCTTCTTCGCCGTCATGGTCTACGCCCTGAGCCTGTATCCGGACACCGCAATCGGTCTGGCGCTGACCCCCATCTGGTTCATCGCTCTGGCTATTGGCTACGAGATTCTGACCCGCCGCCACGCGGCGAAGCGTGCTCGTGTGCTGGCTGCTGGCAATGTTGTTGACAAGGCTGGTCAGAAGTAGTTTCTGCTCTTTCTGTAGCGTTTATGTAGTGTTTCTGCGGCGCTGTTGGTAAGCCCCGTTTCTGCATTCTTTGAGGATGCGGAGGCGGGGCTTTCGCGTGCCCTCGTGCCTGCCTGTTTACGTTCCGGGCGGCATTTTTTACACCGCTTGATATGACGTGAATAATAGAAATAGGTCACATTTTTGCCGTAAATCCTGTTTTCTTGCACTTAACACCTGTAGAATAACTATCCAAGTAGCTGTGAGGGCTCTCAGAAAAACTCCGCGTCAATCGATAGCGTGACACTTCCGAATGCCGCGCGGTATCTGATAGAGCTCTAGCCTCGCCCCGAAATCCGGGGACACCCCGCAAGCAAATGGCCGCATATTCATACAGTGACCGTGCCCGCTGCGATCTAACGATTCTTATTCCAGTAACGGCACATGCGGCACGGGGTACAACCGCTGAAAAGAGGACGTCGTGACTGAACAGAACAACGTCACCCTGAATCCTAAAGCTCCCGAACAGGGAGAGCGACTGCACCGCGGTCTGAGCAACCGCCACATCCAGCTCATCGCAATCGGCGGTGCCATCGGTACCGGCCTGTTCATGGGCTCCGGTCGCGCCATCTCCATGGCGGGTCCCTCAGTTATTTTCGTGTATATGCTCATCGGCGCCGTCATCTTCCTGGTGCTGCGAGCTATGGGGGAGATTCTGCTCTCCAACCTGAGGTACAAGTCCTTCTCTGACTTCACCACCGACCTCGTCGGCCCCATGGCGGGCTTCTTCCTCGGCTGGTCCTACTGGTTCATGTGGGTGGTCACCGCCGTCGCGGACATCATCGCAATCGTCGGCTACCTGCACATGTGGTGGCCTGACCTGCAGGCATGGATTCCGGCGCTCGCTGTCATCGCTGTTCTGCTGACCCTGAACCTGGTCTCCGTGAAGAACTTCGGCGAAATCGAATTCTGGTTCTCCATGATTAAGATCGTCGCCATCGTCGCCCTGATTATCGTTGGTGGCGGTATGATCGCCGTAGGCTTCAACTCGCCCAGTGGCGCGCAGGCATCCGTCGCAAACCTCTGGAATGACGGCGGAATGTTCCCCAACCACTTCATTGGCTTCCTCGGTGCATTCCAGATCGCAGTCTTCGCGTTCATGGGCTCAGAGCTCGTCGGTACCACCGCCGCAGAAACCAAGGACCCCGAAAAGACCCTGCCCAAGGCAATTAACGCCGTACCGGTACGTATTATGGTCTTCTACGTGGGCGCGCTCGCCGTCATCCTGATGGTCACCCCCTGGCGACTGGTCAGCCCCGATAAGAGCCCCTTCGTCGCCATGTTCACCATGGCGGGCCTGGGTATCGCCGCGCACATCATTAACTTTGTGGTGATTACCAGCGCGACCTCCTCGGCGAACTCCGGTATTTTCTCCACCTCGCGTATGGCATTCGGCCTGGCACGCGAGCGCAGTGCACCGCAGTTCCTGGGCAAGATTTCCAAGAATGGTGTGCCGCGTAACGCGCTGTTCCTCTCCGCCGTGATGCTGCTGTCCTCGATTGTGATGCTCTATGCGGGCGACTCGATCTCTCGTGCGTTCAACCTTGTCACCACCGTGGCTGCGGTGCTCGTGATTTTTGCGTGGACCATGATTATGGTCAGCTACCTGATGTACCGCAAGAAGTTCCCCTCGCGCCACAGGAAGTCGAAGTTCCGTCTGCCCGGCGGCCGTTTCTCCGCATGGCTGGCTCTGGCGTTCTTCGCTTTTACCATTGGTGTGCTGACCATGAACGAGGAAACCCTCATGGGTCTGCTCGCGATGCCCATCTGGTTCGTGATTCTGGGTATCGGCTGGGTCTTCAAGCGCCGCGCTGATGCACGCCGCGAAGAGGCAATCTCGACCCTCACCGCGCAGATTGCGATTGTGGAGGCGTCCGAGATTTTCTCGGCACGCTAAGCCACGCCGGCTATCGGTGCCGGTTATCTCGGTACCGGCTATCAGCGCATGCGTAAAGCCCGCGTCACCTGCTCCTTTCAGGGAGCGGGGACGCGGGCTTTCACTGTCTCCAGGGATGAACCCGAGAGGCTGCGGGAGTGCGCGCTTAGAGGGGCGTCGCCTCCGCCTCTTCGGCAAGCGGGTCGTTGTCATCATCGGTGCGGTAGAAATCCCAGCGTTCACAACCGCAACCGGAACGCATCGCCTCAATGACGGCGGCAGCTGCCTCCAGCGGATCGAGCGCGTGCAGATTCCATAGCGCATGCACCGGTACCGGGTGCCTCCAGCCGTGCTCCTGCAGGAACTCCGGGTCGAAGGCGGGCAACGCCTCGACGGTGGGTTCAAGCTCGCAGAGGAAACCGGTGGGGGAGCGGAAAACCGTCACCACGGGGGTCGGGTCGGCATCTTCCAGGCAGGCTCCATCGAAGAAGTAGTAGGTGCTCAGGCGGCGGTTCCAGGCAAGCTGCGCGAGGCGTTCGCCGAAGACTTCCACCGTCTGCTCCCATTGGGTGCGGTGGTATGCCGCCAGGTCGGTGTGGGCGGTCTGCACCACGCCGATGCCCTGCTCGGTGAGTTCGCGGGCGCTCAGACGCGCGGGCTCTGCCGGCTCTGCTAGTTCTGTTTCGGGGAGCTCAGCGTCAGCGTTAGTCAGCTCAGCGTCAGCGTTAGTTAGCTTAGCATCGAGGAGCTCAAGCTCCTCAGCGGCACTCGACTCAGCAACGCTCGCCTCGGCCTCGTTCGACTCAGCGGCACCCGACTCCAGGGCAGCTGCGTTGGCTTCGTTCCTCGTCCACAGTCGCAGCTCGCGGGCAATCTGCGTGCGTCCGCGGTGCAGGGTCGTCTGCCAGGAGCCGAACTTGGCACGTACCGCACCCAGGGGCGGCACCTGCTCAATGAGCGTGGGAATAGTAGACCAGTAGCCGTAGTTCAGCGCCGTCGGCTCGCGGTCGTAGCGGGCGCAATAGCTCAAAAACAGGCTCAGAGTCTTCGACGCAAAATCCTCGGGTACCGCCGCGGCGTCAATGTACCATTCGTTTTCGAGCGCCTCCGCCGGGTAAATGCCGGTGCGGAGCATACCCAGGGACCAGTCGCCGTCACCGAGGTAATCGTTGACCGTCTGTGCGGGGGCAGGCCACGCGGATTCGCCCTCCATACTGGCGGCGAGCAGGGTGTACAGGCTACCGCCCTCGGTACCGATTTCTTTCATACCGCGCTGCCTGATGTCCTCGAGGGTCTGCGCGTAGGCTTCTTCTTCCAGCTGGGAGTAGGGGTGTGCGGCAAGGTACTTGAGCGTTGCGCCAATCTTCGCCAGAACGTGAGCAATGTCTTCGTTGTTGAAGTGGCGTGCCTCCAGCGCGGACGGCAGGTCGTGAATAATATCGCAATCAAGAATTAGTGCCGCGTACTCGGGCTCCGGAGGCAGATCGTAGGCTTCCGCGAAAACGTACCAGAGGCCGCAGGCGAGCACCGTGTAGCTCGGGGCGTCTGCCGTGACCGGGCCAAACTGCCAGATGCCGGAGTCCAGCGCATAGTTCAGGTGCTTCTTGTTGATGTGCGGGTACAGAAAGTTGAGGCGGCGGAGAACCTGGGTAGGGGTGAACCCCAGCGCGGCGAGTTCGGCGATGAGTTCCGCGTACTCGTCGTGAAAATCTAAGTAGCCCTCCGGGGCGTTTGATAGCGCGGCTTGTTCGCGCATGGGTCCCTCTTTCATCTGCAGGATGTGGCGGCACCATGTCGTACCGTGCCGCCAAAACCCTGAACGTGTGCACGCAGATAAGGGTGTTTGCGTGGTGTGAGTCCAGCTCTTATCTGCACGAATAAGCGATATTTTTTCAAAAAAATATGCTCTTTTATCTAAATTTATCGCTGAAACTAAGCACTATTCAAATATGTGAACCCCTAACACGGTTTCTTTCGGAAAGATGACAATGTTTAGCGCACCCACAGGGCAAAATGTGCGTAAAGACTCGTAATCTGCACTAGAAGATGCGATAGAAAATACGCTTACCCGCACCCGCACAGGCGAGCAAAATACGCCCCGCGCTGACTCTTTTCTCAGCATTACCGGCCAACCCATGAGCCGCGGCGAAATATGCGAAACTGGAAGGATGAGCGAACACCCCCTCCCGAGCAGCATCCGCCCGCGCGCGGATCGAGCTGCAGACCCCGCGCCCAGCAGCGCCGCCGGCAACGAACCCAGCAGCGCCGCACACCGCGAAAAACACGAAACCGGCGGCAAGACTGAGCAGCCCGCCGAGCACCTCATCAACGCGCTCGCCGTAGAAACCGGCATCGCGCCGCACCGCATCCGCGCAGCCGTGGCGCTGCTCGACGCCGACAACTCCGTACCCTTCATCGCCCGCTACCGCAAAGAAGCAACGGGCGCACTCACCGACACCCAGCTGCGCACCATCCAGTCGCGCCTGGGCCAGCTCCGTGCCCTCGAAGAGTGCCGCAACCGCGTGCTCGAAGCGCTCGCCGAACGCGCCGACGAAGGCCTCATCGACCCGCTCACCCTGCTGCAGCTGCGTTCCTCGCTCATGAACGCCGCCACCATTGCAGACGTGAACGCCATCTACGCCCCGTACCGCAGCGAGCGTGTGACCCGCGCCCAGATGGCGCGTGCCGCCGGGCTTGATTCCCTCGTCGAAGACCTGCTGGAGGTGCCCCTCGCCGAGGCACACGCCATTGCCGCCGCGTACATTACCGACGGCACCGAAGAGGATGAAGACGAGGGCATTGAGGCCGCTGAGGCAGACGAAGCCCTGCAGATTCACAGCGCCGAAGAAGCCCTCGACAGTGCCCGTGCGATCCTGGTTGACCGTGCTCTCACCGACCCGGTGCTGAGCGAAAAGCTCCTCAAGCGCCTGCGTGAAGGCGGCGTGATCGAGTCCCGCGTGATTGCCGGTCAGGAAAGCATCGGTGCGAAGTTCTCCGACTATTTCGCCTTCTCGGACCGTATTCGTTCTATTCCGCCGCACCGCGTGTTGGCGCTGCACCGCGCCAAGGACGCCGGCGTGGTGCGCCTCAAGGTGGATGTGGCACCCGCCCCCGTGGCGCTCAGCCGCCTGCGTGGTGCCGCCCGTGCCGAAGCTGAGGCTGCCGCCGAAAATTACGAGAACGTCCGTTCTGCATACGAGCGTGAAGTCGCCGCCGCACTGCGCATCCCCGTGCAGGTGCTCAACACCGTCGACGACGAAGACCGCGTGCTCGGCTGGCTCGCCGCCACCGTGCGCACCGCATGGCGCAGCCACCTGCGCCCGCGCCTTGCCGAACGCATCCGCCACCAGCTACTCGACGCCGCCGCACAGCACGCAACCGAGGTGTTCGCCTCCAACCTGCGCGATATTCTGCTCGCCGCACCCGCCGGACACAAGACCACCCTCGGCCTGGACCCGGGCCTGCGCCACGGCGTGAAATACGCCGTAGTCGACGGCACCGGTGAGCCGCTGCGCGTGGGTACCGTCTACCCGCACGCCCCGCGCAACCAGTGGGCAGAAGCCCTGCGCGAGCTCGCCGCCGCCTGCCGCGAGCACGGCGTGGAACTCATCGCCATTGGCAACGGCACCGCAAGCCGCGAAACCGACAAACTCGCCAGCGAACTGATCCGCACCCTGCGAGAGGAAGGCACAGAAGCACCCCAGAAGGTGACCGTCTCCGAGGCGGGCGCCTCCGTCTACTCCGCCTCCGCGCTCGCAGCCGCCGAGCTGCCCGACTACGACGTGACCGTACGCGGCGCCGTCTCCATTGCCCGCCGCCTGCAGGACCCGCTTGCCGAGCTCGTCAAAATCGACCCGCAGTCCATCGGCGTGGGCCAGTACCAGCACGACGTGCCGCCCGCCGCCCTGCGCCGCGCCCTCAATGACACCGTCGAAGACTGCGTGAACGCCGTGGGTGTGAACCTCAATAGCGCCTCCGTGCAGCTGCTCGCGCACGTGGCGGGCGTGGGCACCGCAACCGCCGAACGCATCGTCGCCTACCGCACCGAACACGGTCCCTTCGCGAACCGTCAGCAGCTGATGAACGTGCCGCGACTGGGCGCGAAAACCTTCCGCCAGGCGGCAGGATTCATCCGCATCCGTGGCGGTGAGGAGCCGCTGGACGCCTCCGCCGTGCATCCGGAAGCGTACCCGCTCGCGCGCCGCATTATTGCTGACGCGCAGGCGCGCAACGGCGCCCACTGGGTTGCCGGCGCCCTGGGTACCTCGGATGGAACTGACCCGCTCGCCGGGCTGAACCCCGCCGACTACGTGCAGGACAGCCACGAACAGGGCAGTGCGGAAGAAAGCATCGCCGGCGTGTACACGGTCGAGGACATCTTCGCCGAGCTGCGCCGCCCCGGCCTGGACCCGCGCGGTAGCTTCCGCACCGCCCGATTCTCCGAGTCCGTCTCGCATTTCGAGGACGTACGCCCCGGCATGGTGCTCGAGGGCACCGTCTCGAATGTGGCGGCATTCGGCGCGTTCGTGGATATTGGCGTGCACCAGGACGGCCTCGTACACATCTCGCAGATGAGCCGCGGCTACGTGGCGAACCCGCACGACATTGTGCGCAGCGGCGACATCGTGCAGGTGCGTGTGGTGGAGGTCGACCCGGCGCGCCGCCGCATCTCCCTCTCCCTGCTGGTAGAGGACGAGAACTAGCGGGCGAGAGCTAGATACAGAGCGCTCGCCGACTTATTGAGCAATCCGAGAACGTACGTTCGCTAAAAACTCAAGCCTGAGAACACAATAAAGCCCCGACAGGCACAGATAGTGCTTGTCGGGGCTTTATGTAGGTGTGTATCGAGCTATACGCCCGAGCTATACCTTAGAAGTCGATGTTCGCCGGGTCAGCGCCAATACGACCCTCGGGGGTGGAAAGCGCATCCACGGCCGCGATGTCCTCGGCGGTCAGCTTCACGTTCACTGACGCCAGGTTCTCCTCAATGCGGGAAGGGGTCACAGACTTCGGGATAGCCACGGTGCCCTTAGCCAGGTGCCACGCCAGCACAACCTGCGCGGGGGTCGCGCCGTGGCGCTCCGCAATCTCAGCCAGCACGGGGTTCTGCAGCAGGTCGCTGCCGTTGCCCAGCGGGCTCCACGCCTGAGTCGCGATGCCGTACTCGGCGTGAACGGCGCGCAGCGCCTCCTGCGAGAAGTAGGGGTGCAACTCAATCTGGTGGATGACCGGAACCACGCCGGTCTCCTCGATAATCTCGCGCAGCTGCTCCTCGGGGAAGTTCGAAACACCAATGGAACGGACCTTACCCTGCTTCTGCAGCTCAATCAGCGCACGCCAGGAATCCAGGTACAGGCCCTGCTGCGGCTTAGCCCAGTGAATCAGGTACAGGTCAACGTAGTCGGTGCCCAGCTTCTCCAGGGAAGCCTCGAACGCCTCGAAAGCGCGCTCGTAGCCCTGGTCAGAGTTCCACAGCTTAGTGGTGAGGAAGATGTCTTCGCGAGCCACGTCGGAGTTAGCGATAGCGCGGCCTACGCCCGCCTCGTTGCCGTAAATAGCGGCGGTGTCGATGTGGCGGTAGCCGGTCTCCAGGGCGGTGCCCACAACCTTCTCGGCGACCTCGTCCTCAACCTGCCACACGCCGTAGCCCAGCTGCGGAATGGATCGGCCGTCGTTGAACTTTACGTTGGGTACGTTGTAGCTCATGATGCTCCTTTGGAATCTATGGGGAGGCGGCGCCTCCGTAAGTAGTCTTTCAAGGCTACGCCTCAGAGCCCCCGTTGAGAAGGGCCGGGCCAGAATCGGGCGTGAATCTAGCCGGAGGCGTAACCAAATGACAAAAATGACGGGGGCCATAAATACTGCTCAGACTCGAGGGCTACCGCTCAGACTCGAGGGCGACTACCGCTCGACAGCCGGCGCAAACAGCTCACGCACATCCTCAGCCGTCACCGCCGCGGAGGCGAACTCGCCCTCACCGACCACCGCATCGAAGAGCGCGGCCTTCGACTCCTTGAGCTGCATGACCTTCTCCTCAATCGTGCCCTCGGCAACCAGGCGGTAGACGTGCACCTCCTTGTCCTGGCCGATGCGGTGAATACGGTCCACCGCCTGCTGCTCGGCGGCGGGGTTCCACCACGGATCCATAATGAACACGTGATCCGCCTCGGTCAGGTTCAGACCGAAACCGCCAGCTTTGAGCGATATGAGGAACACCGGCTCCTGACCGCTCGTGAACGCCTCGATGACCTCGGCACGGTTGCGGGTCGAACCATCCAGGTACAGGTGGCTGATGCCCTCCTCCGCCAGGCGCGCCGAAATGCTCTTGAGGTAGCCGGTGAACTGGCTGAACACCAGCACACGGTGGCCCTTCTCGAGCAGATCGGGTAGCTGCTGAACCAGGTAGTCGCGCTTGACCGACGATACCCCGGCGTAGGCGTCCGGATCAATCAGCGCGGCATCAAGCGCCAGGCGGCGCAGCAGGGTCAGCGACTGGAAGATCGTGAACCGGTTCTTGTCCATATCCTCCAGCAGACCCAGCACCTTCTGGCGTTCACGCTGCAGGTGCGTGTCATAGATGCGGCGGTGACCGGGAGCCAGCGGTAGGTTCACGCGCGTATCGTTCTTCGCCGGAAGCTCCGCCGCCACCAGCTCCTTGGTGCGGCGCAGCATGAGCGGGCGGATGCGCCGGCGCAGACGAGCAGCCGTCGCCGCGGCGTGAGCAGGGTCCTCGCCGGATTCCGCCGGGCGAGCGTACAGGTCACGGAACGCACGGGCGGAGGGGAACAGGCCGTCCGCTACAATCGCCAGCAGCGCCCACAGTTCCATGAGGTTGTTCTCAATGGGCGTGCCGGTCATCGCGATCTTGGTGCGGGCGGGCATCGCGCGGGCGATGGACCAGGCGCGGGTGCCGGTGTTTTTGACGAATTGCGCCTCGTCCAGCAGGAGTGCACCCCAGCCTTCGGGGGCGGACTGTTCGCCCGTGCGCTCGTCAACGGTACGGCCTAGCGTGCGGGCGTAGCCGGTGTATGCGTCCTCGTCCATGCGCAGCAGCGTGTAGCTGGTCAGCACCAGGTGCGCCCCGGCAACCCGCTCGGCCAGCGGGGTCTTACCGGCGGTGGTTTCGGTGATGGTCACGACCTTCGCCTCGGGTAGGAAGCGTTCCGCCTCCGCCGCCCAGTTGGTGATGACGGAGGTCGGCGCAACCACGAGGAAGGGTGCGAACGGCTCGACGCTCTCACCGCGCTCGGTGGTACGTTCGGAGGCGGCACGGTGCTCCTCGATCGCGTGGGCGAGCAGGGCGAGAGCCTGCACGGTCTTACTCAGACCCATATCATCGGCGAGAATACCGCCCAGACGCTGCTCGTACAGGAACGACAGCCACTGGAAACCCTCCACCTGGTAGGGGCGTAGGGTTGCCTGCAGGCCGGTGGGTACCGGGCGCTGAGCGATAACCCGGCGGGAAGCCTTCTGCGGCGCGGGGGAACCCTGAGTGCCCTTGTCGAGTGCTTTTTCAGTGCCCTTTTCAGAGTTCTCTTCGGTGCTTTCCTCGGCATCCTCCAAGCCCTCAACCAGCTCCAGCAGTGAACGCACCTGAGCATCCCACCGCGCGGTCGTATGCACGCTCGCCGCCAGCGACTCCAGCTCAGAGAACAGCCCCGCCTGGTGCCGGTTAATACGCAGCTCACCGCCCGCATCGTCGAGTTCCCGAGCCTCCGCAATGAGGGTGCGCAGGGTCTTAAACTCGGGTCGACGCAGCGAGAAGTAGGTGCCGTTACCGAGCAGAATACGGTCCGCCCCGCGGTCGAGCGCCTCAAAAATCTGGGCAAACGGCACGGTCCAATTATTGACCTTCACCGCAATGCCCAGGCCGAACCAGTCGCGAGAATTGCCCTCGTTCACGGTGATTTCAATGAGCGCGTCGGTTGCCTCCACGAACTCCGGTGGGGTGCCGTTAAAACGCACCTGAACAGCGGAAACACGGCGAAGCTTCGGCAGAATCGCGCTGAGCAACTCGCGAGTTTCCCAGCCTTCGATGCGGCGCTCCTCCAGCCCGGAAAGCGCCGGGTGAGCGGCAAGAATGGCGCGCACCGAACGCAGTATGCGCGCCTCAAAACGCTCATCGCGAACCTCGCCACCCTCTTCACCGGGGTAACCGAAAACGGGCAGGGAGTACACATCGGAGCCCGCCGCAGGATTCTGGGTGCTCGCCTCCTCTGCGCTCGCCTCATCCACGCTGTCCTCAGCGAAGGGGTTCAGCGGGTACTCCCAACGCCAGCTCAGCTGCGCGTCGTGGCGTACCTGCTCGTCAAAGCTGATGTCAAGCACCAGATGCGGTGGCTTCACGCGAGGTAGTGCCAGCGCCGGATCGGGGGTCAGCGAGGGAATGGAGCGGCTGAGCGCGGGCAGGTACTCCTTCTGGAACGTGGCGCGTTCCGCGGCGGGAATGTGCACGGTTCCGGCGCTAATGAGCGATTCGGAGGCGGCATCGAGCGGCTCGACCAGGGGGATGAGCGCCAGCTCCACGCCCTCGGGCAGTTCGGGCACGGCGGGGGAGTAGCGCACCCGTTCACCCTGTACTGGGGCAATCGTCGGTGCGCTATTCTCAGCTTCCTCAGTCGGCGCCTCCTGCGCGTCCTTTTGCACGAAAGATTCGCGCCCCACTTCATCCAGTGCGCCGGGGCGCACGGTCTTCCAGTGCACCGCCTTTGCCGCCTGCTCGTACTCCTGCTGGGCGAGCCCGCCCAGGGCAAAGAAGCCGGTGCGCGGGGTGCCGATGGGGTGGCAGTGCGCGGCGGGCAGCCAGAGCTGGCGCAGTAGTTCGCCTTCGCGTCCTTCCCAGCTGAGCGCGGCTTGAAGCTGCAGCCCGGTACCTTCTGCGTGTTTCTCTTCGCTGGCGGCGGCGTGCAGGCGCACCTGCGCGGGGCTCAGCACGGCGTAGTTCACTTCGCGACCGTTGACGAGCAGAGGCAGGCCAATATCCTCCGCGCGGGCGAGTACATCCCAGAGCAGAGTGGAGGCAGAAGCGCTGATTGAGATCCAGTCGCGGTGTGAGGAATACATGTTTTGCCAGGGGCGGGCAATCGAGTAGAGCTCGGCGAAGAATCGCTCGTGTTCGGGGTAGATTTCGTGCCGCCCGACGGGTCCGCCCACGCTGGAGGCGAAGGTTTCCCAGCTGAGTCCGCCCTTGATCCAGCGCCCGGTTTTGGACGCCATGAGCGGGCGGGCGAGCAGGTTAATGCTGGGGGTTGCGCCGGGCATATTGCGGCCGCGCGCGTAGGAACCGGAGACACTCAGCGAGAAATCCAGGGCACCGCTCACACGCATCGAATCAATGCCCGCAAGGTCCTGACGTGCGGAAAGAACGGAGGAGAGGTCGCGTCGCCATGCCGAGATTTTGGTGGCGGATGCCTCTGCCTGCAGGCTCGGGGAGGTTCCTAGCTCGTTGAGCGCAAAGCTTCCCTGGGGGTTTTCAGGCTCGGCAGTCGCTGCATCGGGTGTGGGCAGTTTTGCCGCGGTGGTGAGTGCACCGGAGGCGCGTAGCGCCGCGAGCGGGTCGGCGGCTTTCTTCGCCTCCGCAACGTCCGCGCTCTTTGAATCTGCGGATCCCTTTGCCTCTGTCGCCTCCTTTGCCTCGGCACCGGGCACACCGACCGGTCCGGGGTGTTCGCTGAGTGCCTTTTTCGCTACGGAGGCGCGGTCGAGCGCGGTGAGCATGAGCGCTACAGCGTGCTTGCAGTCGGTGAGCACGGGGCAGGTGCAGCGGGCGGTGAAGGTTGCGGAGCCGCTGACGGCGGGGAAGAAGCGAATGGTCACTTCGTAGGGGATGATGGTGCTTCCGTTGACGAGCCCGGTGAGGGTTCGCTCGTCTTCGTCGTAGCTGTAGCGGATGACTTCGCGGTTGCGCTGGTAGGCGACACCGCGCTGGTAGGTGCGGTGCCCGGCCTGGCGAATGATCTGCGGTACGGTGACGGGAATTTCGGGGAAGGGGATGTTGGCGCTCACCAGCTCATTATCGCGTATTGTGCGGGTATGCGCCTTGTTGCCGGTCATTTGCTGGCTGCTGTCGGGCTGACAGCCGGGCTGGCTGCCGGGGCGACTATTGAGCGGTGGTTTAGGGCGTATTTCGTATTTGTGGTGGGGGAGTTTTTAACGCATAAAAACACCGGTATTCACATAAGATATTCCGCGCAGTATCAAAAATTCCCGCTATTAAAAACGTTTCTACAAGCCAAAATGCTAATAATCTAAATCTCTTTCAAAAAACGCTTTACTTAACTTGAGAAAATGCTGTAAGCTAAACCCAGCTTCAAGAGTTTCGACTGATAAGCTCCGACTATGGTCGAACGCCAACCCCATGTTCACGGGTGGCTCGGATGACGAAGCGGTTTGTATTCACCACCGGAATAACCGGTGGTATTTGGTACAGACAAGAGCAATGCGAAAGGATCGCGCCACTCACGGCGCAGGTTGTCACATGTACAACGGCTCTGCAACCGAATCAGCAATCTCTCTGAACCCCTCCCGCTCCTACCAGGAAAGCCTGCGTGCCGCAGCTGTCCCTGCGCGAGGCGGATACACCGCAGTCAGCATTGACGATTACTCCCGCATTTCTTCTAAGCGCGACGAGTTCCTGAACTTCCTTCTTCTGCCGAACCCCGAGGGCATCCCCGCTATTCAGTACGCCGGTCTGCGCGTAGCGTAGCATTAGGGGTATGAATTTCTCCGGTATGCTCCTGGACTCCGACGTTCTTGCGGAGATCCGTAAGGCGGATCCTGACCCCGCCGTGGTCGCTTTTCTGCGCCGCCGCTCGTTCCGGCACATGTACATTTCTGTGCTGAGTATTGGTGAGCTGAAGGGCCTGTACCCCTACCCTGAAACTGATCGCTGGATTACCGAACTTCTTGAGCGCTTTGGCGACCACGTTATTAATGTGGATGCGCGCGTGAGCCTTGAGTGGGCTGGTCGTCAGGCGCCGCTCGGCGTGCATGCCGTGGGTCGTGATGATGCCGGTCCGCTGCCTACCGCCGCTCTGGAGGGTCTGATGGCGGCGAGCGCGAGCGCCTATGATTTGGAACTGATTTCTTCTAAGGCGCAGGTGTACCGCGCCTGGGGTGTTCAGGCTTCCAATCCGTGGACTGAGGATTAAAACTTCGCCGGATGCACGCCCTCACGTGCATCCCTGTGTGAATAGTTGTGAGAACCCGCTTTCGAGTGTTAATCGGAGGCGGGTTTCATCGTTAATTCGTGGCATGATTGAAGGACGATGAAAAGCACCTCACCTATCTCGCGTTATTCCATGCCCATGCCTCTGTGGCTTCAGGGTGTTGTTGAGCTAATTGTTACTGCCCTGTTCTCTGCGCTTGCTGTGTTTGCGGCGATGTCTGCCGTGTGGGCGACCAAGGGTTTTGGCGACATGGAGTTCTCCTCCGTGGCCGCCATGTCGGCGCACCTGTGGCTTCTGATTCACGGTGTTCCCTTGGATCTTGCGGCTGCTTTTGGTGCTTCTGCCGGCACGATGACGCTGGTGCCGCTGGGCTTGAGTATTCTGCCTCTGCTGCTCTGCTATCGTTCGGGTCGTCGCCTGGCGCGCGCCTCGTATGAGGGTGAGTTTTTGATTCCGGTGCTGTCCGGTTCGGTGACGTATGCGCTGATTAGTTCGGCGATGTACGGTTGGGCGAGCCCGCATCCGCAACCTCTTCAGGCGTTGAATGCTGCCCTGGTGCCTTTGGGTATTGTGGTGGCTGGTCTGATGTGGGGTGGCTACCGTGAGGCGCGTTCGCTCTCGCGCATGGTGGGTGTTGATACTGCGGAGCAGATTTCGCAGATGAGTCAGTATTCGCGTTGGGCGGGTTCGTATGCCTGGGCTGTGGTGCGTGCTGCGGTGGTTGCTTTTGTTGCGCTGGTCGGTCTGGGTGCGGTGCTTTTGGGTATCGGTATTTTGGCGGGTTGGTCGCAGATTGTTGCCACCTACCAGGAGCTGCATGCGGGCGCTGTGGGCGATACTGCAGTGACTTTGCTGCAGCTGGGTTTCTTGCCGAACCTGGTGATTTATGCGATTGCGTGGTCGACCGGTGCCGGTTTCTCCTTTGGTGCGGGTACCTCGGTTGGTTTGACCAGTAGCAATGCCGGTACTTTGCCGATGCTTCCGATTCTGGGTGCTGTGCCCGAGTCGATGGGTACGTTCGGTCTGGTGGGCCTGCTGGTGCCGCTGGGTGCCGGTGCGATTGCTGGCTGGTGGTTCTTGCGTGAGGGTGAGGATCACCTGGATGAGTGGGTTGCCCTGAAGGTTCCGTTCCGCCCGCTGTCTGCGCTGATTTCTGCGGTGGTGCTGGGCATGATGACCGGTATTCTGACGTCGTTTGGTGCCTTGTGGCTGGGCTGGATTTCGTACGGCTCTCTGGGTATTGGTCGTTTTACGGAGGTTGGTGCTGAGCCGCTGACGTTTGCGGCGCATACCGCGTTGACGGTGGGTGCCGGCGTGACTTTCGGTATGTTGCTGAGCCGCGCCCTGGTGCCGGATAGCAGCCGTGAGCTGCCTCGTTTTGCGGATGAGCGCCCGAATCTGGGTGAGCGTCTGATGAGTTTTACTGCCTCGACCCGTGAGCGTTTTGCGCAGCGTCGTGAGGAGCGTGCGCAGGCGCGTGCGGAGCGTATGGAGCGTGAGGCTGAGGAAGCTGCAGAGCGTGAGGCTGCTGAGCGTGAAGCTGAGGAAGCAGCACGTGCGGAGGCTTCCGAGAACGTTGCTGAGCCCGAGCTACCTGTAGTATCTGGGCAGCCTGTAGCATCTGAACAGTCTGTTGTGCCTGAGGTGGCGACCGGTCATGTTCCGGTGCATCCGCAGGAGCCGGTGGTTGCCGTCCCCGTGGAGGCGACCGAACAGCTGGCGCAGCGTGCGGCGGCGGACGCTTTCGCCGAGATTGTTGCAGAGCGCGAAGAGACGGCTGAAGAGCCCGCCTCCGAAGAGGCTGCTACTGAAGAGCATTCTGCTGAGGAGTACGAGCCGATTGAGGCCGTTCAGCAGGTCGATTACCTGCACTCCGCCCACGCTGACTCTGCCTACGTTGACTCTGGGCAGGCTGAGGATTACGAGAGCATTGAAGCATCTGTTGAGCCTGCCTCCAACGAGCACGTTGCTGACGAATACGGCACCTATGACCCCGCCGTGTACGCTCATGACCCCTCCGAGGAGGAGACTCGCGAGCTGATCCAGGAGCCCGTCTACGAGGCTGCTGAACCTGTGGCTACTGAGCGTGCGAGCGCTGTCGAAGAGCCCGCGGAGCAGGCGCTGCGTTCTAAGGGCCGCGCGAGCCGCATCATGGCGTACTTCGGCTTTGGTCTTGAGCAGCCCGCCGCAATACAGAATGACGCAGCGCAGGATGAATCAGTGCAGGATAACTCGGCTGATGCCGCCCACGCTGAATCTGCCGCGCAGGACCGCGCCAACGACCGCGCGCTTGAGCGTGCGCAGAAGCGTGAGGCGAAGAAGACGGCCAAGGCGGCACGCAAGAAGCAGAAGAACGACCTAGAGCGTGATTTTGTGGATCGTGAGCTGGATGTCCTCTCTGCTGATCAGGCGATGAGCCGCATCTTTGAGGTTCGTAGCCAGACCGGCATCCTTCCGCTGGTGACCGATGAGGCGTCTACCGTGGAGCTGCCCCCGCTGGATGTCAGCTCCTCGAAGTCCCAGGGCTCTAATGCGCAGGGTTCTAACGCCCGCAAGAAGAACTAGCGCGCAGAACCCCTAACGAGCTGCAGAAGAGCTAGAGCTGGACGTGCCGGTGAGCTTGTCCATCGTGCCCTGGAACTTCTGGTCGCAAGTGTACATGTCGGTCTGGGTCAGCGCGGCGGCGCGGCACTCACGGTACTCCTGCGCGCCGGGCATGAGGGCAAGACCAATGCCGCCGAGCAGGGTCATTGCGCCGTAGATAATGCTGACGCCCGCGGCAATGTAGAAGAACCAGGGGCCGCGGTAGACGGCGGTGCGCACAATCGCAATAATGCTCAGGGTAATGCCGGCGAGCGCGAAGATGAAGAGCGCTAAGAAAAGCGGCATCGTGGAGAGCACGAAGGAAGACGCCGCAAAAATTACCAGCGCGGCAGCAATCAGCATGAGCGAGGTGCGAATATTCGCTTTCTGCTGTTCGATGGGGTCGATGGGCTTGCGCGGCTTCTTACCCTGAGGTCCTCGAGGCTGCGGCATCATGTTCTGCGGCGCCTGTTGTGGCGCTCGCGGTGGAACCTGCTGGTTCTGCGGTGCACCGTTGTCCGAGGCGGGCTGCTGCGGTGCGTTGTTCGGTGCGTTGTTTGGAGTGTTCTGCGGGGAAGTAGACATACCTATAAGGGTACCGCCCCGTCCGCCCGTGACCTATTGAGTTCGCGACCTGTTGATTTTGCGCCCAGCAAACCCCGGTGAAGCCCCATGAACTCCAGCGAACCCCGGTGAGGATTCATCCCGCCGGGGTTTCTTTGTGCTTACCTTTGGGCCTGTTGTGAACCTCTTACCCCTTTGGATAAGGGTGTGAGACGGGTTATACTAGTCGGGTGCGAATTGTGGTTATGGTATCCGGCTCCGGAACGAATCTTCAGTCCATCCTCGACGCTGTAGCAGCGGGCGAGCTTCCCCTCGACATTGCGGCAGTGGGCGCCGACAAGCCCTGTCTGGGTATTGAACGTGCCCAGGCGGCGGGTGTACCCACCTTCCTGGTGCAGCCCGGCGACTACGCCGACCGCCTCTCCTGGAACCGCGCGCTGGAAGAAAAGATCGCTTCCTACGACCCCGATTACATTGTGTTCGCCGGCTTCATGCGCATTGTTGACGCGCAGCTGGTCGAGCGTTTCAGCAACCGCATCATCAACACCCACCCCGCCCTGCTGCCCTCCTTCCCGGGTGCGCACGGCGTGCGTGACGCCCTGGCGCACGGTGTGAAGATTACCGGCCTGACCGTCCACTTTGTGGATGCGGGCGTTGACACCGGCCCCATCCTCGCCCAGGCGGCAGTGCCCGTTCTGGATGACGACACCGAAGAAACCCTGCACGAACGCATTAAGGTGCAGGAGCGCCGCCTGCTCGTGCAGACCATCGCATCTCTCGCTGAATCCCGCGGCACTGTATCTGACAGCTAATTCCGCCCACTAAATTTTTCGCGGCGGAATGAGCCGAGCTCAAACCCCGCCGCCCACACACGTTCCGTTGTGCCCATTTGACGCGCTCACCTTAGCGTCACGCACAGCGGCGGGGAATACCCCCCCCACACATATCCTGTCTGTCCGGGCAGGCTACGTCCATCCACCAGCTGTGCCGCCGAGAACCGGCGCGCACGTCTAAAGCATCGGAGTATTTGTGTCTCTCATTGAGCTCGATCGCGTGCCCCTGCGCCGCGCCCTCATTTCCGTCTACGATAAGACCGGTCTGGAGGAGTTTGCCCGCGGCCTGCACGAGGCTGGCGTCGCGCTGGTCTCCACCGGCTCTACCGCATCCACCATCGCGGCAGCAGGCGTACCCGTCACCGAGGTCACCGAAGTGACCGGTTTCCCTGAGTGCCTCGAAGGCCGCGTGAAGACCCTGCATCCGCGCATCCACGCCGGTATTCTGGCTGACCGCCGCAAGCAGGAGCACATCGACACCCTCGACGAGCTGAACGTTGAGGCGTTCGACCTGGTGGTTGTGAACCTGTACCCCTTCGTTGAGACCGTTGCATCCGGTGCCGGTCAGGACGCCATCATCGAGAAGATCGACATTGGTGGCCCCTCCATGGTTCGCGCTGCCGCGAAGAACCACGATGCCGTCGCTATTGTGGTGGACCCCGCCGACTACGCGCGCACCGTTGAGGCCGCTAAGAATGGTGGCTTCTCCCTGGACGAGCGCCGCCGCCTAGCCGCTGGCGCATTCGCCCACACCGCCGCATACGACACCGCTGTGGCTACCTGGACCGCATCCCAGTTCCTGCAGGATGAGGACGCTAACTTCTGGCCCCCGTACGCTGGCCTGGGCTTTGAGCGCAGCGAGACCCTGCGTTACGGCGAGAACCCGCACCAACGTGCCGCCCTGTACGTTGACCCCGCCGCTGCCCCCGGTATTGCTCAGGCGGAGCAGGTGCACGGTAAGGCGATGAGCTACAACAACTACGTTGATGCTGACGCCGCTCTGCGTGCCGCTTACGACTTCGACGAGCCGGCTGTTGCCGTTATCAAGCACAACAACCCCTGCGGTATTGCTGTGGCAACCCCCGGCGCGGCTGACCCGATTGCGGACGCTCACGCGAAGGCGCACGCTTGCGACCCGCTGTCCGCATACGGTGGCGTGATTGCCGCTAACCGCCCGGTGACCGCCGCTATGGCTCAGACCGTCAAGGGCATCTTCACCGAGGTGATTGTGGCTCCCGGCTTCGAGCCCGAGGCGCTGGAGATCCTGCGTGAGAAGAAGAACCTGCGCCTGCTGGTTCTGCCCGAGAACTTTGCCCGTGAAGCTATCGAGTACCGCCCCATTTCCGGTGGCGCACTCTTCCAGGAGGCTGACCGCCTGCAGGCTGAGGGTGACGACCCGAAGAACTGGGCCCTGGTTGCCGGTGAGGTAGCTGACGAGGCAACCCTGCGCGACCTCGAGTTCGCGTGGCGCGCACTGCGTTCGCCCAAGTCCAACGCTATTCTGCTTGCCGATAACGGTGCCGCCGTGGGCATCGGCATGGGTCAGGTGAACCGCGTGGACTCCTGCAAGCTCTCGGTTGAGCGTGCGAACACCCTCGGCGGTGAAGGTAACGAGCGTGCCCGCGGTGCGGTTGCCGCATCCGACGCGTTCTTCCCCTTCGCTGACGGCCTGCAGGTACTGCTGGACGCCGGCGTGCGTGCCGTTGTGCACCCGGGCGGTTCAATCCGCGACGAGGAAGTTATCGAGGCGGCTAAGGCTGCTGGCGTGACCATGTACCTGACCGGTACCCGCCACTTCTTCCACTAAACACGTGTAGCGGGCTCAGTACGCGCTGAGCTGCCTGCTGTGAGCGGGGCATCCTGGGGTAAACCCGGGGGGCCCCGCTTTTATACCGGGTGCCCGTGCATCCGTATTGTGGGCAGTCGTATTTATAGAATTTTTGCTCTATTTTGCGCCGGATTTACGCATGAGGGCGCGTCAACGGCGACCAGGATGCGCACGGATTGGCTAAAAATTCGCTAGGATTAGGTTGTGCCTAAAGTCAGCGAAGAATACAAAAAGAACAGGCGTTCTCAGATTGTAGAGACCGCCCGCGAATGCTTCATCAAGCACGGTTATCAAAAGGCTTCGATGAGCGAGATTATTGCGGCCACCGGCCTGTCTGCCGGAGCGATTTATAACCACTTCTCTTCCAAGGATGAGATCATCCTGGCGGCAGCCCGTATGGACATGGCGCCCTTCGACCGCATCCGCGCCGAACAGCCCTGGGACTACGTGTTCGGGTGCCTGAAGGTGCTGGACACTCCCAAGATTCGCCGTCACCTGCTCGTCACCTGGGGCGAGGCTGTGGCAATGCCGCAGCTGGCGACCGTCGTCTCTGAGCAGCTGAGCTACCTGCGCGATCAGTCCCTGGAACGCTACCGCGCCTGGGGTGCCGCTGAGCTGGACTTCACCGAAGAGGAGCTTGAAGAGTGGCTGACCGTTATCGGTGCCGCGGTGCTGTCGGTGCTGACCGGTTACGTGGTGCAGACCCAGCTGGTGGCTGGCGGTAAGAAGGAGAGCGCTCGCGAGGCGTACCTGGAGTATGCTTCCGCTATCCTGCGTCAGGCGTAGGGTTTGTAGACCCACTTAACGGCCGCCGATCAGCCTGCCGGGGTGTGTTCTATGCCCCTCGCTGGTGTCGCGCCGACGCCGTAAAAACTTCATCGTGATGCTTTGTAAAGCCCGTTTTCCTTCTCGAAGGAAAGCGGGCTTTACGGTATTATGAGGTGTAGCTCATATTTTTTCATTCAGGGTTTTCAACTGGAGGCGCCCGCCGCCTCCTGAAGACCGCCCGGCGTACGCTGCGGTAGCCCCGATGATGAGCGACCGAAGATAACGAAAAAACACTCCCAGGAGCGTAATGTCCGAGCAGAAGATCCTCGAGATGCCCCTCGCCGACCTCGACCCCGAGGTTGCAGAAGCCATTGAGCTGGAGCGCAAGCGCCAGCAGAACACCCTCGAGATGATTGCATCCGAGAACTTCGTCCCCCGTGCCGTCCTCGAAAGCCAGGGCTCGGTACTGACCAACAAGTACGCTGAGGGTTACCCCGGCCGCCGCTACTACGGCGGCTGCGAATTCGTTGACATCGTTGAGTCCCTCGCTATTTCCCGCGTGAAGGAACTCTTCGGTGCTGAGCACGCCAACGTTCAGCCCCACTCCGGTGCGCAGGCGAACAACGCCGTCATGCATGCACTGCTGAACCCCGGCGACACCATCATGGGTCTGTCCCTGGCACACGGTGGCCACCTGACCCACGGCATGAAGCTGAACGTCTCCGGCAAGCTGTACCACGTCGTGGCGTACGGTGTGGATGAGTCCGGTCGCGTTGACATGGAGCAGGTGCGTGAACTGGCTCTTGCCGAGCGTCCCAAGGTCATTATTGCCGGCTGGTCCGCGTACCCCCGCCAGCTGGACTTCGCTGCGTTCCGCGCGATTGCTGACGAAATCGGCGCGTACCTGTGGGTGGACATGGCTCACTTCGCGGGCCTGGTGGCTGCGGGTCTGCACCCGAACCCCGTCCCGCACGCACACGTGGTCTCCTCCACCGTGCACAAGACCCTGGGTGGCCCCCGTTCCGGCTTCATCCTCTGCACCGAGGAGCTGAAGAAGAAGATTGACTCCGCAGTGTTCCCCGGCCAGCAGGGCGGCCCGCTCATGCACGTTATTGCTGCGAAGGCTACCGCGTTCAAGGTCGCCGCATCTGACGCGTTCAAGGATCGTCAGAAGCGCACCGTTGAGGGCGCACAGATCCTGGCGAACCGCCTGCTGCAGCAGGACATGAAGGACGCCGGCGTGTCGATCGCATCCGGCGGTACCGACGTTCACCTGGTGCTCGTTGACCTGCGCGACCACGCCCTCAACGGCAAGGAAGCAGAGGACCTGTTGCACGCCGCTGGCATTACCGTCAACCGTAACGCCGTGCCGAACGACCCGCGCCCGCCGATGGTGACCTCCGGTCTGCGTATCGGTACTCCCGCGCTGGCGACCCGCGGCTTCGACGCCGAGGGCTTCACCGAGGTAGCCAACATTATCGCTTCCGTACTGCTGCCGAACCCGGACATCGCTGCGCTGCGTGCCCGCGTTGAGGTACTGTGCGCCAAGTACCCCCTCTACCAGGGCAGCGAGAACTGGTAGACCCATGAATGACCCCGTTCGCTCAGCATCCCTTCGTAGGTGCTGAGCGGGCGGGGTTATTTCGCCCTCTTACTTTTACCGCCCTGCCCGCTACACCCGTTCAGGGACGTAGCGGGGGAGTGGTACCTCTAGGGGCACACCCTAGAACCCAACACACAGACCATCCGTTTCGGCGAACCCGCCGCAATCTATGGAAGGAAAAATAATGCCCCAGATTCTAGACGGTAACGCAACCGCCGCAGCCATCAAGGAAGAGCTGAAGGAGCGCGTCGAGGCGCTCAAGGCTAAGGGTATTACCCCCGGCCTTGGTACCGTGCTGGTCGGTGACGACCCCGCATCCCGCTCATACGTGGGCGCTAAGCACCGCGACTGCGCAGAGATCGGTATTAACTCCATCCGTGTGGACCTGCCCGGTGACATCACTCAGGAAGAGCTCGACGCAGAGATCGACAAGCTGAACAACGACCCGGCGTGCACCAGCTACATTGTGCAGCTTCCCCTGCCCAAGCACCTGGACACCAACCGTGTGCTGGAGCGCATCGCCCCCGAGAAGGATGCTGACGGCCTGCACCCGACCAACCTCGGCAAGCTCGTGCTGAACGTTTCTGAGCCGCTGGACTCCCCGCTGCCCTGCACCCCCAACGGTGTCATTGAACTGGTCAAGCGCCACGGCATCGACTGGAACGGTAAGAACGTTGTGGTGCTCGGCCGCGGCATTACCGTGGGTCGCCCGCTGGGTCTGCTGCTGACCCGCCGCGAGGTGAACGCGACCGCAACCCTGGCGCACACCGGTACCGAGAACCTGGACGAGGTGCTGCGCGAGGCTGACGTCATTGTTGCCGCTGTGGGTGTTCCTCACGTGCTGAAGGCTCATCAGGTCAAGGACGGCGCAATCCTGCTGGACGTTGGTGTTTCCCGCGCTGAGGACCCGGAGACCGGCAAGAAGAAGCTCTTCGGTGACGTCTCCCCGGAGGCTGCGCAGAAGGCGTCCTGGGTTTCCCCGAACCCCGGAGGCGTGGGCCCGATGACCCGCGCGGAGCTGCTGGTGAACGTGGTTGAGACTGCGGAGCGTCAGGCGGCGTAAGGCTCGCAACATTTCAGAGCTAATAACTCAAAAGGGCGGTGCCCCGGTAGAACAATCTACCGGGGCACCGCCCTTCACACTGTCATCACAAGAAAAGGCAGATGCTAGAGAATCATCTCGTAGAAGTAGGCATCAGCGAGGTACAGGGTCTCTGAGTACTCGACCGGGCTACCTTCTTCGGTGTAGCCGGTCGTGCAGACCTTGAATGCCGCCTCGCCCACGGGAACCTGGTGGTTGAACGCCTCGGCGTCCGCGTCGGTGAAGAGCCCCGCGCTGGTGCGTACGCGGGCGTGCTTAATGGCGTTGGGGGTGTCGGCAAGCTGGTCGAAGGAGCTCGAAGCGCCGGACATTTCCGCCATCATGGCGTCCAGGATGCTGCTTGCGGCAGCCTTCACAAAGTAGGAACGCTCAAAGCCAATGACTTCGTGGTCGGCAAGACGCAGACGGCGCACGAACAGCACCTGCTCGCCCACCGGCACGGATAGGTGGGTGGAAATTTCTTCGGTGGCGTCCATCCAGCGGGTCGCAATCATGCGGGTGGAGCCTTCAAAACCGCGGCGGCGCATATCGTCGACGAAGGTGCCCACGCGCGGAATGTAGGTGGCTTCGGTGTGCTCGGCAACGTAGGTGCCCGAGCCCTGCACGTTGTAGATCAGGCCGCGTTCAATCAGAACCTTCAGGGCGCTACGAACCGTCTGGCGGCTCACCCCAAAGTTCTGCTGGATCATGCGCTCGGTGGGTAGCTTATCGCCGGGCTTGCCGGGAATAATGTAGCGCTGCTCAATGTAGTGGATGACCTGCTCGTACTTCGGGCCGGGAATCGGGGGTAACTCGTAGCGGCTCTCAGCGTTGTGAGCAGCACTTTCGGATGCGGTGGTGCCCGCAGAATGTGAGGGGGCACCGTGGTCGGTGGTCTGTGAGGAGTGTGAATTCATCACCCAATAGTTTACCGTTCAGTCAGAGAAAAAACGCGCATGAGTGAAAATTTCTCTTCCCTCAAACTGGCATAATTAAGACTATGCATTTTTCTAACACCCCTGCACCGCGCCCGAGCGGGCTGCTTCGCGTGGCGAGCGTGAATGTGAACGGTATCCGAGCCGCCTACAAGAAGGATATGGCGGCGTGGTTGGCGAGCCGTGACATCGACATTCTCTGCCTGCAGGAGGTGCGCGCCCCCGACGCTATCGTGCGTGAGCTGCTGGACGAATCCCAGTGGCATATTCTGCACACGGAGGCGGCAGCGAAGGGCCGTGCGGGCGTGCTGGTGGCGACCCGACGCACCCCGAACTCAGCCGGTGAACTCCTGGAGAACCAGCCGGTAGCGACCCGCTCGAATATTGGCGAAGAGTACTTTGACGATTCGGGTCGCTGGGTTGAGGCGGACTACGTTCTGCCCAACGGCAAGACCCTTACCGTGGTCAGTGCCTACGTTCACTCCGGCGAGGTCGGCACTCAGAAGCAGGACGATAAGTACCGCTTCCTGGAGCGCATGCTGGTGCGCATGCCTGAACTGGCAAAGCACTCGGACCACGTGCTCATTGTGGGCGATTTGAACGTGGGCCACACCGAGCTGGACATTAAGAACTGGAAGGCTAACCAGAAGCGTGCCGGCTTCCTGCCGGAGGAACGCGCCTACTTTGACCGCTTCTTCGGCGATATCGGCTACCGCGATGTGGCTCGTGAGCTGGCGGGTCAGGTGTCCGGCCCCTACACCTGGTGGTCTTACCGCGGCAAGGCGTTCGATAATGACGCAGGCTGGCGTATCGACTACCACATGGCGACCCCGGCGCTCGCCGAAAGCGCCATGGAAGCGGTCGTGGACCGCGCGGCAAGCTACGATGAGCGTTTCAGCGATCACGCGCCGCTAGTGATTGACTACCGCATCGGTGAGTAAGACGCGGACCCACCTACAGATAAGTTTTTGAAGATGTGCTGCACCGTCCGCAGCACCGCACAGGAAGAACTGCACAGGAAATAACTATGGCAGACGAAAAGAAGCAGGATAAGTCCCTCATCCCTAACGCCTCTCAGCAGAAGGCACGTATCTACTCGGGTGCGCAGCCGTCGGCTGATTCGATGCACCTGGGTAACTACATTGGTGCTGTAAACAACTGGGTGGCGTTGCAGGACGACCCGAATAACGAATGCCTGTTCTTTATCCCGGATATGCACGCCATCACCGTTCCTCAGAACCCCGAGGAGCTGCGTGAGCGTACCCGCCTGACCGCGGCGCAGTACATCGCCTCCGGCATTGACCCGACCCGCACCCCGCTGTTCGTGCAGTCGCACGTGCCCGAGCACGCCCAGCTGGCGTGGATTCTGAACTGCTTCACCGGCTTCGGTGAGGCCTCCCGTATGACCCAGTTCAAGGACAAGTCCCAGAAGCAGGGTGCCGAGAACGCCTCCGTGGGTCTGTTCACCTACCCGATTCTGATGGCTGCCGACATCCTGCTCTACCAGGTGGACGGCGTGCCCGTGGGTGAGGATCAGCGTCAGCACCTGGAGCTGACCCGTAACCTGGCTCAGCGTTTCAACTCCCGTTTCGGTGAGACCTTCGTGGTTCCCGAGCCGGTGATTCTGAAGGAAACCGCTAAGATTTACGACCTGCAGGACCCGACCTCGAAGATGTCCAAGTCTGCAGCCACCGACAAGGGCTTGATCAAGCTTCTGGACACCCCCAAGACAACCCAGAAGAAGATTAAGTCCGCCGTGACCGATGACGGCTCCGTCATCGCCTACGACCGCGAGGCTAAGCCCGGCGTCTCCAACCTGCTCTCCATCTACTCGGCAATGACCGGCGAGAGCATCGACGAGATCGTGGCACGCTACGAGGGCAAGATGTACGGCCACCTGAAGGTTGATCTTGCCGATATCGTGGTGGAGCGCCTCAACCCGGTGCGTGAGCGTACCCTCGAGCTGATGGACGACCCCGCCGAGCTGGATCGCCTGCTGGCTGTGGGCGCATCCGCTGCCCGCGAGATCGCTACGGTCACCATTGAGAACGTGTACAAGAAGGTTGGCTTCCTGCCTGCCGCTGCAATCTAGCCCGCTGTTCAGCCAGTTCGGCTGAGGCGCCGCATTACCTGCACGATTGAGATGACAGCACAAGAGAACTCTTCGAGCCCCACGACGGCTCCTGTATCCCCGACCCTGAAACCTGGCCGCCGCTACCTGAGCGTTATTGCGCACGTGAGCGGTGAGAATGTTCAGCGCCTGGAAGAGTGGAAGCGTTCGGTAGTTGGTGGTGCGGTGGCGCCTATCAGCACCCACGTGACCGTGTACCTGACAGAGCTGAACGAGTCTCTATTGGCTGCGGTGCACTCCCCGCAGTTCCGCGAGGCGCTGGACACGCCGCGTTTTGAGGCGCGCTGGGGTTCCGTGCACTCCTTCCGCCCGGTAACCGAGGTGGAGTACCTGAACCTGGAGGCGGGCAAGGCCGAGTTCGAGCAGATTCACCAGAAGCTGGTTGAGCTATTCGGTGCCGGTGCGGCGTCCTTCCCCTATGTGCCGCACGTGACATTAGGCCACGGGCTCACGGAAGAGCAGGTGACGAACGCCCGTGAGGTGTTTGATGCTCTGCCCGCTGAGCAGCGCACCTTCACCGTGGATCACCTGCACTGCTACTCCTACGACGGGCAGAACTGGGAAGAGATGACGGTTCTGCCGCTGCGTTAGTAGCTGGCGTATAAACCTGGAAAACATAAAGAGAGATGCGACCGATAACCTATCGGTCGCATCTCTCTTTATGTTTTCGCTAGGTTTATCTCAGCGTGAGAGTCCTAGTGGGAGTGGCCCTCGTGAGCCTCGCCGGACTCGTGATCATGAGCCTCGCTGGACTCGTGCGCGTCAGCCGAAGCCGAGGAGGAAGCAGCGCCGTACGCCGCAGATCCGTGTGCCTCAGCCTCAACCGGTGCAGCGTTCGAGGAGGAAACACCCAGGATCTCGTTCGGGGTCTTCGGAAGCTCCACGCTCATCAGCTCCTTCGGAGCCGCCGGGTTCGACAGGGACACCGCAATGAGCTTCTTGGTCGCCGGATCGGTCACGTAGGCGGTCTTACCGTCCACCCATAGCGCCGGACGCTCGTCCTGCCAAGTCTCAGACTCGGTCCACGCCTCCATGAGCTGTACGGAGCCGAGCTTGGCACCGGTCGCCGGATCGAAGACGCGCAGCTTACCGTCGGTGGTCAGCAGTAGCGCCTCACCCTGGGGGCCGCGAGCCAGCGAACGGAAGGTGTAGCTCACGCCAGAAGGCAGGGAGTAGACGGTGCGGGTTGCTGCAACGGTGTCGATAATGGAGAACTTCTCGGGGCGCTCCAGCTTAGCGTCCTTGTCGGTCTTGTAGTCCGCCAGAACGTACTGGGAGTCAGCCTTACCAGCCTGGTTGCCCGAGCGCGAGTACGGGTCCTCAGGGTTGGTGATCTTGGTGAACTTACCGTCCTTGTAGACCAGCGCGCCGTCGGTGCAGCCGATGGAGAATGCGCCGTCCTTGGCGATAGCTTCACCGTGAACGCCGGGGCAGGCGGGGCTCTCGGTGACGGTCTTGCCCTGCGCATCCACAACAGCGGCGCCGGTGCGGGTCTTCGAGTCGCCGACCGCTACCAGGTACTGGTCGTTGGGCAGCGGGATTGCGAAGCCGTGGTGCGGCTTCGGCAGGGTGACGGTGGTGGTCTCCAGGGAGGAGGCGGTGCGCTTGTCGTGGGTCAGCTTCGCCGGGTCGTACACGGCGAAGGAGCCGGTGCCGTCAGCGAATGCCGCGACCTTGCCGTTGTCCTTGATGACGTGACCGGTGTGGTCAGCCGCCAGAGACAGCGAGGACAGCGACGGGGAAGTGGTGTAGTAGTGCGAGTGGTCGCCGTGCGCTACGGACCATACGCCGGTGTCCAGGAAGGTGTAGCTGTTGCCGTCTGCAACGACGAGGTGGCGGTTATCGCCAGCGTCGGAGAGGCGCAGGAAGCCTTCCTTGGGGATGTCTGCGAGCAGCTTCATGTCCTTGGCGTCGTAAACGAGCACGCCACCGTCGTAGGTGATGGCGACGCGGCTTGCCGCGCCCTTGCCTTCGGTGATGGGTGCGGCGGTTGCGCTCGCGGAGGTGGAGGTGCTGGGGCTGGTCTGTGTATTCTGGCCGGTCTGGGCACCGCATGCGGTCAGGGCGAGGGCGGCTACTGCGCCGAGTGCGCCGGCGCGGGTGAGGAAAAACTTACGAGTCATGTGCATCCACCAAGAGTAACATGAGAATGATTCTCTATATAGGATGATTCTTGGTGTGTCAGAGTCTGGAAGTGCTGTCTATGCGGGATGCGTAAGGTATTCTGCCGCTCCTGCCCAGCCGCAGGGAGCGTTCTTTCGTGCCCCGCTAGGCAAAAGCCTTGAACCCACCCGTGAAATGACCCATCAGGCATAATCATCGGGGCATAAAAAACCGGCTCCCTTCCAAAAAGAAGAGAGCCGGTTCCTTAGAGGTATCTTTTGCTCGAGCAGGGTTCAAGTATCTACTCAGAGCTAGCTGCTCGGGGGCCAAAAATTTAGAGGAGGGTGTTCAGGCCTCGTGCCTTGACCTCACCCACTGCATCCTTGACAGCCTGTGCCTTGGAGCGCGGAGCGACCAATAGGGCGTCGGGGGTATCCACCACAACGATATCGTCGAGGCCAATGATAGAGATCTTGCGGTCGGTGTTCGCGATAATAATACCGGAGCAACCGTGGTTCATGACGTTATCCTTCTTGCCGAGAATGGTCAGCTCTTCGCCGCTCTTCTCGGTGTTCAGGCGTGCCACAGCGTCGAAGTCTCCCACATCGTCCCAGCTGAAGGAGCCGGGAACCATTGCAACGTCGCCTGCTGCCGCTGCGGGCTCAGCCACAGCGTAGTCGATAGCGGTCTTGGGTAGGGTCTCCCAGATGCGGTCCATAACAGCCTCACGCTCAGGGGTGTCCCAAGCGTTAGCAATTTCCATGATGCCTGCGTACAGTTCGGGCTCGTTCGCCTCGAGGTGCTTGAGCATCAGGGCCGCCGGTGCCACGAACATGCCTGCGTTCCAGGTGTACTCACCGGAATCCAGGTACTTCTGCGCGGTAGCGGCATCGGGCTTCTCCACGAAGGTGTCCACGGCCTGAGCGTTGGGAGCGTCCTCAATGCCCAGGGACTCGCTGGCGTGAATGTAGCCAAACGCGCTGGAGGGCTCGGTGGGAGTAATGCCGATGGTGACAATCTTGCCGGTTGCCGCGGTGATGACAGCTTCGGTAACCATACGGTGGAATTCATCCACGGGGCTGATTACGTGGTCAGCTGCGAAGGAGCCGATGATGGCGTCCGGTTCGCGGCGGTGGATGATAGCGCAAGCCAGACCGATAGCGGCAGCCGAATCCTTGGGGGAGGGCTCCAGTACCAGGTCAGCGGCACGCAGTTCAGGAATCTGCTGGGTGACCGCATTGGCGTGCGAAGTGCCAGTAACTACCATGACGGAACCGTTGCTGAGATCGATGAGACGGTCGTAGGTGTCGCGCAACAGAGAATTGCCCGACGAAGTGAGGTCGAGCAGGAATTTCGGGGCATGCGCGCGGGATAGAGGCCACAAACGCGAGCCAACACCGCCGGCGGGAATGAGCGGGCGGAATCGAGTGAGTGCAGTATTCATCGATTCAAGAATAGCTTGTGAATTTGTCATATATCGAATTCTTTTACGTTTTGACAGAAAGTGTCAGGGGACTCTCAGTGTTGTGATGTTTGAGGTTAGGATAAGGTAAGTTCCCCACAAACACAGGGGAGTAGACGGTATAGTAAGAAAAATATGCCCTAATTCACTTTTGGAAGCTGTAAAAAACCCCCGAACAGGGTGTCAATAAGCTGTGAATTTACCTGATATCTTGGAAGTAACAGACGAACAAAAGCAGTCGGTGAGCACACAGCTGTGCCTGGAAGCTGGGGCCTAAAAATGCGGCACCAGAACCCAGACGCTCACCGTCGCAGCAGGAGGTTATTCAGTGTTGAATGGTTCTAAAGGAACCCTTTACCGCGGCCGCTGGGGCATGTGGTCCTGGGTTGCTCATCGCATTACCGGTATCGCGATTTTCTTCTTCCTTCTTGTACATATCCTGGATACTGCCGTCGTGCGTATCTCTCCGGAGGCCTACAATGGCGTACTGAGCCTGTACAAGAACCCCATCATGGGTCTGGGTGAGACCGCCCTTGTCGCCGCCATCGTCTACCACGCGTTCAACGGTATCCGCATTATCCTCATTGACTTCTGGGGTAAGGCAACCAACTCGCACGTGGAGCACATCCAGGCGAAGAACAAGGACGGCAACGTCGAAATCAGCCAGAAGGCAACCTACACGCACATCAAGATTCTTTGGGTTGTGCTTTTCCTCTGGGCAATTACCGTTGCTGGCTTCGCCGCACGTCACCTGCCGATCGTTTTCTCGCACATGGGAGGTCACTAAACAATGGCTACTCCGCTCAAGCCCCGCACCTATGTACCCCGTCTGCGTGACAACCGCATCGACGGCGTAAAGTACAACCGCTCCTCCTCCAAGCGCAACAACTTTGAGATGTTCGCTTGGCTCGGTATGCGCCTGTCTGGCGTTGTACTCGTCGTGCTGATTTTCGGCCACCTCTTCTCCAACCTCATGGTCGGCGACGGTATCCACGCCATCGACTTCGGCTTCGTGGGCGGCAAGTGGGCGAACCCCTTCTGGCAGGTCTGGGATCTGCTGCTGCTCTGGCTGGCTATGCTGCACGGTGCAAACGGCATCCGCGTCATCATCGATGACTACGCTGAGAAGGACCGCCTGCGCGTTTGGCTGAAGATCATCCTCTTCGCAGCATGCGCATTTGTCCTGCTGATTGGTACCCTCACCATCTTCGCGTTCGACCCCTGCCCCTCCGGCGCAGCGGCTGAACTGCTCCCCAGCTTCTGCTCGGCACGCTAACGGCGACGTATCCGAGACAAACGAAAACATCTAAAACACAGAAAGAACATCATGCAGGTACATAAGTACGATGTAGTGATCGTCGGTGCCGGCGGCGCAGGTATGCGTGCCGCCATTGAGGCCGGTCAGCGAGTTCGCACCGCGGTACTGACCAAGCTATACCCCACCCGCTCCCACACCGGTGCGGCACAGGGTGGCATGTGCGCCGCTCTGGCAAACGTTGAAGAGGACAACTGGGAGTGGCACACCTTTGACACCGTCAAGGGTGGCGACTACCTGGTTGACCAGGATGCAGCAGAAATCATGGCTAAGGAAGCTATTGACGCTGTGCTCGACCTGGAAAAGATGGGTCTCCCCTTCAACCGAACCCCCGAAGGCCGCATTGACCAGCGCCGCTTCGGCGGTCACACCCGTGACCACGGTAAGGCTGCTGTGCGCCGCGCATGCTACGCAGCTGACCGTACCGGCCACATGATTCTGCAGACCCTCTACCAGAACTGCGTTCGACACAACGTGGAGTTCTACAACGAGTTCTACGTTCTCGACCTGATCCTGGTCAAGGACGAAGAGGGTAAGCCCCGCCCCGCCGGCGTCGTCTCCTACGACCTGGCAACCGGCGAGGTCCACGTCTTCCAGGCTAAGTCCGTGATTTTCGCATCCGGCGGCTGTGGCAAGATCTTCAAGACCACCTCCAACGCACACACCCTCACCGGTGACGGCATGGCTATCGCATTGCGTGCAGGCCTGCCCCTGGAGGACATGGAGTTCGTTCAGTTCCACCCGACCGGCCTGGCTGGTCTGGGCATTCTCGTCACCGAGGGTGCTCGTGGTGAAGGTGGTATTCTCCGTAATGCTGACGGTGAGCGCTTCATGGAGCGCTACGCACCCACCATTAAGGACCTCGCACCCCGCGATATCGTGGCACGTGCAATGGCAAACGAGGTGCGCGAAGGCCGCGGTTGCGGTCCCCACAAGGACTACGTGCTGCTGGACCTGACTCACCTGGAGCCCTCCCACATCGACGAGAAGCTGCCGGACATTACCGAGTTCGCTCGTACCTACCTGGCAGTGGAACCGCACCACCAGCCCATCCCGGTGTTCCCCACCGCGCACTACGCAATGGGCGGTATCCCCACCAACAACGAGACCGAGGTCTACCGCAACAGCGAAGAGACCATCCCCGGACTCTACGCAGCTGGTGAGGTTGCTTGTGTGTCCGTCCACGGTGCAAACCGTCTGGGCACCAACTCCCTGCTGGACATCAATGTGTTCGGTAAGCGTGCAGGCCGCAAGGCAGCAGAGTACGCAGCATCCGCTGAGTTCGTACCGGTTCCGGACGACGCAGCAGATCGCGTTCTCAACATGCTCAACGGCATCCTCGAAGGTAAGGGCACCGAGAAGGTCGGCGCTATCCGCGCAGACCTGCAGAAGGCTATGGAAGCTGACATGCAGGTGTTCCGTACCGACGAGACCATCCGCGCAGCACTGGCAACTATTGCTGAACTGGAAGAGCGCTACAAGAACATCGCTATCCAGGACAAGGGCAAGCGCTTCAACCTCGACCTGCTTGAGGCTGTTGAGCTCGGCTTCCTGATCGAGCTGGCAAAGGTCATGTCCGTTGGCGCACTGCACCGTAAGGAATCCCGTGGTGGTCACTACCGCGAGGACTTCCCGAAGCGTGACGACGTCAACTTCATGGAGCATTCGATGGTCTACCTCGATCCCGAATCCGAGTTTGAGGGTGTCAAGGGTCTGCGATTCGAAACCAAGCCCGTTGTCTACACCCGCTACGAGCCGAAGGAGCGTAAGTACTAAAATGGCTGAAAACGAACTCCCCGAACCGGAATCCGTCAAGCTGTTTGAGGGTATGACCGGCGGCGACTCCGACTCCATCCCCACGTACGATGTGGTCATCAAGATTCGTCGCTACAACCCGGAAGTTTCCTCCGAGGCGTACTGGGATGAATTCCCGCTGACCATGTACCGCACCGACCGCGTGCTGGATGCTCTGCACAAGATCAAGTGGGAAGTAGACGGTTCCGTCTCCTTCCGCCGCTCCTGCGCACACGGCATCTGTGGCTCGGACGCTATGCGCATCAACGGCCGTAACCGCCTGGCTTGCAAGACCCTGCTGAAGGACCTTGACCTGACCAAGCCGATTACCGTTGAGCCTATCAAGGGTCTGCCCTGCGAAAAGGACCTCATCGTTGACATGGAGCCCTTCTTCCAGGCATACCGCGAAATCATGCCGTTCTTCATCAACGATTCGAACGAGCCTGAGCGTGAGCGTCTGCAGACCATTGAGGACCGTGCACGTTTCGATGACACCACCAAGTGCATCCTCTGTGCAGCATGTACCTCATCCTGCCCGGTCTTCTGGACCGACGGTCAGTACTTCGGCCCCTCCGCTATCGTGAACGCACACCGCTTCATCTTCGACTCGCGCGATGATGCAGGCGACCTGCGTCTGGAGATCCTCAACGACAAGGAAGGCGTATGGCGTTGCCGTACCACCTTCAACTGCACCGAGGCTTGCCCCCGTGGCATCCAGATTACCAAGGCTATTGCCGAGGTGAAGCAGGCAATCCTGAGCCGCTCGCTCTAATCTGAGTACGCGGTATCAGCAGATACAGCATTGACGATTCAAGCCGTCACCCATACCGGGTGGCGGCTTGAATCTTTTTAACAGAAAAGGACCGGAATTCGTGGGGGCAGAGCATTTTCGGGGCTTCGGCGGGCAGGAGTACTCTTCACAATCTGTCATAAAGTCATAGATATTCTCGAGGGCTGTCAGAAAGGGTCAACGGGTAGGTAAACCCCGGCGGACGGCGTTATTCTACTGTGTATGGTTTTCGCTAATTCTCGCTACGATTTGTCCACCCCCGTCTTCGACGACTGGGTGGAGCGCACGATGGGTACCCTCGTGCAGTTCCGCCGCGAAGTGCACGCCAACCCGGAACTTTCCTTCCGCGAAGTGGCGACTACTGAGCGCCTCATGAACCGACTGCGAGAAGCCGGCATGAACCCCGTCGCCTGCGAAGGCACCGGCTGCTACGTAGATATCGGGAACGGCCCCTTTGCCGTGGCTCTGCGCGCCGATATTGACGCTCTGCCCATTGTTGAGCAGACCGATCTGCCTTACGCTTCTACCGTGCCCGGCGTGATGCACGCCTGCGGCCACGATATTCACCAGACCGTCATGCTCGGTGTGGCGCTGGCACTGCACGAGCTGAACGAGAAGACCCCGCTGGGCCGTAGCGTCCGTATTCTCTTCCAGCCCGCTGAGGAACAGCTGCCCGGCGGCGCCGTGCAGATGATTTCGCAGGGCCTGCTGCAGGACATTCCGCGCGCCTTTGCCCTGCACTGCGACCCGAAGGTGGACCTGGGCCAGATTGGTACCCGTATCGGTGCGATTACTAGCGCATCCGACACCATCAAGATTCACCTGAGCGGTCACGGCGGCCACACTTCCCGCCCGCACCTGACCGAGGACCTCATCTACGCCATGAGCCAGATTGCTGTGCAGGTTCCCGCCGTGTTGACCCGCCGTACCGACGTGCGTTCGGGCGTGCTGGTCGCCTGGGGTCAGGTCAGTGCTGGTGTTGCTCCCAACGCTATCCCTGCCGAGGGCTACCTGGCGGGCACCATGCGTTGCCTGGATGTTGAGGTTTGGCGTCAGGCAGGCAATATGCTGGATGAAGTCATCGAGCAGGTCGCTGTACCTTTCGGCGTGAACGCGCGCGTGGAGCACATCCGCGGTGTGCCCCCGGTCGTCAACACCGACCTGGAAACCACCATGCTGGAGAACGCGGCTCGCGCCGAGCTGGGCGAAGACTCCATTGTGCTGGTTGAGCAGTCCATGGGCGGCGAAGACTTCGCCTGGATGCTGCAGGAAGTTCCCGGATCCATGTTCCGTCTGGGTACCCGTGCCCTCGGTGACCCCACCTATGATCTGCATCAGGGCGATTACGCCCCGAGCGAGCAGGCGATCGGCATTGGTGTGCGTGTTATGGCGGCAACCGCATTGCGCGCTGTCCGTTTTGAGTTGGCGAAGGCTGCGAAGGCGGCGAACCCCATCCGCGATGAGGCACGCTAGAGAGCTTTTCGAAAGCATATGCTGCAGTCTTGAAGGCACAACTCTATAGCCGCGTTAAGCCTTGAAAACTGTACAAGTTTCACCCCGTTACCTCTCACCGAGTAGCGGGGTGAAACTCTATGCACGCGATAGAATTAAAAGGATTATGAGGACATCTGCGCCATGTTCCCGACCCCGTGCCCACACACCTGCGGAGGTTGAAGGAGATGGCGCATCATCACACGGCGCACGCCGGAGGAGGACACCCAATGAGCTTCTTTGGAATCGGCAAGAAGAAGTTGGATGAGCAGTCGCGCGAAGAACAGAGCGCCGAAACTGTTAGGGTCCAGAAGGAACAGGCAAGCGAAGACGCTCCTACGAGCGCGCGACTGAGTCAGAAGATTATGGAACAGCAGCAGTGGGAGGACTCCCTGCGCCGCTTCGTGAAGTCTGAAAGCGCACGCCACCAGAACCAGAACCACGACGAAGAGCAGAACGAAGAGCACCGCGCTGTTGAGGACCTCAAGCGTGCCCTCTTGCACGGCGATGAGAAGGTTGAAGAATCTTCCGCTACTGATGAGCTGACTGAGGAACAGGCTGAGGAGCAGGAGCGTCGTAGCTTGTTGGCTGCGCTTGGCGTTTTCCCTCAGGAATCTGAGGAGCCTGTTGAGGCCGAGCAGGTAGCTGAGGACCAGGACGTTGAAGAAGACGCCGCCCCGGTTGCTGAGGCTGCTCAGCCCGCTACCCCCGCGTTCCTGCGCGATGACGAAGAGGCTGAAGCTGAGGACGCATCTGTCGAGGTGCAGGAGTCTAAGGACGTTGCAGCGGAGGCACGTTCCCAGTTTGAGGAGCACCTGCGTGCTCTGCGTGCCCAGAACACCGAAGATACTGCCGCTGAGGTCGCTGAGATTGCTGAAGCGACTGCAGACGAGGCAGAGGATAGCGAAGAGCTTGAGGTTGCCGACGCTGTTGTAGAAGCTACCGAGAACAAGTCTGAGAACGCTCAATCTGCATCTGCAGCTGAGGACGCATCCGCAGGTGCTGAGGACTCCCTGACCGCAGAAGACCTGAAGGCTAACGGCACCGGAGCCGCTGTCACCGAGACGCAGAACGCCGGTCTGGACAATCTGGCTGCCGCCTACGCTGCTCGACTGGGCATCACCCTCGACAGCGAAGAAGAGACTTTCAGCGAGGTTGCTGCCGATGAGGTAGTCGCTGAAGAAGCTACTGCTGATGAGGTAGCAGACTCCGCTGAAGCTACCGGGGTTTCAGAGATTACTGAGGCTACCGAGGATGCCGAGGCTACTGCCGATGCACCCGAAATTTTTGAGGCTGCTGAAGCTGAAGAAACCGCTGACCTCACCGCTGCTGTAGCAGAAGCTGATGAGCCTGTTGCCGCCGTTGAGGAAGAGCCGATTGAGGCCGTCGTTGAGGCGCCCGAGCTGCTGGCATCTGAACTTACTGAGGAAGAAAACAACGCTGAGACTGAGCAGATGGCTACTGTGGCTGTTGATGAGAAGGGCTCCGTATCTGTCTCTGATGCACTCGAAGCGGAGACCCCCGAGGCTGAAGACTTCGACGCCGAAGAGGAGAACACCGCCGAGCTGATCTTCGATGCCTCCGCTACGGAAGAAACCGCTGTGGTAGAAGCCGAAGAGAAGACCCCCGCACCGGTAGCAACCGCTACCGAGGTTGAGGACTCTGAAGTTGAGAACCTCGTGGCTGAGGCTACTGCTTCTGAAGAAGACGAGCCCGCCAAGAGCTTCTCTGTAGCTCCTGCGCTTGCCGCTGCTGCCGCCCCTGTGGTTGCTGCAGTTGCCGTTGCCTCTGCCGCAAAGGCTGAAAAGGCTGAGGAGAAGACCGAAAAGGGTACCTCTCAAGGCATCGCTCTGACCGCAGAGGGCATCGATAAGAAGGAAGCAGAGAAGCACGAATCCGCTGCTCGTGAAGAGTCCGTTGCTGAGCTGAAGGAAACTGAGCAGAAGCTCAGCGAAGATGAAGCTGAACTGGTTGCTGAATCCATCATCCTGAGTGAGCCCGTTGAGGGCGCTGCAACCCTGCCCGTTCTGCCCAAGGAACGCGCTCTCTACAGCCTGGCGGAGCTCATGCGCACCCGTGGTTCGGGCACCATGAGCCTGGAACTGCGCCAGGTTGATGAGGATATGCACTACCGTCTGCTGCACCGCGGCCGTGAGGTTGAAACCGGCATTGTCGTGCCCGGTGTTGACTGGTTCGCACCCGTTGCGGCGCTGTACACCGAGGCTCAGCAGGCCGGCGCAACCTGGAACCGGGCGGCTGTCTCTCTGAAGCCGCGTCTGGGCGACAGTCTGGAGGTTCACGCATCCTACCTGGGTGCTGTGGACGGTCAGACTACCGGCGAAATCTTCCTGCTGGAAGGCTCCGCTGTCGAGGCTAAGCCCGTTGCGACCACTGAGGCTACCTCGCAGGATGAGCCTCAGGAAGCTGCTGCTCAGAGCGTCGACTCGGTTGAGGCTGAACGTGAAGCTATTGAGCGTGAGCTTGAGGCGGAACTCGCCAAGAAGCAGGCTGCAAATGAGGCTGAGGCTACTGTTGAAGCCGCTGAAGAGCCTGTAGTTGAGACTGCTGAAGAGGGTACCTCTTCGGGTCTGCTGACCGCTGCTGGTCTTGCCGCTGCCGGTACCGCTGTGGCTGGTTCTGCCGCTGCTGCGCAGGAGAAGGAAGACGTAGAGGAGGCTGTTGAAGCTTCTGACGAGCCTGTCCAGACTGAGTTTGCGCCGCTTGAAGCTGAGTTCGAGTACGACTACGAGAATGACCCTGTCTTCGGCGCGGCTACCGTAGAGTCTGAAACTGCGCAGGCTGAAGAGCTCGCAGCCGAAGCATCTGATATTTCTGAGACCTCTGCCCTGGAGTCTGATGAGTCTGGCGAAGATATGGAAGCCGCCTTGGCTACCATCGTTGCCAACGCTCAGAAGAAGCTGGACGCTGAGGAAGCCGCAGCCCCCGTAGCTGTTGAGGAAGCACCTGCTGAGGAAGCTTCGGCTGTCGAGGAGCAGAAGGCTGCCGCCCCCGTGGTTGCAGAGTCCTTCACCCTGGATCGCACCCAGCCCGTTGAAGCAGCTGCAGATGAGCCGGTCGCAGAGAGCGCCGAAGAGCCCGCCCTGCCCGCGTTCCTGGACGACTCTGAACTGCTGCCCGAGAAGGAAACCTCCGCTGCTTCCGCTGAAGCGCCGGCCGAGGAACCTGCCCTCGTAGACGTTGAGCCTGCCGCTGAGAGTGCATCTGTGGCTCCCGGCTTGGCTGGTGCTCTTGCTGCAGCTGCCGCAGTGGGTACCGCCGGTGCTGCTGCGAAGGCTACCGAGGCAAAGGCTGCTGGCGTTCAGGAAGAGCCCGCTGAGAAGGTTGCTGAGCTCAAGACCGTTGAGGTGACCCCCGCAGCCAAGATTGCTGAGGCTCCCGCAACGGTTGCATCCGCCTCCGAGGCCACCGCTCAGGCTACCCCTGCAGCACCGGTTGCAGATGCGGCACCCGCTGTGGGGACCATCCCGGTTGCCCTGCAGGAGAGCACCCCGGCAGGTATCTCCTCCAGCATCTCGGTATCCGCGCTAAGCGAGCACAACCAGTTGCCCACCATCGTGGCTGAGCCGGACACCCCCTCCGTGGCGGTACAGAGCCCGCTGGCTCCCTCGGAGACTCAGCTGGCATCCGGCAATCTGGTGCTGACTCAGACTCAGGTCGCTCAGCGTCTGGCACCGGTCGTCGAGCATCTCTTCGGTGAGAACGGCACCGCAAAGGATGCCACCACCGTGCTGATTCGTGTGCGTGCTCTCGGCTCCTATTACGATGCCCTGACCCACGTGCGCCGCAACGGCTTCTGGGAGCAAGTCCGTACTTTCGAGCTGATTCCTGAGACGCTGCTGGATATCCCGGCACTAAAGACTGACTCGTACAGCGAGGGTGAGGGCTCGCCGCTAGCTATGAGCCTGACCTTCACCCCGGGTGTGCCAGTTCAGGCGGCATTCGATTATGCGAATGAGCAGGCGTTTGTTACCTACCCGCGTCCGCTGGATGCTGAGCGTTATGTCGAGGAGCTGCGTATGTTCCCGCGTCTGGGTTCGAAGATCCCGGCTCATATGACGAGTGCGCTTTCGCACTGGAACCTCTAACCCCGTGTAAAGTGCGGCGCGCCGGCTCTCCGTGTGGGGGTCGGCGCGGCGTGCTATGTTTGTCTTTTTTCGATGAGGAAGGTTGTTATGGCTGAGATTCCTGGTACTCCTAATCCTGAGACTTCTGCGGCGCAGAATATTCATGACACTGCTGCCCGTGCCGCTGAGGTCTTCGGTGCCCTGGTGGAAACTATGGCGCTGCTGCGCGCCCCGGGTGGTTGCCCGTGGGACGCTGAGCAGACTCACGTCTCCCTCATCCGCTACCTGGTGGAGGAAACCTACGAGGTTGTTGAGGCCGTAGAAACCGGTGGTGAGCCTAATATGCCGTTGCTGTGCGAAGAGCTGGGTGACGTGCTGCTGCAGGTGGTGTTCCACTCCGATATTGCTGCGGCGAACCCGCAGGGCTTCGATATTGTGCAGGTCGTTGAAGGTCTGGTGCAGAAGCTTCGTTCGCGCCACCCGGATGTGTTCGAGGCTGGGTCTGGGGGTTCTTCGGAGGCGCCCCGTACCGCGGCTGAACAGCAGGCGGCCTGGGACGCGTTGAAGAAGAAAGAAAAGAGCGAGCGCGGCGCGTTGGATGGTGTGCCGCCGCATCTGCCGGCGCTTGCTATGGCGGAGAAGACTGCGTCGAAGGCACGTAAGGCAGGTATTATTTTGCCGCCGGAGCCGACGAGCATGGATGATGACCTGCGCTATATGCACACTGAGGAGGAGTTCGGTGAGTTGCTGTTTGCGTTGGTGAGCCGTGCTCAGCGTAACGGCCTGGATGCTGAGCGCGCCCTGCGTTCGTACACTCGCCGCTATATTGCTCAGCATACTCATGATGAGCCGAGCTACTAGACACGCTGGTCGAGTTCTTCTCGAGGTGCTTTGAAACCTGTCCTCTGAGGGAATAAGAGGTTTCAAAGCACCTTCTATTTGTTTGGGCTCATGTTGTGCTTTGAGCGGGTACCCACACTCTCTTTCTGTGGGGAAGCGTAGGTCTTGTTCCGCTTTGTAGCGCACGACTAATGGTTATTGAGACCTTCATTAAGGCAGCAAAAAAGCGGTGGCAACTAGTGTGTTTGTGTGGGACTTTTGCTAAAATTTAGGGGACGCGACTTGTCCACTACCGGGTGAGCCGTTCACATCCTTGACATCCCAAAAGGAGAACAATTCATGGCTGTTATTACCGCAGTTCACGCACGCCAGATCCTGGATTCCCGTGGCAACCCGACCGTTGAGGTTGAGGTTCTGCTCGAAGACGGTGCTTTCGCACGCGCAGCTGTGCCCTCGGGCGCATCCACCGGTGAGTGGGAAGCTGTTGAGCGCCGCGATGGCGACAAGTCCGTATACCTGGGCAAGGGTGTTCTGGGCGCAGTGAAGTCTGTTATCGAAGAAATCGCTGAAGAGGTCATCGGCATTGAGGCTTCTGACCAGCGCGCTGTTGACGCAGTCATGATTGCTCTGGATGCAACCAACAACAAGGGCAAGCTGGGCGCAAACGCAATCCTGGGTGTCTCTCTGGCTGTTGCTAAGGCCGCTGCTGAGTCCGCTGACCTGCCCCTGTACAAGTACCTCGGCGGCCCGAACGCTCACGTTCTGCCCGTCCCCATGATGAACATCCTCAACGGTGGTTCTCACGCAGACTCCAACGTTGACATCCAGGAGTTCATGATTGCTCCCATCGGCTTCGACAACTACTCTGACGCTCTGCGCGCAGGTGTTGAGGTTTACCACTCCCTGAAGTCCGTGCTGCACGACCGCGGCCTGGCAACTGGCCTGGGCGACGAGGGTGGCTTCGCACCCAACCTGGAGTCCAACGCAGCTGCACTGGACCTGATTGTTGAGGCAATCGAGAAGGCTGGCTACAAGCCGGGCGAGCAGGTTGCACTGGCACTGGACGTTGCATCCTCCGAGTTCTACAACGACGGCGCATACGAGTTCGAGGGCCAGAAGAAGTCCGCAGCTGAGATGAGCGCATACTACGCTGACCTCGTTGCAAAGTACCCCCTGGTTTCCATCGAGGATCCCCTGGACGAGAACGACTGGGAGGGCTACAAGACCCTGACCGAGCAGATTGGTGATAAGGTCCAGATTGTCGGTGACGATCTGTTCGTGACCAACCCCGAGCGTCTGGCTCGCGGTATCGAAGAGGGCGCAGCTAACGCTCTGCTCGTGAAGGTGAACCAGATTGGTTCGCTGACCGAGACCCTCGACGCAATGGAGCTGGCACAGCGCCACGAGTACCGTTGCATGGTTTCTCACCGTTCCGGTGAGACCGAGGACGTCACCATCGCTGACCTGGCTGTTGCAACCAACGCTGGCCAGATTAAGACCGGTGCTCCCGCACGTTCCGAGCGCGTTGCTAAGTACAACCAGCTGCTGCGCATTGAGGAAGAGCTGGGCGAGGCAGCTGTTTACGCTGGCAAGTCCGCATTCCCCCGCTTCAAGGCATAATAACGCTTGAAGGTTGCGGGATGTTCTGCTGAACGTCCCTGAACAGGCCGGGTCGAACCTGATACATCGTGATGTAATTCATCACGTCATGTATTGTGGGTCGGCCCGGTTTTTCCTTGTCAGCGCCATATAATCAGCCATATACGTTCACTCACGCATCACATAGGAAAATCATGACTGTCTGCTATCTCATCCTCGCCCATAAGTACCCGGAGCAGTTTAAGAAAATTGCTCGACATATTCTGAATTCTGGTGGGGTATGCGTTGCCCACATTGATAAGAAGGCCAATCTTGACGACTTCTACGTCGAGGGTGTGTCTTACGTTCGTGAGCGTGAGAACGTGCGTTGGGCCGGTTACTCTGCGGTGAAGGCAACTCAAAAAATGCTTGCCCAGGCTTTAAAGGAGTATCCGGAGGCAACTCATTACGCATCTATTACGGGGCAGTGCTATCCTGTGCGTCCTCTTCGCGAATACGCTGATTTTCTTGCCCGGCCCGAAAATCTGGAGCGCTCCTGGGTAAGCTTCTACGCTCTGGCTCCCGGTATGCGAAACTACAAGCTGGTTCAGTACCGCGAATACAAAGACTTTGAAGGCCTGCTGCCTGAAGGGATTATCCGCAGGGGCGTACGCAAAGTGTATTACAAGATTTCGAAGATGTTCCCCCGCAAGAATTTGCCCGTCCAGTTTTATCAGGGCTCGGCCTATTGGACGATTTCTCGTTCGGCTGCACTTCAGGTGATGGACTTTTTGAAAACTCCGAAGGGCCGAGAGGTTACCAAGATTTTCCGTTCTGCCCCTATGCCTGACGAGATGTGGATGCAGAGTGTACTCCTCAATACGCCCGCTCGTGAGAGTGTTGAGGCATGGGCAACCGATGGTCAGCTGGCACCGGGCACAAAGCATTCGGAGAACCACGCAAATCACCATTACATCGACTGGAGCGGGATGGGAGCTCACCCTGAGGTGCTCACCGAGAAAGATCTCCCTGTCATCCTAGAATCAGGAAAGTGGTTTACGCGTAAGGTTGAGCCCCAGGCATCTGCCCAGCTCATTGATGCTCTGGATGCCATCCAGCGCGGATAATGATGGGTTCTCCCCTTCAATTCAGGGGTGCTTTTAACGAGGGGCGACGCTATCTCCGTTGGGGGTAGCGTCGCCTTTTGCTCTACCTGGGTGGATGTCAGCACCCCACCCGAACACATAGCGAAAAAGCCCGAAGGTCTTTCAAAACGGCCCCGGAAGTAGCTCCAGAGGGAACGCTCAGGTGAGTGTACAAACCCGGGTAGAATATGAAGGAAGCGTTTAGCGGTAGAGAACGGAACGAAGGATAGAGCAATGAGCCAGCGAGCAAACCAGCAGACCCGGTCGCACTCTACGAGTTCCGCTGCACCCGCTCAGGGTGCTACCGCCTCCAACGCGCCGCATGGCGCCGCTAATGAAACCCGCCCCTCCCTGATGAAAAAGGCAAGTGCCCTTTTCTTTGGCGTGGGCCTGAACCAGCGCCACCCCGAGCGTGAACGTCAGGCGCAGGCTCGCCGTGAGGAGCGTGCCCGCCGCCGCGCCGCAGCCCAGCAGGGCAGTGAAGAGGGCGGATACGATGCCCCCGTGGCGGCTCATATGTTCTCCGGTCGTAGCTTCCTGACCGCTGTTGTGGTGGGCGTGATTGCGCTCGGTACCGCATACCCGGTGGTCACCTACATTGACCAGGATCGGGAAATCAAGCAGATCAACGCGCACATTTCCCAGTTGCAACAGGAGAACGCCCAGCTGAAGGCGGAGCAGACCTGGTGGAACGACGACAACTACGTTCGCCAGCAGGCACGTAGCCGCCTCTACTATGTGAATCCCGGCGACACCCCCTACGTGGTCACCGGCATCACCGAGGACTCCACGAAGGCGGACGGTACTTCTGCGAACGCGAAGAACGCCCCTGAGGAAGCCTGGACCACGAAGGTTTGGAATTCTCTCGAGAAGAACTAGCCCCAGCCACCGGCAGGAACCCCCGCCCTGGCAAGCACCCGGCATAAGCGGACGAGGTGACCCCTCGTTCCAGAAACTTAGGATTATGAGCACCGAAAACACCATTGAAGAGCTGAAGGCACGCACCCCCGGCGGCTTCGGCGTAACTGTTGAAACCCTGACCCCCACCGAGCAGGACATCCGTGTTCTCTCCGCGCAGCTGGGCCGTAAGGTCCGCGACGTGATTGAGATTCCGGCACGCTGCGTGTGCGGTAACCCGCTCGTGGCTGCTACCGCGCCGCGCCTGAGCAACGGCACCCCCTTCCCGACCGTTTTCTACCTGGCGCATCCGGTGATTACCGCTGCGGCTTCCCGTCTGGAAGCGGGCGGCCTGATGTACGAGATGACCGACTCGCTGGCTGAGGACGCAGACCTTGCGGCACAGTACGCTGCCGCACACGAGAATTACCTGGCTGAGCGTGAGCGCATCCGCCTGATGAGCGGCACCGAAGAGGTCCCGGAGATTGACGGTATCTCTGCCGGCGGTATGCCGACCCGCGTGAAGTGCCTGCACGCCGTTATCGGCCACACCCTGTCGGTGGGTCGCGGCGTGAACCCGATGGGTGACCGCGGCCTGGACGCTATCGCCGAGTGGTGGACCCCCGAGGTCTGCTCCTGCGACCCCGCGTGGCGCGAAGAAGCCTAAATATTGATTCTGGTGCGCCCGCATCGTCTTGAAGGACGGTGCGGGCGCATAATAGATAGAAGAAAGAGCGCCGAAAAGCGAAAATTTTTCGCCTGCGGCGCTCGCTGTGCCTTTGGCGCTGAATGTTTATTGAAGACCTGAAAGGAACCCACCGTGCGCGTTGGTGCGATTGACTGCGGTACGAACTCTATTCGCCTGCTGATTGCTGATTCCACTACTGAGGTGATGGACGGGGTTGAGAAGACCGTTCTGAAGGACGTTGTGCGTGAGATGCGCATTGTGCGTCTGGGTCAGGGCGTGGACGCGACCGGCTGGCTGGCGCAGGAGGCGCTGGACCGTACTTTCGCTGCGGCTCGTGAGTATGCGCAGTTGCTGAAGGAGCACGGCGCTGATTCGGTGCGTTTCGTGGCGACCAGTGCGACTCGTGATGCGGGTAACCGCCAGGTGTTCGTGGATGGTATCCGCGAGATTTTGGGTATTGAGCCCGAGGTCATTAGCGGGGACGAGGAAGCTGCACTGTCCTTCGCGGGTGCGGTGCGCGCTGTCGGTTACGGCGATGGCGATACCCTGGTGTTCGACCTGGGTGGCGGTTCGACTGAGTTTGTGCTCGGTGACGAGTCGGGTGTGAAAGCTTCCCGCAGCGTCAATATTGGTTGTGTGCGTCTGACTGAGCGTCACATGATGAGCGCCCCGTCGACTGACTCGCAGATTGCTCGCGTTGAGGCTGATACTGACGAGGCTCTCGATGTGGCGCGTAAGACGGTACCCCTGCAGAACGCGCGCCGCGTGGTGGCTGTGGCTGGCACTGCGACCACTGTTGCTGCCGCTGCACTGGGTCTGGACCGCTACGATTCTGAGGCTATTAACGCTCAGAGCTTCTCGGTGGAGACCGTTCAGAAGACTGCCCGCTGGTTGGCTTCGCTGAACCGTGCCGAGCGTGAGGAGCTCGGCTACATGCACCCCGGCCGGGTGGATGTGATTGGTGCTGGCGCGACGATTTACGCCCGCATCCTGACCCGTCTGAATGAGATGACTGATGGTGCCGTGGATTCGGTGACCGTCAGCGAGCACGACATTCTGGACGGTATCGCTCTGTCCCAGCTGTAGGCTTGAGCGCTCGCGCCGTGAACCGATGGTGGTTTACGGCGCGGCTCAGCTTGAGGAGTTTTAATGGTTCGTTCTGAGCATCGGCGAGGTATGCCCCTGATCGGCTGGTCTTTTGCGCCGTCTTTCGCCTGTGCGTCTCGTGTATTTGGTGTGCGCGCTTCGGTTGGTTCTGACCGAGGCGCTACTCGCCGCATCCGTAAGGTTGCAGCTTTGGGTGCCAGTGCCGCGTTGACTCTTCTGCCGTTGTGGACTCCGCTGGCGCCTGCCGCTTGGGCGACGGATCCGACCCCTTCCGCTTCTGCTTCCCCGAGCCCGAAGAGGGAGGTGACGGCGACTCCTTCGCCGTCGGGTACTGCGGTGCCGAAGACTTCTGCGACTCCGAGTAAGGGCACATCGACCAAGAACGGTGATGATGTTCGTCAGCGTGAGTATTGGCTGAACGAGTACGGTATTACGTCCTTGTGGTCGCAGGCTACGGGTAAGGGCGTGACGGTTGCTGTGATTGATACGGGCGTGGACGGTACCCACCCGGATCTTGAGGGTAATGTTCTGCGCGGTTATGACGCCTCGGGCGTGGGTAGCGAGGATGGCTGGAAGGGCCTGGGTGCTGAGCCGATGCACGGCACGGAGGTTGCTTCTTTGATTGCCGGTCACGGTCACGATACGCAGGGCTATTCTGCAATTGCGGGTCAGCCGGGTAAACCGACCGGTGTGATTGGTGTAGCTCCCGATGCGAAGATTCTGCCGATTTCGCTGAATATGGGTACGACCGGCGGTAAGAGTATTGATGAGCAGATTCCGGCGGCTGTGCGTTATGCGGTCGACCACGGGGCTCAGATTATTAACATGTCGATTGGTTCGAATAAGACGAGCTGGCCGCAGAGCTGGGATGAGGCGTTTGCCTACGCTGAGCAGAAGGGCGTGCTGATTGTTGCGGCTGCGGGTAACCGCGGTAGCGGCTTGACACAGGTTGGTGCTCCGGCGACGATTCCTGGAGTGTTGACGGTTGGTGGTATTGACCGGAAGAAGGCTGTTGCTGAGGGCTCGTCGACTCAGGGCATTTCGATTGCTGTGGTTGCTCCGAGTACGGATATGATTGCGGCTGCTCCGGGTAACGGGTACATGATTTGGTCGGGTTCTTCGGCTGCCGCGCCCTTGGTGACGGGTGTTACGGCGTTGTTGAAGCAGAAGTATCCGAAGGAGTCGGCGGCTCAGCTGGCTCAACGTTTGATTGCTTCGGCTGATGATGCTGGTGCGACGGGCCGTGACCCTTTGTATGGTTACGGTATTTTCAATCCGCAGGATGCGATGGCTTTGGCGTCGCCTGCGGTGACGGCTAATCCGTTGGGTTCGATTTCTGAGTGGATTGCTGTGCACCGTAAGCGGCAGGTGAGCGATCCGACTCCTAGCGATGCTGCGCCGGTCCATGAGGAGGGTGAGAGCATTGTGAAGGCGGCTGCGCCGGATGCGCGTCGCCCTCCGGAGGATCGTGGCTGGTTGCCGCCGGTGATTTTGGCGGCGCTGGTGTTGTGGCTGACGATTATTACGGCTGGTTCGGTGCATCGTTTGCACAGGATGCATGTGAGTGCGGGTGACGCAGCGCGGATGGCTCGTGCGGCGGCGCATCACCCGGGTCCTCGTCAGGGCGCTCGCCGGGGAACTCGCCATGTGGCGAAGAAGTCTCAAGAAGCTGCACGGAAGAGTACTCGCCGGACCTCTCGTTAGTACTGTTTGATGACGTTTTTCTGTTGTGCAGTGGCTTTTTCTGTTCGCCCGGGGCTGACTTTTGAGTTGGCCCCGGGTTTTATTGTTTGGGGTGGGGTGTCTGGCGGGACAGGCAGTAATAAACGAAAATATCGAACACGCCGCGTAAAAATCGGAAAGGGTGCCTTTGACCCTAACCAACATCAAGAGATGAACCGTGTTCAGATGCGCAAAACTTTTAACTTAGGGTGCGCTCTGATGCGGCATAGGTGCGAAATCACCTAAACAAAGGCGTAAAATATGAAGACGACAGGTATGTGATAGACAGGCTCGTGCTGCTAGCCACTTCGCGTTGCGCAAGGACTTCCAGAGCGAGCCGCTTTGTTCGTCAGGGGAGCTTTCGGAACGAGCCGAAAGTTGCACATACCAACCTACCGGGGCTACCGAACCTCGGTACCTAAAGACTAGGAAGTAACAAAATGGCATTCACTAAGGTGGCACAGGACCGTCCTCGCGTCCTGATCGTCGGTGGCGGCTACGTCGGCTTCACCGTTGCTAAGAAGATCCAGAAGGCTATCAAGGAGACCGGTGGCGTCGTCACCATCGTTGAGCCGAACCCCTACATGACTTACCAGCCCTTCCTCCCCGAGGTTGCAGCAGGTTCCATGGAAGGCCGTAACGCAACTGTGCCGCTGCGCCAGCACCTGCGCGACACCGAGCTGATCCCCGGCCGCGTTGTCTCCATCGACCACGCAAACCGCACCGCTGTAGTTGAGCCCACCGACAACGGTGAGCCCTTCGAGCTGAAGTACGACGAGATCGTCCTCGGCGCAGGCGCTGTGACCCGTGCATTCCCGATTCCGGGCCTGGCAGAGGTCGCTATCGGTCTGAAGACCATCGAAGAGGCAGTCTCCGTTCGTAACTGGGTTCTGGACCGCATCGAGGTCGCATCCATGCTGTCCGACGCTGAAGAGCGCCGTCGTGCCCTGACCTTCGTTGTTGTTGGTGGTGGCTTCGCTGGTGTTGAGACCATCTCCGAGCTCGAGGACATGGCACGCGTTGCTGTGGAGCGCAACGAGCGTCTCTCCGTTTCCGACCTGCACTTCGTCATGGTTGAGGCCGCACCGCGCATCATGCCCGAGGTTCCCGCAGACCGTGCAGAGAAGGTTGTTGCAGAACTGCGTGCACGCGGCATCGAAATCCTGCTGAACACCTCCCTCTCCGATGCAACCGACGGCAACCTGCAGCTGATCAACATGGCTGACAAGTCCCCCGCAGGCGAGATCAAGACCGACACCCTGATCTGGACCGCAGGTGTGGCAGCATCCCCGATGCTGAAGAACACCGACTTCCCGATCGACGAGCGTGGCCGCGTTCGCGTGAGCGCAGACCTGCGCGTCACCGGCGACGACGGCGTGGTCGAGGGCGCTTGGGCTGCAGGCGACAACGCAGCTGTTCCGGACCTCTCCGGTGGCGGCGTGGGCGGCTTCTGCGTTCCCAACGCTCAGCACGCTTCTCGCCAGGCTGTTGTTCTGGCTAAGAACCTGCTGGCTGCTCGCCGCGGCGAGCCCCTGACCGACTACTACCACGAGACCATCGGTGTTGTGGCAGGTCTGGGTCTGTGGAAGGGTGTTGCAAACTTCAAGGGCAAGACCATTGGCGGCCCGCTGGCATGGATCATGCACCGCGGCTACCACGGCTCTGCAATCCCCACCACCGAGCGTACCGTTCGCGTTATGACCACCTGGGCTCTGAACCAGATCTTCGGTCGCGACACCTCCTCGATTCGCCACCAGCGCTCCCCGCGCCTGGCATTCCAGGAAGCAACCGGTACTGCACCGGCACGCCAGAAGGCAAAGCTCTAAAATAGCCTGACTTAGGGGTATGCCCCCTGAGATAGCGCACTTGAGATAAAGCAAAGGGTGGTGTGGAAGACCTTAGTCTTCTGCACCGCCTATTTTGCGCCTGGGTGTTTGTGAGCTGTCTAGCTTAGCTGCCCACCAGTGCTTTTGCATGATGCTTGCTACGGCGGGGTTCGGGGAACCGTTTGAAATGTGTTTCTGCTTAGGTTCGGGTGCGTTTTCGTGGAATAATAAATATTTGTGTCCCGGACTGTTCGGGATACGCCCTCATAGTCCAATTGGCAGAGACAGAGGACTTAAAATCCTTGTGTTCTGGGTTCGAGTCCCAGTGGGGGCACAGCATGGACACGCATAGACGTGCGGTATAGATAAGCGGCGGCTCTTCCCGTGGGGGAGGGGTCGCCGCTTGCGTGTCTGAGGGTTTACATGTCGGGGGGGGGGG